>NZ_JAZETO010000002.1:0-551619 GCF_036864485.1 Alteromonas sp. S015 | reverse complement strand
CACAGTAGTAATTGATACCACCGCACCCACGGTTGCCATTAACGATCTGACTACCAACGACACTACGCCAGAACTTACTGGTACGGTGAGCGATCCGAATGCGGTTGTGGTGGTCACTATCGACGGCAATGACTACACCGCAACTAACAATGGTGACGGTTCGTGGACACTAGCTGATGACGTAGTTGCTACGCTAGCAGAAGGCAGCTATACCGCCACCGTTACTGCTACTGATGCCGATGGTAATAACGGAACTAACTCTGGCACTGTGGTGATTGATACCACCGCACCCACGGTTGCCATTAACGATCTGACTACCAACGACACTACGCCTGCACTAACAGGTACGGTTGATGACGCAACGGCTACTGTAGTAGTCACTATCGACGGCAATAACTACACCGCTACCAACAACGGTGATGGCACGTGGACGTTAGCTGACAACGCAGTTGCTACGCTAGCCGAAGGCAGCTATACCGCCACCGTTACTGCTACTGATGCCGATGGTAATACCGGAACTAACTCTGGCACTGTGGTGATTGATACCACAGCACCTACGGTAGCCATTAACGATCTGACTACCAACGACACCACGCCTGCACTTACCGGTACGGTGAGCGATCCCAATGCAATTGTGGTGGTCACTATCGACGGCAATGATTACACCGCTACCAACAACGGTGACGGCACGTGGACGCTAGCTGACAATATCGTCGCCCTGCTTGCTGAAGGAAATTATACGGCAGCAGTTACCGCTACCGATGCTGCGGGTAATACTGACACAGCTACAGGTACAGCTGTCATCGATACCAGTATTGATGAAAACAATAATGGTCAGACAGCAACGTTCGACAGTATCTCAAACGACTCTGGGGTGGCTGGAGACTTTATAACCAGTGACAGCACGCTTATTTTCAATGGAACGGTCGACCTTGGTGACAATACTACCCTAACCGTTACCGTTGATGGCACGTCCTATACCTTTGGCACTGACCCTGAACTTACCATTGATGGCAGCGGTAATTGGAGCCTTGATTTAACAGGCACACCGCTACCAGCGGGCACCTACACGGTGGTGGCAACAGTCACTGATGAGGCAGGAAATACTGCGAGCACCGCTAGCCAAAATGTAGTTGTACAAGCACTTGATGCCATCAACGATGGCAACGCCATTGATATGGGTGAGCCTGTCGTTACCGTAAACCCACCTGAAACCACCAGCGACGTGCAGATAATTGGCTTAGCAGAGTCTACAGGTGGCGTTGATGCTAGTGCATCCTTTACCGTTTCCCCTAACCATGTGGGTGAAGTGCTAGTAGAAGTTGATCAAATAGCATTGGTTGCTGTTGCCGATGCCTACATTGTTGAGGTGTATGACGAGAGCGGTCAGCTCGTTTACAAAGGAGTAAGCGCAGATTCACAACTTGCCGATGTCGGTGGCCTAGACATTTTTGATGTTACAGGCGACGAAACCATTTCGTTTACGCTAGCAGGCCTTGATGCAGGCAACTACAGTGTGGTGGTCCGCAATGATGAGAACTTACTTGAAGACTTGTTAGACAATGACAATAGTAACGATGTAGACCTTGATGAACTTGGGACAGCTGGCGTTGTACTTGGGCCAGACAATCAAGCAGTCGTTCTTGATACTATTGAAACAACGTTAAATACCGGTGTTTTAGGTATTCCACTTGGTACGGTTGGTACACAAGTAAGGGGCGTATTAGAAACACTTCTAGATACAACCACAGTAATTGGCGCAGGTCAGCTTGTTAATTTGCTCACTGCGCCTCTTGACGCAATTGGTTTAACCGGCTTCCTTGATGACATTTTAAGCGTTATTGCTGATGCCTTGCTCAGCAATACATTAACCTTATTGCAAGACACTGACATCACCACCACATTGACCGAATACACCTATACGGGTGATTTAGTAGCCCAAGGCAACCTAATCGACGGTGATATTAGTGGCGTAGGCGCCGACACTATCTTAGACGGTGCTCAAATTACTGTTGTTACTAATTCGGCCGGCGATACTGTCAATGTGCCTGCGGCAGGTACTATAACCATACAAGGTCAATACGGTGTATTAGAAATAGCTGCAGACGGTACGTACACCTATACTGCAGATGGCGATCGTAGCGCAATTGGTCAGGATGAAGCGTTTAACTACACCTTATCAGATGGCGAAACTTCTGATATTGCGGCACTTACCATCACCATATCTGGCAGCGACTTCCCGCCGGTAGTAGCCCAAACCGATAACAATGACATGGAGTTAGGTGCACAAACGGCCATTGTGAATGCCCCAGTTAGCGACAGTGACTTCCAAGTGCTGGGCTTAGCTGAAGGCTCACCAGCAGCAGGCTCGCCAGAAGCTAGCACAACGCTTACTGTTAATGCTGGTTTCTTTGGCGAAGTGGTTGTAGAGGTCAGTCAAACCGCTTTGGTGGCCGTTGCCGATTCGTATCGTATCGATATTGTTGATTCAGATGGCAAGGTGGTTGCCACCGCTATGACGCCAGATAACCCTTTAATAGGCGATGTAGCCGGGGTAAACCTAATTGGAGTAACCGGCGACGATACACTGGTTGCGAAATTCTCTGGGCTACCTGCTGGTGATTACACCGTGGTTGTGCGCAATGATGAAAGTGCCCTTGAAACACTATTTGATCAAAATATCGACGGCTCGATTACGCTAACAGAGTTAGGTGATGGTGGCGTAGTGCTTGGCGAAGAAAACCAGGATGTAGTGCTAACTGCCGTTGAGGACGCACTAAACGGCACAAACGCCAGCGTATTAAACGGGCTTGGTTTGGGTACAGTTGTGCGAAACCTTGTACTTGAGCCAGCCTTAAGCACCGCAGACACCATAGGCGCCGGCGACTTAGTGAGTACCATTACCACGGGGCTTAATCTATTAGGGTTAGGCGCACTGGTAGATACCGTATTAGATGCTGTTGCAGCGGCACTGCTAAGCAATACGCTTACCTTACTTCAGTCTACCGATATAACTTCAACACTCACTGAATATGCGTTTGAAGGTAGCACGTCAACGTCGGGTAATGTAATTGATGCCGCTAATACTGGCGACGTAGCTGACAGCATTGCTGAGGGCGGCGTGGTTACGCAAGTTACCCATACCAATGGAGAATCGGTGACCGTATTGGGTACTGGGCTCTCGGGGGTTACCATTGAAGGTGACTATGGCAACCTCACTATCTTTGAAGACGGCCGCTACACCTACATAGCCAACGGCGTGCGCGATGGCTTAGGTAATACAGATAGCTTCAGCTATACTATTTCAGATGGCACTAATACCTCTACCGCAAACTTAAACTTCAATTTATCGGGGCAAGGGATATCTGCAGACTCGGCCCGTGCTGAATTGACCTATGATTTTGTTTCGGAAGCTGGCCCTAGTGAACTGGATGCGCTATCTCACACCTATTTAGCAAGTATTTTTGGCGGGAGCTTTAGCGATACAAGTAACACTTTTACCATAGCAGCAAACACCACCCAAGATATTTCGTTAAACGTTGATAATGGCAGTCTGTTGTCACTGGTTTCAAGCCTTACTGTTTCCGTAGAAAAGTTTGAAAACGGAGCATGGGGAGCGTACAAGGTTTTCCCAAACGGCGAACTTATCAGTTTGTTAGGTATTGACAGTGATACCGTGCTTACCGTCAACGGATTAACTGAAGGTTTGTACCGCCTGTCGATGAGCGGTACGACTGGCGTTGGCGTAGCCGGTAGTATTAGTGTAGACCTATCCTCTACCATCAACTATCTTGACCAGTTTGAAGTTAACAGCGTACAAACCGCTACGGGCAACCTGTTCGAAAACGATGTGCTGTTTGGTCCAACATACGACGTGACGGTATCTACCGATGGAACTAACTTCCAAGACGCTGTAGGTGGCATCACGTTAGTGGGTGATTACGGTACGCTGCAGATTGACGAAACTGGCGTATACACTTACACCCCGGATAACACGCTAGCCGTGTTTGGTGGGACCTTAACGGATACCTTTACTTATCGTATCGAATATCCAGACGGTACTATCGAACAGGCAGCGTTTAACGTGTTTGTAACGGCATCTGGTGAAGGTGTATCAGGTGTGGTATCAAATAGCTCATCTGAATCTGTAAGTGCATCTGATAGCAGTGATACGACCGTAACAGATGAACCCATTGCGCCTGATATAAACGATTTAGAGGAGCAAACGCTTCAAATCGTTGAGCTAAATACACTCCCACAGACGGTATCGGAAAGCGAGCCTGCGGCGCCGCTCATGAGCACCGAGCCAACAGAAAATATAAATACAGGACCTATTACCTCTGGCGTAATGCTAGAAGACACTATCACCCTTCCTGAAGATAGCGATATTGTCACCACCGGACCAGTTACGGAAGTAACGGAAGAGGCTGTAGATATTGAGCCTCCCCCAGAAGATTTAATTCTGCCTTCAACAGAGCCAACATCGCCCGAGTCTAATATTGAGAGTGTTTCTACTATCAGTTTAAGCGACTTAGTAGGTGATACTTCCAGTGACAGCGGAAGTGGTGTCGGTGTAACGCCTCCAACGGAGTCGGAAGTACTGAAAACCGCAATTGATAAACTACCGCCAACGGATATTTAGAAATATGCGCTACTCCGACCTAACATCCTCTTATTTGTACTCTTTTTGAAGCAAAAAACGAGTGTGACTTTTTATCACACTCGTTTACATTTTAAAGAGAACGGACTTTCTCCAGTTTCATGTTCACAACCGAAACAAAGTGATAAAACTACATACGCTTATACCTAATTGCGGCAAAACCTCTTCCCGATATTAGAGTGTCATTGTCAATGATCTCGTAACCTTGTTCACGCCCGTCTTCTGTTTTAAATATAAGATAGTTTTTATCATTGGATTCACGGGTAAAGATATCCATTTCTACTCTTGTCCCTTCACTCTCGATGAAATCGTCTCCGATAGTTAGTGTGTTATCTACACCGGCCATGTGCATGTATTTGTTCGTTGTCTTGCCAGCATCCATTTTCCACTGACCTTCGAAGCCATGTCCGCCACACGCTGTTAGTAGACTGATTGCCAGTACTAACCCAATTGCTCTAAATTTCATGTGATTTTCCTATTATCTTTCAGCGCTTGTTGTCTAGATAGATTTCCATTTATTGTAGATAGATTTAGCCAATGCCTCGTCGTTCAACATTAGCGTTGGAGGAGTAATACTTCGATTAGAACTGAGAACGGCAATATTGCCATCAAATAATATTTCTGAAAACTGCAGCACTCTCTCTTCCAGTGTGATTTCAAAAACACTTTTGCTGAACCCGTCAGCTAGATCCATTTTCCAAGGAACAGTCTTGCTTTCACCGGCCTCGGTTAAGGTTACGGTATCATCGCCAAACTCCAGCTTAACGAAGGCTGGCTGCGCCCCACTGTCCGAAATTCTTGCATCATCAAAAATCAGATATCGAGTTTTTCCGGCTAGCCCTGAAATTTCCCATGATGCCGGCTTGTCAGTCGGGAAAAGAGCCTGATGTTTACCCAGTTGAATCGGAGAGATAATAGTAAGGTCTTTTTCATTAACCGGCACAGACAGTGATAAAGATGATGACATATAAAGAAAGACATCTGTTTCGCTCTCACCATTTGCAGTTGTTGTTAACTCGTCACCATCAATCGTATAATTTCCCGTGTAGCCATTTAAAGTAAACGTCCCGCCACCAAACGTGATTTCGCGGACGCCTTCTCTAGCAAAAAAAGGCGCATTCATGCTACTGATGTTCAGAGTTCCCTGCTCCAAATAGCTGCGCAATGACTTTACTCTGTCCTTATGAGATATCTCATTTTCATCAGCTAAGATATTTACAGAATTCAAGTCAACGCCAATATTGACTAGCTCAGTTGTGATATAATTGTTGACATTTTTAGTGACGGCGAATAGATGTTCAATGTCGTTATCCTGATATTCATTAGAGAATAACCCCGTCACTGCTCTGGCAAGGGCGTGAACATGTGCACTCTCTGCTGCATCACTAGCAATGTAATCACCTTCTAATACTGAAAGTGGCAAGTTGAGATAGCTAGAAAGATCTTCAAGCGTTTTTTCTTCATTTAGCGAATCCAACATTGTAAAAGGCGTGATAACCGCATCTTCTTCACCGATAATATCCGCTATCATCTGATAACTACGAGGTACAAAACCAACTCGATCGGTATCTTTAGTGTTTCCACCTTTTATTGTTGCAACAAGCCTGCCCTCAAAATCACCGCTTATGAACACTTGCCCTTGTTCGTTAGTAGTACCAAGCTCCAAACATTGAGTGCTTCCTGACTCAATTCCACATACTGAAGCATCGCTCAGGTAGCCATCTATCACCGTCACAACTTTTTCGGTAGATGGAGGAGTGGATGTGGCGTCATCAACGGGCATATTGCTGCTATCAGACGAGCCTCCACCGCACGCAACAAGAACAGACAAGCACAAACTGGACAAAACAAATTTCTTAAACATCTAATACTCCATGGATTAATGTAAATATGTAAAGAATGGGCATTTAAATTAGATTGAGTTTTTTGCGCTCTGAGGCGAGATAAGCGCTCCCTCCGTTTGCGAGAGTGTGTTTATTGTTGAACGTTTTCTCACCAACACAATAAAGAGACTCCTACTAGTAAATGTATTTCCA
This sequence comes from Alteromonas sp. S015, assembly GCF_036864485.1. Classification (NCBI taxonomy): domain Bacteria; kingdom Pseudomonadati; phylum Pseudomonadota; class Gammaproteobacteria; order Alteromonadales; family Alteromonadaceae; genus Alteromonas; species Alteromonas sp. S015. Next base: position 544,923 of record NZ_JAZETO010000002.1, on the reverse strand, counting down.
CCTAGTCGTCATTTGAATGTCAAACGACCTTTTTACATGTGTTGTTTGCATGTGAATAAAATAAACAGACAACACAAAGTGAAAATTAATGATGCATTTGTAGAAGCACAAGGAACGAAAAAGCATTTCAATTTCGTAAAAGAAAATGAAAAAATTTGATAGGAGTTAATTTAGATTGATTTTCATCCAAGATTTGGCAAATTTTGCATCTTTTTCAACCAAACTTTGGCTATATTGTAGAATTTCGCTGATTTTTTTATTATCGAAACCCATGAAATACTTCAGCTGCAGTATCTCAGATTGACGGGGATAACGATTACTAAATTGCTCTAAAGCCTGATCTAAAGCGTTATTACTCATCATGTCTCCTCCATCTCCGTGTTCTGGATATTCTTCGGGTGGAAGGCGTTTCTTTGCCCCAATTTTTCGAGCTTTCTCGAACATGACCTGCCTCATCACCTTAGCGGTCATAGAATAAAACTCGCGACGGTTCCGAATGTAGGAAACATCAGATTTTTCTAGCTTAAGATAGGCTTCATGAATTATAGACGTGGTATTGTATACTTCTTCGCCAAGCAATAAGTTATTGTCAGTGTATTTATTGCTAACTTTTATACGCTCACGCTTCGCTAATACTCGCAACTGCATGTAAGCAAAATGAAATAAAGAATCTTGAGCTAAGTTATCACCTTGATGCCACTTTTGAATTATTTCGGTAAGTTCTTCAGTCATTATCTTTATCGTTCGTGTTAAATAGTCGCTTGTATTCCCTCACGGAGAACGTCTCCGCTCGTTTTTTTTTGCCATTCTTATCGATTATTATGGCTAATTGCAATCTGAATAGAGTACCTGACAGCCAGTCGTCTCCCACGGGTACATATTCCCATCGGGTATATTGTTCAGTGTCAGCTTTGTCATACCATTTTACAGGCGTATTTAGTTGTGCCAACGTAGCGGCTGAAGACTTTGGCCTTAACCACCACATGTCAGCGTAGTTTGCTGAAACCACTTCGGTATATAGCGTTGGATCTCGTTTACATTCATCCTCTAAAATAGGCGCCTGGTATACTTGACCTTTATTAATAAGCAAACAGCGAAAGCTTGGCTTGCGTTTTTTGACATAGTGAGTTTCTTGCCAGATACCGTCGAAATCAATCGTTTTTTCTGCACTCGCGACTGTGGTAAACATAATAAACTCTTCTAAATTCGCCGTTCTAATCCCTTCAGTTTTGCCTAACCCTTGTTTTTTTTCCGTCACGAGTTGAGTCTTTGCGTCAAAGCTAAAGGCAACTGAACGATATTTTCTTTCATTTCCATCAACATAATCTTCAATACTGAAACCGCTTAGATCACTATAAGTACAACCTTTGTGGGCACAGCCAATCACACCTTTAAAACCTGCAACATCACTTATTGGCGCAACCTCCTGTTTTTTAAGTTGGTAAACAAGATTTAACTCACACTGATCAACACTGCCATCCCTGCTTCCAAAGTGATCCCCTTTATCTGGGTAACTGTAAATAAGCTCATCGGTTACCTTATATGTTATTCGACCAATTGGGCCTTTATATGCTTTATTGACGCCTTTCGCGAGGTCGTAAAAACATAGCTCGCCATCGCTCTTGCGCAGTTTTATAAATGTTTTTCGTAAAATTAAATTAAGGGGGCGAAATACAAATCGGTTGTATCCTTCTCGCATATAAGCACTTGCCTGCTCTAGACTGGGAAGCGCAAGTGGAGGTATAGAAAAGTGAGGATTGTGCCAATCTGCTTGGCTAAGCGCTTGATGAACATCACCAAGGGCCAAGGCCTCGGGTTGAAGCAGTATGCCTCGCGTATCTTCCGGGTGAGTATCAAGGGCCACCAAGGTACGCAAAAGGTTATTATATTTTTGCGGCGACATAGCCAAATTAGCGAGGGTAAGTACACCTTGGGCACTTGCGCTACCAAGAGGATAATCATCGTGTTGATTACCCCAATAGAAGGTAATTGTGTCTTTATTTTGGTAGCTAAATTTCCCTTCAAACGTGTACCCATGGAGACCTGAGCTAGTTTCGTAATAAAGTCCGCTTATGCGCGGTGCAACTAGCTGGCCTGTCAACAAAGGTTGTTTTTGATCGATCATATAGACCAGCATAAGCGGTAACACTATAGCCAAACATCCTAGTAATATCTTTTTCACTCTTGACTCTCAGTTTCTGCTTCTATCATTTGTTTGGGTGGCACTGGCGAGAGCATTGCAGTCAACATTCTTTGCTTTAAATCTTCTGGTAAATGTTGGTTAGCCAGTACACTTCGACGGGTTAACTCAAGCATGTTATTGAACTGACTTGGGTGCGCTATTTCTTTCCCGTGAAAAATAATATTGGTCAATTCCAATACCATATCCTGCGTTAAGTTTTGTTCGATGACTAACTGTCTATTTTGCTCAAAGAGCAGCGCACTAAAACCAATAACAGATAATGTAAAAGCGCACACCAGCCCGCTAGAAACAGGCCTGCGCTGAATAAGCTTTTTGAGCACATACCAGGGAGAGCGTTTTTGCACACTAACTGGGCGATTCTCAATATAGTATTGCAGATCTTGCCTAAACGCAGCGAGGGTGTGGTAGCGCTGCTGAGGTAGCGCATAGGTCGCTTTATGCAATATCTGCGTAAGTTCTGGCTTAATTGCATCTGTCCTAAGCATAGCTTGCAGCAATTTGCCCAAAGAAAAGAGATCACTTTGTTGAGTTAAATGCTCTCCTCTCAGCTGTTCCGGACTGGCGAAGGCTTTACTGAGTGCCTTTATAGGCACGCCATGCTCTCCTAGGGATTGGTGTCGTTGGGTGATATTGAAGTCAAAGATTTTTGGCATTGCTCTTTGATCTATCAGTACATTTTCAGGTTTTATATCTCCGTGTAGAATCTGGTTTTGATGGGCGTGTTCAACAGCATCACAGATGCTATCGAATAGATGTAACTTTTGCCTCACCGTCATAGGGGTTGCAGCGAGATAGGCCATTAAACCCGTGCCATGTATTTTTTCCATGACCATGTAAACACAGCCTTGATGCTCTCCAGCATCAAATACCTTTGCTATGCAAGGGTGATTTAGTAGTGCCAATAGCTGCGCCTCCTCAAATAAGGCGCGTTTTCCCAATACTTGAGTCAAATCAGGCTGAATAAACTTTATCGCCAAATCTTGCTGGTAGGTATGGTCACGACGATTGGCAGAATAGACTACGCCCATGCCACCCTTACCAATTTGCTCTGCTACTTGGTATTTATCTAATAGCAATCCGGTAAAATTTGCCTCGTTAAATAGCGCAGAAGCTGACTCACCCAGCACTTTAGTTAGACTAAACTCATCAGTTTCGGTTACTTCTAGCATCTCAATAAGCTGTTGATGCATCGAAGGCTGTGTATGTTTTAGCGCTTCGAGAAAAGCTTCCTGCTCAGATTCTTCCAAATCGAGTAGAGTATAAAAGACTTGAGTACGACTGTTATTCATAGCATGTGTATGTGATGTTGTGCCTCTAAATAGAGGCACATAGTTAGCGTTAAATTTCTGCTTGGTAAGATAAGCTAAAATGACGACCAATAAAGATAGTGGTTTGCGGATAAGCTTCCGCTCGGAAATACGGATACTGCTGCTGAGAAGCGTCAAAGCGTGCTCGGCTATCAAAAAGGTTGACCACGCCCACGCGCAGGTTATGTCTTTGCTGTACTTGATAACTAATGCCTAAGTTGTACAGATTAAGCGGAGCATACCGCCTGCGGTCTAGCTGAGTATAGTCACCTGACCTCACATCATTCCACAACGAGCCGTAGCGAGTATGCGCCAAAGATACTGTCCATTTATCCTTAATCAATTCAATTACAGTGTTGATTTTTGAACGGAAATTAGCGTTGTAATAATTGTCTCGATAATTATCATCTACTTCCTCATCAGGCGCCCCTTGCAAGCGAGTTTCGAGCAAATGTGTATAATTAGACTTGACCTTAACCAAACCGACATTATCTAACTCCACCTTCGCGATTAACGCCATATCAAAACCTGTAGTTTCCTGCATTGCTGTGTTCACAAAGCTGGTTTGTACTTTATTGATTTTATAAGAATTAAAGCCGAGTTCACCGTTGCGATGTGTGCGGCTTAATGCATACGCACAAGCCGACGAGCTTCTATCTAATTGACCACTAAGGCACTGATACTCTGTCAGATTAAGATTCATCACTGAATCCGGAGTAACGAGATCTTCCAATTTGATCCTAAAAAAGTCGAATGATAGAAAAGAGTCTTTGTAAAAAGACCAAACCACACCTAATGTATTGGAATAGCCTGTTTCTTCTTTCAGGTCCTGATTACCAGAAGACTCGTTAAGCACACCATAGAAGCCCGTAAAATCGAACTGTGCATCACAGGTTTGTGCTAGAGCATCCAGATTGGATGTCCCAATCAAAATATCATCAAGGCGGCCTTGAGTTAACGCGGCGCAAGAGTCGATCAAGGCATAATCACCAACAAAGTTAAATGAGCCTGAGGCACCTTTAAACACATTGTGCAAATCCGGTGCGCGAAACACTGTCCCGTGACTACCTCTGAACAACAGTGAATCTATAGGACGCCACTGTAACCCTAACTTATAAGTAGGTGCGCCATCTACAGCCGTGTTATCAATGTATCTATCGTACCGGGCCGATGCAGATAAGGTCAGCTTATTGGCAAGGGGGATACTAAATTCAGCGCCTAATGCATAACGGTTTCTTTTGCCATTGCCCGCTGTGCCGGTTTTTCCGACCCAGCCCTGCCCTTCTTTCCCAAGGGTTCGAGGGTGCTCGTTTAAGTCATACTCTGATGACTCATATTCAACAAAAGTTGCAATATTAGCTGGGCGTTCGCTAATTCGATTTAGTTCACCAGCCAATGTTAAACCTGCCGTCGTAACACTGGCATCTGAGGTAGATCTATCCAACCCAAAAATTGTATTAAACCCTGTTTCACTAAGGGGTTGCCACCAGCGATTTAAATCAAGAGTTAACTCATCCGTTTGCTGATTGTGATCCACAAAATAATCTGAAGCTTTCTCACTTTTTAACTGATAACTGCTTTGGGAATTATTGGTAAAACTATGACTAGCATATATTTCATAGTCATAGTTGTCGAACAGCTCTCCTGAAAGCGAAAGTGACAGATTAAGCATGCTTTCTTCAAACCTCTCCTGCTGTCCCCGTCCCATGAGCAGCTCCTCAGATTGAAAATCACGCATCACCATGTAAGTTGTACCATCACTGGTTAGAAACATACCATCCCCCAGCGCATTGGGACCGGCTAAGATCTCTTCCTTTAAAAAATCTGACGACCAGCTTTTGCTGTCTACACGGTGAGCATCGCTGTGCCAATAGAGCATATCCATAGACAGCGAATTTGTATTTGATAATTCGTAAGTTCCTGTAAAGTAGACTGATAAATTTTCTCTATCGTGAATCAATGCGCCGTCACCAGTGTTATCTCTGCCGCAATAATTTCCCAAGAAAGAGATATTGGTGTAGGTAAGATCGCCAAACTGATCGCACCTTTCCCTCATGGGATCTAACGCGGTGAAGTCATCTGCGCCTACAGGAAGATGAAATACGGAGAGTGCCCGGGGTAGCTGTGTACGAAACTCATTTTGACTTGCAAGGTCAGCAGGAGTATCAAATCTGTCATCTAACCAATCCCGTTGTTTCCCCCTAAGCATATCTTGATTTTCGTACTCGATGGCCAATGTCCAACCGCTAGAAGTAGCCGTATTACCTGTTACCAGAGCAAAACGTTTATTTGCGGCATCATCATGACCAGAGCGCGACAGGCGCGCCGTGAGTGTAGTAGTTTCAACATTGCGTTTAGTTATAATGTTGACAACGCCTGCCATGGCATCCGAACCATAAACAGAAGAACTTGCACCAGTGACAATTTCTATTCTTTCTACAGCTGCGGTAGGAATACTTGCGATATTGAAGACGTTATAGTCACCATCAAACACGCGCGGATAGTTAGCCACGCGTTTGCCGTTTAACAAGAACAGTGTGCGGTTTGGCCCAAGCCCTCGCAAGTTTATAGTTTCGGCATTTCTAGCCGAACCTTCTAATGCCTGCCCCCGATTACTACCTGTTGCACCGGCGAAAGACTGGAGAGCTTCATACACAGTATTAAAGCCTTGGGCTGTAAGATCATCTGCGCTTATAACAATCGTCGGACTAGGACTTTCTAATTCAACGTGTTTAATTCTGGAGCCTGTTATCAAGTAGCGCTCTACCTCGTCCTTTACCTTACCACTTTGTTCAGTCGCAAACGCTGAGGCAATAGTTGAGCTAAGACAAGTGGTTAAGAATATGATCGAAGTAGAACGAGCCCTTACATGAGCTTTTTTAATTATTTTCACTTTCTAATTTCCAAATAATGTGCAGAAATCGCACAAAAACAACATGGGAATGGTCAGATGTGGATTGTAACAGAGATATAAATTGGTTAAACAACCCCTGCAAGGCGTGGGCTTAAAAAATTAAGAATAGCAAACGCGTTGACGTTGCAGGCCTCCCTCTAAGCAATATCGAACTATGGTTTGATCTACTCGAAGAATTAGATTTTATAGAATCGTGACAGGTGGCATTTTTCAACAGTTAACATCAGTGGTAAATGACGATATGATAAAAAAAGACAATAATAATTAGCTAGTAATCAGTTCATAGGTGCGTTTAGCACAATTCTAAACTTTCTGGTTCCCATCGATTAACTGGATAAATCCTTCGCCTCCTAAGCGAAAGCTACAGGTTCGAGTCCTGTTGGGAACGCCATAAACTGCCCTACACCTCTGCTTTTTGCAGTAAAGATGCTTATACACATCATTGCCTGTCATATTAAAGAAAATTTCAACCTTTGGTTGTAATTTGGCCAGTTTAAGTAATACTCTCCAAAACAGGAGAGCATTATGACTTTCGATTCCCCACCACCTAATGACGCTGATGGTTGTACCGAGACGGCTGAAGAGTGCCCATTTTCTGAGGAGGAGTGGGATGCCATTCAAGCATTAGCCGAACCCGGTGCCATTTTCTAAACGATGATTTTTAGAATTTAATCCCCATTTTGTTATTACACCAAAGTTGATGGTGTAATATTCCGTTGCGCTCGGTGACAAATCAAACGCTTGTTCTCCAGAGTCCAACGGCGCTCTAATAGCATATAAGAGATAGAGAAGTAGCTTGTACGGGAATTAATATGACCCAAATTGAGAACGACGATATCGATTCGTTTTTTGCAGAAATGCAGGATGTAAAACCTATCGCTTGCGATGATAAGGCTTTATTACACGATCCTGAACAGGCGCTGGCCGACAAACAGAAACGTGCAGCCAAACAGTTAAGCGCCCGAGAAAATTTTACTAACCCGTTAAGCATGGAAGGTGTGAAGCCTGTACCGCCAGATGAGTTTATACACTTCCAGCAACCAGGTATCCAGGACGGCGTATTTAAAAAGCTTCGCCTTGGGAAATACCCTTTAGAGACCAACATAACACTAGCAGGGAAAACCTTGGCGCAAAGCCGAGACGTGATTTATAACACAATTAAATCTAGTCATGAGCGAGGAGTTCGTGCACTGCTTATAAAACATGGAACAGGCGAAAATAGTAAACCCTTCCCAGCATTAAAGAAAAGCTACGTTAATCATTGGCTAAAAGAACTTGATGAAGTGATTGCCTACCATACCGCACAACCTATGCACGGAGGTTTTGGTGCTACCTATGTATTGCTTAAAAAGCATCCTATGCAAAAGCTAATCAATAGGGAAAAAAATAAGAAAGGGTAAAGTAAGAGGCTGGTTATTTTGGACCAAATTTCGTCGTTCAAGCTTCGATATAAAAAAAATAGAAAAGCGAACTTTTCTCAAGGCCCATAATGATTAACGCCCGTATCAAATAACTTGATACGGGCGTTAGAATTTTTCTTTCAGACTACTTAACTGAAGACTGCACATTTAGCATTGTTGGAGCTTCGGCAGACTTCGCAGATGTGCTAAAAACAGCAGTTACGAACATCAACACTACCGCCACAGCCACTCCGGTTAAGCCAAACCCTTTTGAAGAACGATTCATCGGTCGTCTCTTATTATTAATAACCAGTAAACAGATAATGATCACCGGTACAGCCCTAACTCAACTCCTGTAACCTAGTCGCATTCCTTGCTTGCACTACAATAGATCAGTGACAAACTGATGACAAGGGCAAAAATCAGATTTTTGACACTTCGCCAAAGCTTTGGCACCCATTTAAGGTATGTATATTTATTAAACAGTATTAATTTAAAGAATAAAACAGGGGTTTCCCCCTATTTCATTGAAAACTCACTGTTTTACTAACCTACGAATTTGCGAGCATTTCTAAAGATTCGCATCCATGCACCGTCTTCTTGCCAATCGTCAGGACGCCACGAGTTTGCTACGGTTCTAAATACACGTTCAGGGTGCGGCATCATGATAGTGCTCCGCCCATCTAGTGAGGTTAGGCCCGTGATGCCTTGCGGTGAACCGTTCGGGTTTGCCGGGTATTGCATGGTTGGCTTGCCATAGTTGTCTACGTAACGCATCGCCACCTGTGCGCCAACTTGTGTTAGCGCATTGTCATTAGCAAATTCTGCCTGACCTTCACCGTGCGATACCGCAATTGGCATACGCGAACCAGCCATGCCATCAAGTAACACAGATTTAGACTCCATCACTTCAACCATTGCAACACGGGCTTCAAAGCGCGCCGACTGGTTAGTTACAAAGTGTGGCCAGTGCTCAGTACCGGGAATCAATGACTTGAGGTTCGATAGCATCTGACAACCGTTACATACCCCTAAACTAAAGGTGTCATTGCGGTTAAAGAAGCCTTCGAACTGATCCCGAGCCATGCTGTTGAACAATATAGATTTTGCCCAACCTTCACCTGCACCTAATACGTCACCGTAAGAGAAACCACCGCAAGCTGCAAGACCCGCAAACTGTTCAAGGGTAGTTCGACCCGCTAATACATCACTCATATGTACGTCGATAGCGTCGAAGCCTGCGCGAGTAAATGCAGCCGCCATTTCAAGATGCGAGTTAACGCCCTGTTCTCTTAATATCGCCACTTTTGGCTTAATGCCTTTAGCAATATAGGGTGCTGCAACGTCTTCATTTACATCGTAAGACAACGCAGCATGCAAACCTGGGTCTGCTGCATCTTGCTTTGCAGCGTGTTCTTGTTCAGCACACTCAGGGTTATCACGCAGTTTCTGCATTTCATAGGTAGTTTGTGCCCATGTTGTACGCATCGATACGCGGCTATCAGACAGTACAGCGACGCCGTCGCGACTAAACTCAATCATATCTGTGCTATTGAGCGTACCGATATCGTGAGTCAATTCAGTTAAACCGAATTCAGCCAGTACTGCATTAACGGCATCCATATCGCTTTCAAGCACTTGAATGACGCCACCGAGTTCTTCATTGAACAATACGGCAATATCGTGGTTAGCTGAAGAGCTACCAAGGCTATCAAGGTTAACGCTTACGCCTGTTTTACCGGCAAAGGCCATTTCAGCAACGGTAGTAAACAGGCCACCATCTGAACGGTCGTGATAAGCACACACCAAGCCTTTTTCGATTAACGTCTGCATGGCATCAAAGAAGGCTTTAAGGCGAGTTGCAGAAACCACATCTGCTGGGCTATCACCAAGCTGAGTATAGACTTGTGCCAAGCAGCTCGCGCCCAAGCGATTTTTACCTTCGCCCAAATCGAGTAGCAGCAAGCGGCTTGCACCTTTGTCTGTACGTAGCTGAGGTGTTAGGGTTTTGCGAATATCTTTTACCGCGCCAAAGGCAGAAATAACGAGTGATAGCGGAGAAGTTACCGCTTTATCTTCACCGTTTTCATTCCATGCGGTTTTCATCGACATGGAATCTTTACCCACAGGAATGGTTAGCCCTAGCTCTGGGCAAAGCTCCTCCCCCACTGCTTTAACCGCTTCATATAGACCTGCATCTTCACCTGGGTGTCCGGCTGCTGCCATCCAGTTTGCAGACAGTTTAATGCGCTTAATATCGCCGATGTTTGCTGCAGCAATATTGGTTAACGCTTCACCCACCGCAAGACGTGCAGACGCGCCGTGCGATAGTAACGCGACAGGCGTACGCTCCCCCATCGACATCGCTTCACCGTGGTAGGTGTCAAACGCTGTTGCAGTAACCGCCACATCTGCCACCGGCACCTGCCATGGGCCTACCATTTGATCGCGACTTACAAGGCCGGTAACCGAGCGGTCACCAATGGTGATAAGAAAAGTTTTCTCTGCCACGGTAGGCAAAGATAAAATGCGATTTGCTGCATCACTTAAGGTAATGGCAGCTTCATCTAGTGCTGGCGAGCTAACCTTGGTCGAGCTTACGTCGCGGTGCATCTTAGGCGGCTTGCCTAAAAGTACATCAAGGGGCATATCGATAGGTTTGTTGTCAAACTGGCTGTCGTTCAGGTTTAGGTGCTGCTCGGCAGTGGCTTCACCAACCACAGCAAACGGCGCACGTTCGCGAGCACAAATCGCTTCAAACACCGGCATGTTTTCTGGTGCGACAGATAAAACATAGCGCTCTTGCGATTCGTTACACCATAGCTCCAGCGGTGTCATACCAGGCTCATCAGACAATACTTTTCTAAGCTCAAAGTTACCGCCGCGACCGCCATCGTTAACCAACTCAGGTAGTGCATTTGAAAGACCACCTGCGCCCACGTCATGGATAAATTGAATAGGGTTTTTATCCCCTAACTGCCAACATGCATCAATCACTTCCTGACAGCGACGCTCCATTTCTGGGTTGTCACGCTGTACCGAGGCAAAGTCTAAATCTTCGTTTGATTGGCCAGATGCCATTGATGACGCTGCACCGCCACCAAGACCAATGTTCATTGCAGGGCCGCCAAGCACAATAAGCTTAGCGCCTACCGTGATTTCGCCTTTTTCGATATGCTCGCGACGAATATTACCTAAACCACCAGCTAACATAATAGGTTTGTGATAGCCGCGCACTTCAACACCGTTGAAGCTATTGACTTCTTGCTCAAAGGTACGGAAATAACCCAGTAGCGCAGGACGACCAAACTCGTTGTTAAATGCAGCGCCACCAAGTGGGCCTTCAAGCATAATATCAAGAGCGCTAACAATACGCTGTGGCTTGCCGTATTCGAATTCCCACGGCTGCTCAGCACCAGGAATACGTAAGTTAGATACGGTAAAACCAACCAAACCCGCTTTAGGTTTTGAACCACGACCAGTAGCACCTTCATCACGGATTTCACCACCAGAGCCTGTTGCCGCACCTGGGAAAGGTGAAATTGCCGTTGGGTGGTTATGGGTTTCTACCTTCATCAAAATATCGATATTCTCATGATGGTATTCGTATTGGTGTGACTGAGGGTTCGGGAAGAAACGACCTGCTTGCCATCCTTCCATTACCGCTGCGTTGTCTTTGTAGGCTGAATACACGTGATCAGGTAACAACTCGTAGGTATTTTTGATCATTTTAAACAGCGACTTTTCTTGTTCCTCGCCATCAATGGTCCAGCTAGCGTTAAAAATTTTGTGACGACAGTGTTCAGAGTTTGCTTGCGCAAACATGTAAAGTTCAACGTCAGTCGGGTTTCTGCCTAGCTTTGTAAAGCTATCAAACAGGTAGTCAATCTCATCATCAGCCAATGCAAGGCCTAACGAAACATTTGCATTTACCAGCGCGTCTTTACCTTCGTCAAGCACATCTACACTGGTAAACGTATTGGCTTCGGTATGTGCAAACAACACTGCTGCGTCGTCAGTGTTGGTGAACACTGACTCAGTCATTCGATCGTGTAAGAAACTAGCAACAAGCGCAAAGTCATCTTCACTCAAAGCATTTTCTGTTTCAATATAAAACGCGCATCCACGCTCTATGCGATTAATACTTTTTAAACTACAGTTATGAGCGATGTCGGTGGCTTTAGAAGACCAGGGAGAGATAGTGCCGGGGCGAGGAGTGATTAGGAAGAAGGTTCCAGAAGGGGCTTGTGCTTGCCTCGCGGGGCCGTAAGTGAGCAGCTTCTCGAGAATCTCTATTTGCTGCTTAGACAAGTCACCTTTTGAATCGACTAGGTGAACATATTCGCTATATAGGTTTTTAACCCTAACGCCGGATTGACCCAGCTTTGCAATCAGTTTAGTTTGGTTAAACTCTGATAGTGCAGGAGCGCCTCGAAGGACCAACATATTGATTTACCTGGTTTGTTAGAAACAACGACCACCAATGCGACGCGTTGCCTCTTGGATTGATGAGTATTTCGGCGCGGATTATAGAGTAATTATGCGCAGTAAGTAACCTCATAACGCACTTACATGAATTTTTTTTTAAACTTAGACAGTTTAATGACAATAAGTAAAGGTCTATGCCGTCACAAGACTACAAAAAACGATTAAAACTATACTTAATAATCACATTATCTATTGCTGTTATGAGCTGTGGCGTTCCATCTGTTCCCACAGCCCTTTCTTCGTTATTAGAACGAGAATCTATTCGGGTGGGAACGGTATATGGTGCAGGAACTTTTTATAACGGCGCAGAAGGCCCGCAAGGTTTTGAATATGAATTGCTGGCGGGTTTTGCCGATTACCTTGGCGTTACGCTCGACTTATATCCATTCTACAGCTACGAAGTCATGCTGGAACAATTAGAAGAAGGAAACCTGGACATTGTTGCTACTGGCGATGCGGTTACGCCTTCGCTAAAAAATCGTTTCGCTTATGGTCCTGCCTATCAACACGTTAAGCAACAGCTTGTATTTCAAGCTGGGGCATCGAGACCCAGAGACCTTTTAGCACTCGACGCCCCTATCATTACCGTTGCAGGTAGCAGTCAAGCTCACCTGCTTTCAGATTTGCTAAGTGAACTTGGCGATACGGAAACAGATAGCGAAGATGCTTCCGTAACAACCGAGATCGTTACCACTGAAGATTCTGACTCTGAAGAGCTTTTACAGCAAGTTGCTAATGGCGATATTGCTTATACGGTGGCCGACAGCAACCGCTTAGCTTTACAGCGTAGGCGTTATCCTAACCTCGCCATTGCCAAAACAATTAACGAAGATATGCCAATGGCATGGGCGCTTCCTTTAGACCAAGACGACTCGGTTAAAGCAGCGCTAATTGAGTATTTTGGTACTGTACATCAATCAGGCTGGTTTACAGTATTAGAGGACAAGTATTTTGGCCATATTCGCCAGTTTGATTATGTCGACAGTCGCGCGTTCAACTACGCTGCTGAAACTGCACTAGCGCAATATAAACCGTTGTTTCAACAATACGCCGGTGATTTAGACTGGCGACTGCTTGCGGCGATGAGCTATCAAGAAAGTCACTGGGACAGTGACGCCATTTCAAGAACTGGGGTTCGCGGCCTGATGATGCTAACACTAGACACAGCAAGTGACTGGGATGTGGATGATAGGACTGACCCTGAACAAAGTATTCGCGGCGGCTCCCGTTATTTCGCTAGTTTGCTCAACCGCATACCGGCACGAATTAGCGAGCCAGATAGAACTTGGATGGCCATGGCTTCGTATAATATCGGTATGGGGCATTTAGAAGACGCAAGAGTACTTACCGAACAACAAGGGGGCAACCCAGACTTGTGGGTAGATGTGAAGCGCCGCTTGCCACAATTAAGGCAAAAGAAATATTACCGAACTACTCGCTATGGCTATGCTAGAGGCGATGAAGCTTTGCAATACGTCGAAAACATTCGTCGCTATTACGACAGCTTAGTATGGTTGGACGAGCAAGGAAAAATTTAACGCTGTTCGTCGTACCACGCTATTGAAAACTGTCATTTCGATGTCATCTTTGTACCGTACCCTAAATAGAAGTTAGTCAAACACTGACTTACTTTCTCAGAACAACTATTTTTCTCAGCGATGACTAGCTTTTGACGTGCTGCACCTCTTAAGAAGTAACAGCGCTTTAATGATCACATCTCTTGAAGGACTTGTGTTTAGCTCAAAAACAGAGAGCTTCGCATGGCAGAAAAAAGTGGTCGCGACACACGTAAAGTGGCCACAGTGCGAGAAAGGAGAACAAATGAAAAAAAATCGATTCATGAAAAAAGGAATAAAATTGAAAAACAATAACAGACGCAGACTTATGCTTAAGCGTTGTCACCAAAAAGTACTACAACGCCGCAAGCTATTTGTTACTAGCGACATGTTCACTCAGTTAACCCGCACGCCTACCTAAGCCACGACAATTCTGTTTGGCTTCAATAAGTTACGATACAAACCAAATAGGCGAGTAGGCTGATAAGCACGTCTTCAAGTACTGTTATGAACTAGCTTGAAGCATCACCCTCTAGCAGTTTTTTCGCCTTTTTGGCAGCCTTTATTTCTTTCCTGCGCTTGCGAAAAAAGTTTGACAGTTTATTAGCACACTCTTCAGCTAACACGCCAGATACAACCTCAACTTGATGATTAAGCGCAGGGTGTTGCAAAAGATTCATGACCGACCCCGCAGCACCTGTCTTGGCATCTTTTGCACCAAATACCACCCGTTTTATCCGCGCGTGTACCAACATGCCTGCACACATAGAGCAAGGCTCTAACGTGACATACAAAGTCGCGTCAATAAGCCGGTAATTTTGCACGGCTGACGCAGCGGCTTTAACTGCCCGGAGCTCAGCATGGGCAGAGGGGTCGTTATCCGCTATCGGTGTATTAAAGCCTTCGCCAATTAGTTCACCGTTTAATACCACGCAAGCACCGACGGGCACCTCACCAATAGACTCGGCCTTATCGGCAAGCGTTAACGCGTGCCTCATCCACATTACGTCTTCTTCTACTACGTTGTCTTCTATTGCGATTTCAGTCGAAGTCTCTGGCGCAGGCTCTTTCTCATGCACTTGCTCAGTGTCGAGATCGGATTTTGATGTAGGACGGTTGCTATTTTGCTCACTCATTCGTCAATTTTGCTACTTTAATTGGTGAAATTCATTAACATTTATTTTGTATTAGCTTAGGTAAACATTCTAACTTGTTAGAAAATAATGACTTTTGTCACTTGGCAACCTATTTGCAAACTTTCATTATAGCACTGCTAATGTGAAGGACTTAACTGGTTACATTTTTTACTAAAAATCAATTTAGATAACCGCTATAGTACCTAAAGCGATGCAGTAATTTTACCATTAAGTATTTGATTAGATACTGGGTGAATTAGGCAACAGGCCAGATTTTCACCTACACTGTTTTAAAGCCATTTGTGAGGGATACCACCGTGAACATGACCGCGATTGCAATAGTAGCCATTTGTGCCTGGGCCTTAGTTAACATTGTCGAAAGTGCAAAAGACAAAAGTAAAAAGAAACTTAGCAACAAAGAATCCGAAGCCTATAAAGCCGAAATTGCAGAGCTCAAGGAACGTGTTTCTGTACTTGAGAAGATAGTGACAGACGAGCGCTACGACTTAAAAAAGCAGTTTGCAGATTTGGAAAGCGACCGCGTAGCATAAATTTTAATTCACGTAATTCAACACTTTTTCCCAGGTGAGCGCGCTAGATATAACCGCGCGCTAGCTTCCTTCCAATAACTTGCGCTCAGCCCGCTCTACCCGTCTTGGCTTACCTGCAATCACTAGTACGTCATGAGCTTGCAAAATAGCGTCTTGATCTGGGTCTTTAACTTCATTTCCATTCCGCCTTAACCCTTTAATCGCCACTCGCATTCTCGAAAAATCAATATCTTTTATGGCTTTGCCAATACAGGACGCATGTTCGGACAACACTACAGCATGAATAAATTCTAACTTGTCTTCCGTACCGTAGGTGATTTCTGTCGTTTCTCCCGGGTAAAAGCCGTGCATGTGATCGTAGCGACCTTTTCTCTCGGCCCGAACCCGCTTCAAAATACGTGACATCGGTACGCCTGCGTAATGCAAAACCTGCGATACCAACATTAAGCTGCCTTCTTGTAACTCGGGCACTACTTGGTTAGCGCCTGCGTTGTACAAGCTTTCAAGTTGGTAGTCTCGCTTGGTCCGCACCATGACATCAGTAGTGTTCGTTATACTACGTGTCTGTGTTATCACTTGCTTCGCCTTGTCTACTTGATCAAAGGTAACGAGTACCAACTTGGCACTTTCTACATTGGCATTAATCAATATATCTTTTTGACTCGCATCACCGAAAATAACGGGTTCTCCTGCGTTTCGACTCTCGTGCACTCTGACGGGGTCCATATCTATGGCAACAAAATGAATGCCTTCCATTTTAAGCATACGAGCTACCGACTGACCAACACGCCCGAAGCCACAGATTATGACATGATTGGATAACGGCTTGGCTTTGCCGTAACTCGCGCTGTCGTCAAAAGAAATATCCTTATTTACAATACGCTTAGCTATATTGATGCTGTTGTTCATAAGCCAGGGCGTTAACGCCATACTGATTACACCCATGCACACAATGAGCGATGATTGTTCTGACGTTAATACTCCATGTGTTGTTGCAAGCGCGGCAATAACAAAGCTAAACTCTCCAATCTGGCAAAGTTTAACCCCTGCAGACCAGCCATCTATTGCATCGGTTTTCACTAACAAAGATGCCGCTCTTACCAAGATGACTTTAACGATCATTAACGCAAAAACGCCAAAGACGATCTCAAACAAGCTGTTCCATAGTACGGTGAGCTCTAACTGCATACCCACAGTAACGAAAAATAAACCCATCAGAATATCGCGGAACGGACGAATGTCGGCTTCAAGTTGATATTTGTATTGGCTCTCCCCCAGCATCATTCCCGCCAAAAAGGCACCTAGCGCCATGGACAGCCCGAAATAATAGGTGAGCCCTCCTGCTAAAAGAGCAATTAAAATGGTAGTTAGCACAAAAAGCTCATCGGTCCGCGTTCTCGCCACTTCTCTAAACACCCAAGGTAGCAACCACTTACCTACTGACATGAGAAACGCAATAACAAACACACCTTTAAGCAATGCTTCCCCTAAAGCCAGCGCAATACTTACCTCGCTAGTCTGGGCCAAAAGAGGAATAGCGATAAGAAATGGGACCACTGCCAAGTCTTGAAAAAGCAAGATACTTACCGCCAGTTGTGTACGTCTGTTATTAAGTATGCCCATTTCGGTTGCTTGCTTGATAACTATAGCGGTAGAGCTGAGCGCAAGCGTACCGCCAATAATGATGGACGCACTCATTGGGATCCCGAAAAAAAGAGGAACACTAGTAAACACTGCCGTGGTAAACAACATTTGCCCTAGCCCCACCCCGAACACTAAAGAGCGCATTGCTAATAGCTTAGGTAGCGAAAACTCAAGACCCAGTGAAAAGAGCAGAAATACAATGCCAACTTCAGCAAGCAGGTGCATTTCTTCTGGGTGAGCGAACACAGAAAGCAGTTGTGGGCCTGAGAGTACGCCAGCAAAAAGGTAAGCAAGAATAGGAGGAAGGTGAATGCGTTTAAATAAGGCAACCGCGCACACCGATATAAACATCAATATTACGATATTTAAAAAGCTCGTTCCCACACTACCTCCTAACGTAGTTTAAACTTCCATTTGTATACCAAGCGCGAAAAATGGCGTGGTTTTACGCTTTAAACTAAAGACTAGTGCCGGAAACACTTTGTTGGCATCTAGTTTGCACAATCCCCTGTGTAAATGCAGATCCGGCAAATTTTGCCGCTGTGACCGTCATAAAATTAGCGAAAATACGATTGTGGTCACGGAAACGTCAGGGCTTTGACACTTGTTGCTTTGCATATCACCGCATTTTGTATAGGGGCACTACTGTGGATTTTTCAACGTCAGTCTACGATAGCACACAACATAACAACTTTTATCCTGCTGAAAGCCCAGGTAAATCACTCTCTTTTAGTGAGTTATCAGGCTTTATAACACAGCTACTTTCTACTCTTGAACTACAGGAGCTGGGTGGCGTGTATTTTCAGCAGCTAAACACGTTGTTACCTATTGTCGGGTTTAGCCTGTCTGACTTTGACTCCCGTTGGGTTTATGGCAATGCTAAAATATCGTCAACATTGATTGATTTACCACTTCAAGGTACTAATGCCGTTGATGGCACGCAAGCCCACGTTTATTATTACATTAGTTCACCCTTGTCCTTATCGCAACGGGAAAGCCTATTCCAACTGCATGATTTATTTGGAAAACAAGTAAAGCATGCGCTATCGTTAATGCGTGTTCAGCAAATGGCAACCAAAGATGTGCTAACTGGCTTAGGTAACCGTGCGGGCTTTGAACAGTCTATGACAAGGCAGCTCGGCTGGGCGCAAAGACATGACGACCCGTTCGCGCTTTTGGTTATAGACTTAGATAACTTCAAATACGTCAACGACAATTTCGGTCATGGTGAAGGCGATAAAGTGCTTGTTCATGTTGCGTCGCATCTAGAAAACATACTGCGTGATGAAGATGAGGCATTTCGCTATGGCGGCGACGAGTTTTGTTGCTTACTTGATTGTCAAACACAGCAACAGTTAGCGTGTGCAGCCCAGCGTATACAGGCGAGTGTAAATAGCTCTAGCTATCTATCTCGCTTAGGCGTATCAACAAGTCTCGGTGGCGCGATTTATCGTGATGGAGACACAATGAGTAGCCTCTTTGACCGCGCTGATAATGCGCTGTATCGTGTGAAAAATTCTGGCAAAAATAGTTACCACGCGGCATAACTCCGCTACGGACGCCTTTTCAAATGCGGCAAAAGAATGCCGCCTTTTTGCTTTGGCCGTTGTCATTTTATTCATCAACCCTTTGAACTTTTCATCACGCACCAATGGGAGCCCTGCACTCAATCCGGCGTAAACATTAACTCTATATCAGCAACTTTAGGTTGAAGAACGACACATTCTCCTTCGACGATAACTGCAACAGGCTGGTCGTTTAAGAATATAACCGGCACGCCATTTCGCTCCCATCGTGGCACGCGCCATACCTTAAACCATTCTTTTAGTAACTTAGACACATTTGCATTTTCTGGCTTTACCTTAAGGTTGCGAGCATTGGTTTGCAAAAAGAAGGCATCATCTACTCGCCCGTTCGGCGTTGCAATTCTAATATGGCCTTTGAGCCAAGGAAGCGCGATGTTTTGGTTAGGCGCTAATACTAGGTTTTGCGGTATTTCATGGGTGGCGTTCACCACCCAATAAAGGTCTTGGTCAAAACGTATTACTCTACCCCATTTGAAGTTTACTTCAGGGGTTGCATCGTGCTTTGCGTTTAACATAGCAAGTACTTGGTCTGTCTGTGCCTTTGATGGCGACAGCTGACCTTGTGATTTAAACCATGCGCGAATGACCATGGCCTGCCAAGGTAAAGACAATTCAGCGAGTTTTTTCCCGTCTAACCTGAACTCTGTGCGCTTACAGTCTTCAAAATATTGTTGCGCAGAATCGCTGACTAATTCACTTTGCTCAGCACAAAGCTCGGCGCTACGCCCCACAGTTTTGGTCAATTTAGGCCACCGCGCCAGCAAGTGAGGTATAATCTCGTTCCTTAAGAAGTTTCTATCAAAGCTGTTTTGCTGATTAGACTCATCCTCGACCCACTGAAGCATTTCCTCCTCTGCATAAGTAACGATTTCGCTTTTCTCAAGGGCTAGCATAGGACGCATAATCAACGTCTCACCTCGGTACTGCACTTCTCCCATACCCGCTAAGCCTTGTGGACCAGCTCCGCGTTTAAGCTGAAGCAATACAGTTTCAAGCTGATCTTCAGCATGTTGCCCTAATAGCAGTACACCGCCAATTTGGTCGCACACTTCTAGCAATGCGTTGTATCGAACTTTACGCGCTTCTGATTCCAAGCTCTTTCTAGAACTGGTATCAACGGCAACGCGATATTGGTGAAATTCAACATCTTCAAGTCGGCACTGCAGTTCACAGTGACGGGCCCAGTCGTCGGCATTATCACTTAAACCGTGATGTACATGTACTGCATGAATTGGACTATCAAATTGCTCCCTATACGCAATAACGGCTTGGAGCAAAACGGTCGAATCCACACCACCGCTATAAGCAACAACGAGAGGCATTTGAAGTGGTAGCTTTACATCTGTGAGTGACGCGGCTATGCGGTTGACGATATGTTCAATAGTGGGGGATTGTAGAGGGGTCACAGACCGGTAATACCTTATTCTTTAAACGCTATATTTCACTGAGGTTTAGCTTTGTATTTGGCTAAATACTAGCCTTCTAATAACACAAAAGGGTTGGATACCTAAAGTAAACAACCCCTTGCTCTTATATGCCTAACATGAACCAATACAAATTAAGCCACGGCTTGCAAGATTTTATATCAAACCTCTAAGCCCATCGAACGCAGCTTCACATACTGAGTGAATGTGCTTTTCAAGCCTACTCGATTGACTAAAATTAGCAATAACCGAACGACATTAAGCGCTGGTAACGCTCTTCCATCAATTTGGTTTTATCTAACTCTTTAAGCTGATTAAGCTGCTGCTTTATTACGGCCTTCAAATTAGCCGCCATACCATTGTGATCGCGATGTGCACCACCTAATGGCTCTTCAACAATACTGTTAATCAGGCCTAGCTCTTTAATTTGTGGCGCACTTACGCCCATCGCTTCAGCAGCGAGTGGTGCTTTTTCTGCACTTTTCCACAAAATAGACGCACAACCTTCTGGTGAAATAACCGAGTATGTAGAATATTGAAGCATATTAACGCGATCGCCAACACCAATCGCGAGTGCACCACCTGAACCACCTTCACCAATTACAGTACATACAATAGGAACAGTAAGCTCAGCCATTTCGAATAAGTTTTTCGCGATTGCTTCACTCTGGCCACGCTCTTCAGCCCCCACACCTGGGTATGCTCCTGGCGTATCGATAAACGTGATGATAGGCATGTTAAAGCGCTCAGCCATCTTCATAAGACGCAAGGCTTTACGGTAGCCTTCAGGTTTAGGCATACCGAAGTTACGTTTAATCTTTTCGTTGGTATCACGCCCTTTCTGATGACCAATAATCATCACTGGCTGGTCATCTAACATAGCTGGGCCACCAACAATCGCTTTATCGTCAGCAAACGCGCGGTCGCCAGCAAGCTCGTCGAATTCGGTAAAAATACGAGGAATGTAATCTAACGTGTATGGACGCATTGGGTGACGTGCCAGTTGAGAAACTTGCCATGCGCCAAGATCAGAAAAGATCTTTTTAGTAAGCTCTGCGCTTTTACCGCGAAGCTTATTGATTTCTTCTTCGATACCAACGTCAAACTCGCCACCTTGATTCACCAACCTAAGCTCTTCAATTTTTGCTTCTAGTTCGGCTATTGGCTGTTCAAAGTCCAAAAACTGTATACTCATTTCATGTCCTATTCGTACTACGCTCGTCTATGCAAACGCGAGATGTCCAATCTATCGAACTCTTACCCCTAATGGTAGAGAATTGAAACGGCTTTGTCTCCCAAACATTGTTTGAGATCGTGTAAAAGTTGGTCTTCAGGGGTAACGTACCATCTCGCACCACACGCCAAGGTTACTTCAGCGTCTGGATGGGTTACCGCTAACTGAACAGGACAACTCCCACCATTAAATGCCTGCAGGATAGACTGCATCTGACTCATTTTCTTCGGTTCAAGCAGCTGGGTATCAATATTAAGTGCCAGCGCTCTCGCGTTTTTCTCTCGTGCCTGAACAATGTCCATTACATCACGGGCGGTGATTGTATTGCCCCCAGAGAAATCATCAAAGCTGACCTGTCCCTTTATTAGCAATATTCTGTCAGTTTCTAACACACTTTCGAACTGTTCGTACATATCGGGGAAGAAACGTACGTCTATTCTGGCACTCTTATCATCCAGTGTCACTATAGCCCAGCGACGGCCCCGTTTGTTCGTCATTACGCGTACGCCAAGCACCAATCCTACTGCGCTGGCCATTTGGTCCTTGTTCGTCGGTTTTAAATCAACTAAACGCCCGTCGGTGTAGTAACGCAATTCTTCCGCGTATTGATTGATGGGGTGACCGGTTAAGTACAAGCCTAGGGTATCTTTTTCACCTTCTAGCCATACTTTCTCGGGCCACTCAGGGACGTCAGCAAACGCTTGCTTTACGTCTTCTGGCTCGGTAGTGAGTAGGCCAAACATGTCTGACTGACCAAACGACTCAGCTTTTGCGTGCTGTCCAGCGGCAGCAAGGGCTTCTGGTAGACTTGCCATAAGGCTTGCGCGATGTGGACCTAAGTTGTCCATTGCCCCCGCTAATACTAGCTTTTCTAGCACTCGCTTGTTTACCCGTTTAATGTCTATCTTGGCGCAGAAATCAAAAAGATCCTTAAATGACCCTTGGGTCTCCCGCGCTTCAATAATTGCTTCAATTGGGCCTTCGCCCACCCCTTTAATCGCACCGATACCATAAACAATGCGACCTTCGCTATCGACGGTAAATTTGTATTTACCCGCATTTAAATCTGGCGGCAGTATCTCAATCCCCATGCGCTCACATTCATCGACAAGCGTCACGATTTTATCGGTGTTATCCATATCTGCCGACATTACCGCAGCCATGAATTCCGCAGGATAATGCACTTTCAGCCACAGGGTTTGGTAAGACACCAACGCGTAAGCGGCAGAGTGAGATTTGTTAAAGCCGTAACCCGCAAACTTTTCTACCAAGTCGAAGATTTTCATTGCTAGGTCTGGGTCAATGTTATTACCCTTCGCACCTTCAGCAAACGTACCGCGCTGCTTGGCCATTTCTTCAGGCTTTTTCTTACCCATCGCTCGACGAAGCAAGTCAGCGCCGCCCAGCGAGTAGCCCGCCATTTCCTGAGCAATCTGCATTACCTGTTCTTGATACAAGATAATGCCGTAGGTAGGCTCTAGAATTTCCTTCAAGCACTCGTGCTGATATTCAGCATCCGGATAGGATATTTCTTCACGTCCGTGCTTACGGTCAATAAAGTTATCTACCATGCCTGATTGCAATGGCCCCGGACGGAATAGAGCGACCAGTGCGATGATATCTTCAAAGCAGTCTGGCTTAAGGCGCTTAATCAGCTCTTTCATGCCGCGAGATTCCAGCTGGAATACCGCTGTTGTCTCGGCGTTTTGAAGGGTTCTGAAACTCTTAGGATCTTCAAGCGGAATGGCGCTGATGTCTACATCATCGTTCTTGCCTTCTTTGATCATATCAATTGCCCACTGAATAATAGTCAGTGTACGAAGACCTAAGAAGTCAAATTTTACTAAGCCCGCCGTTTCAACATCGTTTTTGTCGAATTGGGTTACGGGGTTTTTACCTTCGTCATCACAATACAAAGGCGAGAAATCAGTAATTGTGGTTGGCGCAATAACAACACCACCGGCGTGTTTACCGGCATTACGGGTTACCCCCTCAAGAATGCGCGCCATATCGATAAGGTCTTTCACTTCCTCATCGCTTTCGTACACTTCTGGCAGCTGTGGCTCAGCTTTAAACGCTTTTTCTAGCGTCATGCCAGGATCTGGCGGAATAAGCTTTGATATCCTGTCTACAAAACCGTAAGGGTGACCAAGCACACGGCCCACATCGCGCACTACTGCTTTGGCCGCCATAGTACCGAAAGTAATGATCTGCGATACCGCCTGACGCCCGTAAAGCTCAGCAACGTGGTCGATTACCTCGTCTCGTCTATCCATACAGAAATCGACGTCGAAGTCAGGCATAGATACACGCTCTGGGTTCAAGAAACGTTCGAATAGTAAGTCGAATTCAAGTGGGTCTAGGTCGGTAATTTTTAGGGCATAGGCCACCAGTGAACCCGCACCAGAACCACGCCCTGGCCCTACCGGAATTCCGTTATCCTTACTCCATTGAATGAACTCCATAACGATAAGGAAATAACCTGGGAATCCCATTTGGTTGATAACTTCAAGCTCAATGCGAAGTCGGTCATCGTACTCTGGGCGTTTCGCTTTGCGCACTTCCTCATCGGGGAAAAGAAATTCTAGACGTTCTTCCAGCCCTTCTTCAGATACCTTAACCAGGAAGTCTTCGGTGGTCATACCGCCAGTTGGAAACTGTGGCAAGAAGTACTCGTTTAAGCGTACGGTAACGTTACAGCGCTTGGCAATTTCAACGGTATTTTCAATGGCTTCAGGAATATCGCTAAATAGCTCAACCATTTCCTCAGCAGTACGAAGGTACTGCTGGTCGCTGTAGCGCTTAGGGCGACGGTTATCATCTAGCGTGTAGCCATCGTGAATACATACGCGAATTTCGTGCGCGTCGAAGCCCTCTCGGTCAATAAAGCACACTTCATTAGTGGCCACTACAGGTAAACCACGCTGTTCAGCAAGCTCTACGGCATGGTGTAAGTAATCTTCTTCGCCTTGTCTACCAGTTCGAATAAGCTCTAAATAGAAACGGTCAGGAAAATGGGTTAGATAAAACTTAAGGGCACTATCGAGAAGCTTGGCGTTATTTTTCATTAAACCTACGCCGATATCGCCGTGCTGTGCGCCCGATAAAACAATAACGCCTTCGCTATGCTCTGCTAACCACTCTTGGTCAATAACTGCGCGGTGCGCTAAGTGGCCGCGAAGGTAAGCCTTGGATATAAGAATAGTAATATTCTTATATCCCTCATTATTCATCGCAATAAGGGTTAGCCTGAAAGGTTCATCGCCAAAAGCTTCATTAGTCACCCAAAAATCGGTACCAATGATGGGTTTAATACCTAAATTGTGTGCCTCGGAATAGAATTTTACCAAGCCACACATATTCATTTGGTCGGTGATCGCCACGGCAGGCATGCCAAGCGCGGCCACTTTACCTAAAATAGGCTTAACCTTATTCAGGCCGTCCATCATCGAAAAGTCGCTGTGAACACGTAAATGAATAAATGGCGATGACATGATGTTATTTCTCTTCGAGTAGCGCTTTTACAGGTTTAAAACTTTTTCGATAGCAGTCTAAGATGCCATATTCAGCGATGGCTTCAAAGTGTGCTTTTGTAGGGTAACCTTTGTGTCCGGCAAAGTTATATTGCGGGTAGGCCTCGTGAAGCGAAATCATATCGTTGTCTCGCTCTACCTTGGCAATAATAGATGCAGCGGAAATTTCTGCGTGTAGGCTGTCACCTTTCACTACCGCTTCAGACTCAAAATTCCAAGCCGGAACGCGGTTGCCGTCTACGCGCACAAAGTCAGGCTTTACAGGTAAACCTTCCACTGCGCGGATCATGGCGAGCATGGTAGCGTGCAGTATATTAAGCTTATCTATTTCTTCTGGGCTCGCTCTACCGATATTCCAGTATAGTGCTTTTTCACGAATTTCTTGGGCAAGGGCTACGCGCTTTTTTTCACTCAGTTTTTTAGAGTCGGTTAGCCCTTCAATGGGATTTTCAGGGTCGAGAATGACCGCGGCGGTAACCACATCACCTACTAAAGGGCCGCGACCAACTTCATCAACGCCGGCAATTAACTTATGCAAACAATTCCTCCACGACAGCTTTTGCTGCTGTTTTATCAGCGTTGCATTTTAGCGTATGGTGGAGGTCGGTAAAACGGGAAATCAGGGCTGAATTATCACTTTCGAAAAAGTTAAGTAACTGATTGCTCATATTCTCTGCATTTACTTCTTCTTGAAGTAATTCAGGAATAATAGCTTCATTAGCCAATAAGTTCGGCAAAGTGAAAAACGGCGCTTTATACAAGCGCTGCATAATTTTATACGTGAGTGGTGCAAGTAAATAAGCGGCCACCATGGGGCGCTTACATAACATGGCCTCTAAAGTAGCCGTGCCTGAAGCAAGCAAGATAACATCACTAGCTATCATCGCATCTCGCGATGTGCCTTGCGTTACCTGAATGGGTAAACGTTCCTCTGCATTATTGGCTTCCAGCAAGAGTGCTTTTATTTGTGCAAGACGATGTTCGTTAGCAGCAGGGATAAGAAATTGAATGTCGCTGCGTTTAGCATGAATAGCTTCTATGGTCTCCAGAAATACAGGAAGTAGCGTTTCTACTTCGCCTCTGCGTGAGCCGGGAAGTACAGCCAATACGGAAGCATTACTATCTACACCTAATTCTTGGCGCGCCGCATTTTGGTCGGGCTCAATTGCTATAGCGTCAGCCATTGTGTGTCCCACAAAGGTATAGGGAACATGGTATTTATCGTAAACCTGCTGCTCGAAAGGAAATAAACCCAATACGCGATTAGTCGCTTTCGCTATTTTATGGATGCGCTTTTCACGCCACGCCCATACAGTCGGACTCACATAGTGCATGGTTTTGATACCGCGTGCTTTAAGCGCTTTTTCTACTCTTAGATTAAAATCAGGCGCATCAATACCCACAAATATATCTGGCGGATTTTGCTCAAAATGAGCAAGAAGCTGTTTTTTAACTTTTAAAATGGCGGGTAGATGGGAGAGGACTTCAACAAGTCCCATAACCGACAGCGTTTCCATATCGAACAGACTATGGAAACCTGCGTTTATCATGTTTGGGCCGCCAATACCTTCGACAATAGCATCTGGGTATTGGCGCTTCAACTCGGCAACCATTCCGGCGGCAAGCACGTCACCAGAGGGCTCTCCGGCAACCATGCCGATACGGATAGGTGTAGACATAATTAGCGAATAATGCCTCGCTCTGAGTCTTGTAAAAACTTAACCATTAGTGCCACACCGGGGAATTCCTTTGAAGGCTCAGCAAGTTTTTCAATGGCTTCTTGTATGGTATTGCCTTCGCGGTATATCACTTTGTAAGCGCGCTTAATAGCCATTACTTCTTCTTTGTTGAAACCGCGACGCTTAAGCCCTTCAGAATTAATTCCCTGTGGAATATTCTTTTGACCGCTTACCATAACAAAAGGAGGTACGTCGCGCAGAATAATACCGCCAGCCCCCAAGAACGAATGCGCACCAATCCTACAAAACTGATGAATTCCTGCAGCACCACCAACAATCACATGGTCATCCATGTGAACATGGCCAGCTATTGCAACACTGTTCGCAATAATGATGTCGTTGCCTAGAACACAATCGTGGGCCACATGGGAGTTGGCCATAAATAAACAACGAGAACCGATAATGGTAATGCTGTTGTCTTGGATAGTGCCTCGGTGAACGGTTACCCCTTCCCTAAACTCGTTATCATCGCCGATTACAAGTTCAGTAGGCTCGCCCGCATATTTTTTATCCTGGCAGTCTTCACCAATTGAAGAAAACTGATAAAACTTATTATTTTTACCGATACGCGTTGGGCCGCGCACCACCACATGTGACTTCAGAATACAGCCATCGCCTATGGTAACGTTATCGTCTACCACACAAAATGGGCCAATGGTGACATGTTCACCAATCGTTGCACTTTCTGAAATTACCGCAGTCGGATGGATCACGTTAAGCTATCTCTCTCATCGCACACATAAACTCTGCAATACAAGCGATGTCACCATCGACACTTGCAGTACCCTTAAATTTCCAAATCCCTCTGCGCTCTTTAACTAAAGCGACATCAAATTCGAGCCTGTCTCCTGGTACAACAGGACGCTTAAAGCGTGCGTTATCAATTCCTGCATACAAGTATAACTTATCATTGTTACCCATTGTCTTAAATCCCAAAACACCGGCGGCTTGTGCCATTGCTTCAAGAATTAACACACCAGGGAAAATTGGGTGCTCAGGGAAGTGCCCCATGAAACACGGCTCATTGATAGTGATATTCTTGTAAGCCTTTACAGACTCACCCAGAACATAATCTGTAACACGATCAACAAGTAGGAATGGATACCGATGTGGTAACAATTCCAATATCTCCTGAATTTCGATGGTATTAAGTGAATTGGCCAAAAACTTTCTCCTGTATACAAGCATGACCTATAACTATTTTATACCAATACGGATGATTGATTGGCATACTGGTCAAACTCGCCGTAAAACTAAAAACGGCGGCAACCATACGCTGTTAAGCGCGAAAAACAAATCAGACCAACACCTTTGGGGAGTTGGTCTGACAATTTTCACAACCGATTAGCGCTGTTGATTAATTAGTTTTACTTACTTGCTCAAGAACTTGCTCAGATAAATCGTGCTCTTCTTTTGCAAACGCAACTGCACCAGCGTTAAGTACTAAATCGTAACCTTGCTTTGCTGCAACAGCGTCGATAGCCTGCTTGATAAGGCCAAGAAGCTTGTTACGCTCCTCGTTACTGCGACGTTGAATATTTTGCTGTAAAGGTTGCCCTTTTTTAGCTAGCTCTTCACGCACTGACAAGATTTTTTGTTCTAGTTCTTTCTTCTCGGCATCGCTCATTGTCGCTGCATCACGCTGAAGACGCTCTGCATAAAACTGACCATCGCGCTGCAGTTGATTCACTTCTTCAAGCTGATCTTTAAACTCAGCCTGAATAGCGTTTTGAATTTCAGCCGCTTGCGGCATCGCTTGGAAAATACCTTGCACATCGACAACAGCCACTTTCTGCTCGGCCATTACAGATGTACTAACTAAAGCGCTACCCAACATAGCTCCTGCAACGATATGTTTTACCAACTGTTTCAAAGGGAACTCCTTTTGTAAATCCTACTAAAGAGCGCGCTCAAAACGCGCTCACTTTAATGTCTTAGAAAGTTTGACCAATGTTGAAAGTGAAGAATCTCGCATCGTCACCATCACGTTCCTGTATCGCTTTCGAGAAG
Source organism: Alteromonas sp. S015 (assembly GCF_036864485.1). Classification (NCBI taxonomy): domain Bacteria; kingdom Pseudomonadati; phylum Pseudomonadota; class Gammaproteobacteria; order Alteromonadales; family Alteromonadaceae; genus Alteromonas; species Alteromonas sp. S015. The sequence goes on along the minus strand of NZ_JAZETO010000002.1, from coordinate 516,198 downwards.
CTGAATACCATAGGTCCCATTGGCGAAATCCACTGAACCGATATACCAGCCGAGCTACGATACAGACTCCAATCAGAATAGTCCAATAGCTCGCCACGTTGAGTAGACGCTATGTCAAACTGACGGTAATAGTCATAATCAAACTCAGTATCCCACACGTTACCCACATCCACAAACAAACTTGTGCGCACAGAGTTATCCATTTCTTCTTCTACAAACGGTGTGGGAACAATTAACTCAACACCACCAAGCGCCATTGCGTTACCACCTAGGCTTCGCTGCGACCAAGACAGCTGTGCATCAGCGGGATCACCTGTAAACACATCACCATCGGGACCAACAATGCTACCCGTGTTGCCTAGGAATATGCCGCGAGGACCTACCGTATTATTTTCAAAGCCACGTAGTGAGTCTGAACCACCTGCCGTAAAGTTCTCTGTAAACGGCAATATTTGCTCATTGCCGTTAATATCACCATAACCATTACCGTAACCAAGACGTACACGAGCCAAGAAAGACCAGCGCTGGTTACGTGATAATGGAAAATACCATTTTCCGTCAAAAACTGATTTGAAATAGTTAACGTCTGAATTAGGCGTAGTAATACTGAATGATGCTCGCTGAGACGAACCTGCGGTAGGGAACAAGCCGCGGTTAAGCGTACTTCTGCTCCAGCTTACGCTAGCCAAATAGCTGTCGTATTTAATGGCTGCATCAGGGTCTTCACCATTAGTAAACTGATTGTAGAACTGTTCCGTTTGCTCGTAATAACCGCGGTTAAAGAGCTCAACATTGCTGTAGGTCAAGCCGAAGTTAATACGGTTGAATTCGTTAATTGGGTAACCAATGTTCGCACCAATTGACCAACGTTTTGAGTTGTATTGGATTACGTTGAAGTCGGATCCGTCGAATTCACTGTAGCCTATGCTTCCACCCAAGCTGATACCATCAATGGTAAAATAAGGGTCGTTATAGGTGATTTGCGCACTACGCTGATAAGAAACCGTACTAAGGTTCAAGCCAACACGCTTACCAGTACCTAAGAAGTTATCTTGCTGGATACCCGCCTGCAAACTTAGCTTCGTTCTATCACCGTAACCGATACCCGCATTGAATGAGCCCGATGGCTGTTCTTTGACGTTAAAATTAACGTCTACTTTATCTTCCGACCCTGGAATACGCACGGTTTCAAACTCGACTTCTTCCATATAGGTGAGTCGAGAAAGCTGATTCTTAGAAGACTCTAACAAGTTATTCGACAGCCACGTGCCTTCCATTTGACTTACGTTCTGACGCAGTACGCTATCTGCTGTTACCACGTTACCGTTAAACTTAATACGGTTGACGTAAATACGCTTACCTGGGTCAACAGACAGTGTCAGCTTAACTGTTTTGTCTTCGTCATTAATTTCAGGAACCGTAGTTACTGTTGGGTAAGCGTACCCAAAACGACCAAGATACTTACTGATAAATTCTTCTGTATACGTCACTTCTGCTTGGTTATACAACTCACCCGTTGTAAGAGGAAGCACGCGCTCGATATACTCTTCATGACCAAGTACATCGCCCACTAATTCCACTTCAGAGATGGTGTACTGCTCACCCTCTGTAACGTTCATAGCTATGTAGATGCCTGACTTTTCAGGTGTCATTGAAACTTGGGTAGAGTCGACGTTAAAACGCAAGTAACCGCGGTTCAAGTAATGGTTACGCAGCGTTTCCATATCACCTTGCAAGGTTTGTTGCTGGTAGCGGGTTTCTGATAAGAAATCCCACCAAGGCGTGTCATACTGCAGCTCGAAAGCCTCCATCAACTCTTCGTCTGAAAAGATTTCGTTACCGACAATATTGATTTGCTCAATCTCAGCGGCATCGCCTTCTTCGAAAAGCAACTTCAAGTCTACGCGGTTACGCGGTAGCGGTGTGATGATGGCTGTTACATCAGCATTGTATTTACCAATGCTATAAAAAAAGTCTTTGAGACCGTTCTCAATAGAAGTTAATACTGTCTTATCAAGCGGTTCACCAATGCGAACACCGTTTCCGTCCAAGCTTTCCTGTAGCTGCTCATCTTTTATATCATCGTTGCCGTCAAAAATAATATTGCTGATGGTAGGACGTTCAGAAACACGCACAACGAGCGTATTGCCGTCGCGAAGAATTTCTACATTTTCAAAGTGAGTTGAAGAGTACAGCGAGCGAATAAGCTGCGTTACCCTAAATGTATTAAGCTCGTCGCCAACTTGTACGGGCAAGTAGGTTAAGGCTGCACCAAGTGCAACTCGTTGCAAACCTTCTACGCGAATATCTTCAACGACAAATTCACTGTCTTGCGCCGCAGCGTTGGCAAAGCTAGCACTGGAAAGAATGGCTCCGGCTGCTACTAACTGTTTTAACTTCATCTATTTTTCTTTTCCTAGCCGCGTTTTGTATTAGCTGTTTTGTACTTCCTGATTTCAATCAGGTTATGCGAGCGATATCGTTAAAAATTGCGATACCCATGATCATAAACAGAAGCACGCCACCTATTCTGTAACCCCATTCCTGCACCGCTTCAGGCACAGGTTTGCCTGTGATCCACTCCACGATAAAAAACATGAGGTGACCACCATCAAGCATGGGCAAGGGTAATAAATTTATTATGCCTAAATTTACGCTTATTAAGGCAAGAAAACTCAAAAAGTACGCAAGTCCATACCCAGCACTTGTTCCCGCACCTTGAGCAATTGAGATAGGCCCGCTCAAATTCTTCACTGACACGTCGCCTGTGATGAGCTTACCTATCATTTCAACACTGAGTGTCATAAGGCGCCACGTTTTATCAAGCGCCTTCCCAATAGCCTCTATAATGCCATATTGATGAGTAAACACATACCCTTCTGGCCAAGGCTCAAATGTTGGGCTTACACCGAGATAGCCACTTTGCCCCTGTGGTGTATCGCGGCGCGCTATCGTGGCATCTAACGTCAGTGGTTGTCCATCTCTTTGTATATCAAGTGAGATATTCTCTCCGGGACTTTCAACAATAACGTCAACTAATCGCTCCCACGATGACAACTTGGTACCATTTAGTGCAATGAGCTCATCACCGGGTTTTAAGCCCGCTTGCTGAGCCGCACTCCCTTCACCAACGAACCCAACGATTAACGTTGCGTCTGGACGATAAGGGGTAAGTCCTAAGCTGCTTAAAGGAGACTCGCTATCTGGGTCAAAGTTCCAAGCCCCCAGTGTAAAAGTCAGTTCTTTTTCGACATTTGATGAATTTTTAACCGTAACACTGGCATTTTCAGCACCAATATTTGAGACTATTTCTAAATTAACGGCTTCCCAATCGGGTGTACTTCTGTCGCCTATTTTAATAATTTCATCGCCAGGTCGCACTCCAGCAATGGCTGCAATGCTTTCTGGTTCAACCTCTTTCACTACCGGTTTAACCGTGTCCAGTCCCACCAAATACATTAACCACAGGGCGAAAAATGCAAAAATAAAATTAACACCAGGGCCCGCTGCGATCACCGCCATGCGCTGTAGTACTGGTTTGTTGTTGAAGGCTTTATCTTCTAACTCGGGCGGTACGTCATCAATCCGGCCATCAAGCATGCGAACGTAGCCACCAAGCGGGATCATAGCGATAACATATTCAGTACCCGACTTGCTTGTCTTACGCCAAATTGGCTTTCCAAAACCAATTGAAAAACGCTCTACTTGCACACCGCATTGACGAGCAACGTAAAAGTGCCCCCATTCATGTACAGCAACCAAAATGCCTAAGGCTACAATGAATGCACCAAGACTCCATAAAAATGCTAGCACTGGAATTTACCTCGAATAATTTCGTTAGCTTTTGCTCTTGCTAAGCTGTCTTGCTCTAGTATTTGCTGAATAGAACTTACTGAAACATAAGGCATGGCGTTAAGCGTGGCGTCATTCACTTTGGCAATGTCACAAAACTGAATCTTACCTTCTAAAAAGGCTTCAACTGCCACTTCATTTGATGCGTTCACACGCGTTGTTGCACATTGCCCCTCTTTGCATGCATCAATTGCAAGCTTTAAATTAGGGTAACGCTCAAAGCAAGGCGTTTGAAAGCTGAAGTTTGCTATATCTGAAAAGTCGAGTGGCGTAACGCCAGCTTCAATTCGCTGCGGATGTGCCAAGCCATAGGCGATAGGCGTGCGCATGTCAGGGTTGCCCATTTGTGCGATGACCGAACCGTCAACGTATTGCACCATAGAGTGAATAATACTTTGCGGGTGGATAACCACATCAATATCATCAACCCCAGCGCCAAACAGCCAACAAGCTTCAATGAACTCCAACCCCTTGTTCATCATAGTCGCCGAATCGATTGTTATTTTTCTGCCCATCGACCAGTTAGGATGTGTACTCGCTTCATCAATAGTAATTGACGAGAAGCTATTAAGCACCCTTTCTCTAAACGGACCACCTGAACCCGTAAGCAGAATTTTACGAATGCCTGATGCCGCGAAATTACCGTATTCATAATCGTTCGGTAAGCACTGAAATATGGCGTTGTGCTCGCTGTCAATAGGAAGAATTTCTGCGCCACTTTGATTCGCTGCTTCGATAAATAAAGCGCCGGACATGACCAAGGCTTCTTTGTTGGCAAGCAAAACGCGCTTGCCAGCCTTAACCGCTGCCAATGTAGGTAGTAGCCCTGCCGCTCCCACAATAGCTGCCATCACGGCATCAACCTCAGGCGCACTTGATACTTCTTCCAGCGCCTTGGCTCCAGAGAGAATTTCTGCGTCAACGCCATACTGAGATGATAACTCACAAGCATCTTTGTAGTGAGCATCATCGGCAATTACCACATAGCGCGGTGCGCATTTCTGAGCCTGCTCCATAAGTAATTCAAGCTGAGAGTTACCAGTAATAGCAAATACGCGGTATTTATCTGGATGGCGGTTTATTACGTCAAGTGTATTACAACCAATGGAGCCGGTGGCCCCTAACACTGTTACTGTTTGCATTACGCCATCCAGGTTACATAGCAGAACGCGAAAACAGGGAAAGCTGCTGTTAAGCTATCAATTCTATCAAGCACACCACCGTGACCAGGAAGAATTTTGCCACTGTCTTTTATACCCGCACAGCGTTTTAGCATGCTTTCGTTCAAATCGCCAAGGGCTGAAACAGCAACTGTGATGCCACCAATAGCTAAATGAAGCCATATACGAGACGGTTCTACTTGATAGTGAAGAGCAGCAAAAGCGATAATGGCAAATGAAGCTGCAATCCCACCTAGCAAGCCTTCTAAGCTTTTGCCAGGCGATACATTTGGACGCAATTTATGGCGACCAAATTTCACGCCAACAAAGAATGCGCCTATATCTGCTGCCCAAACAATACCAAGTACGTAGAAGATAAGTGAGGCACCATAGAACGGGTCTACATCGTGCAAACTCGTACGAAGCGCCACTACTGCTACCCATGTAGGAATAAGCGTAAGTGCACCAAACAGGGTTCTGACGCTACGGCTGTCCTTCCAGAACCTAGAATATTTAGGGTAGGCAAGCACCATGAATAAAGAGGCTATCCACCACAAAACCGCAATGGTTAATATTGCGCGATATAAGCCGTGTAACTGGCCTTGATACCAAATTGCGCTAGCATCAACAATAAGTGACAATGTAATGCATATGGCGAAGGCGCCCGCCATATAAATAAGCTTTTTTGGACGCTCACATACGCCCGACATATTCGCCCACTCATAAGCCCCAATTCCGACAACGCCAGCAATGGCTATTTCAAACCAAAATATAGGAAGAAAAAGAATAGCGTAAAGCGCCAGTGGCGCGAGAATTAATGCGGTTATTATTCGTTGTTTTAGCATAATTTGCCCTTGGCAATCGTTACTAGGGCTAACCTGATAATCGCTTGCGTGGAGTTAACCATCGGCCGTCACTACCTGTTCACCGGTTAGACCGAAACGACGTTGGCGAACATTAAAATCATCTACGGCTAATTGAAACACATCTTCATTGAAGTCGGGCCATAGAACGTCGGTAAAATACAGTTCAGCGTAAGCACATTGCCAAAGCAAAAAGTTGCTAATACGGTGCTCGCCACCAGTGCGAATAAGAAGGTCTAACTCAGGAAGGTTAGCTGTTGAAATGTGCGCATCAAGTGCGTCTTCAGTAATACTTTCTACTTCTAAATCGCCGCTTTTAACTTGCATAGCAAGCTGTTGAGCTGCGTTTACAATATCCCATCTACCGCCATAGTTTGCGGCAATGTTTAAGACCAAGTCTTTATTGTCTTTGGTCATGTCTTCCGCTTTTCGAATTTTTTCGACTAGCTTGGCATCAAATGCCCCAACATCACCAATAACCTTTAAACGTACACCATTTTTGTGTAATCGTTTTGCTTCGCTGTTAAGCACAAGGTTAAATAGTTCCATCAAAACACTAACTTCTTCTTCGGGACGCTTCCAGTTTTCACTTGAAAACGCGAATAGCGTCAGTGATTCAATGCCGTTTTGACGTGCAAAGCGCACAACAGAACGAACAGATTCTACCCCGGCTTTATGACCAAAAGTACGAATTTTCCCTTTCTTTTGCGCCCATCGACCATTGCCATCCATAATGATAGCAACGTGCTTCGGGCCAGCAGTCGCTGCTGGCGCCTCGGCTTTTGTCGATTTGGCTGCGCTTAAACGCTTTCCAATCATAATACTGACTTATACTTCCATTAGTTCTTTTTCTTTGTCAGCAAGCATGCTGTCAACTTTCTTAATGAAATCGTTAGTAATAGACTGAATATTTTCTTCTGCTGCACGGCTCTCATCTTCACTGATCTCTTTCTCTTTAAGAAGATCTTTAATGTCACCGTTCGCGTCTCGACGGATGTTACGGATAGCTACACGACCACCTTCCGCTTCGTTACGTACAACGCGAATAAGGTCCTTACGACGCTCTTCGGTAAGTGGAGGAAGCGGTATACGAATTGAACCACCGGCGCTCATTGGGTTTAAGCCCAAATCTGACTGCATAATGGCTTTTTCAACTGCTTGAATAGCACTTTTGTCGAATACCGTCAGCGCAAGTGTGCGGCTGTCTTCTGCAACTACGTTAGCCACTTGTTTTAGCGGTGTGTCTACACCGTAATAAGGTACCATGATGCCATCTAGAAGGCTTGGATGCGCACGACCTGTGCGAATTTTGCTGAATTGGCCTTTAAGAGAAACCAGGCTTTTTTCCATGCGCTCTTGCGCATCTAATTCAATTTCATCAATCACGATTTGTATCCTATTGTTCTTAATTAATCGTTGTCAGCGTGGCGAATAACAGTACCTTCTTTTTCGCCCATCACAACACGTTTTAGGCAACCTGGCTTATTCATGTTGAAGACGCGAATTGGCAAGCTGTGATCGCGCGCCAAAGTAAACGCTGACAAGTCCATCACTTTAAGTTCTTTTTCTAGCACTTCTTGATAAGTCAATTCGTCATAAAGCGTTGCTTCCGGGTTTTTAACCGGATCATCACTATATACACCGTCAACTTTCGTCGCTTTTAAAACGGCATCAGCTTCAATTTCGATACCGCGTAAGCAGGCCGCTGAATCGGTAGTGAAAAACGGATTACCTGTGCCCGCAGAGAAGATAACAACGCGTCCCGACTTAAGAAGACTGATAGCTTCTGCCCAATTGTAGGCATCGCACACGCCATTTAGCGGAATAGCTGACATCATACGAGCATTAACAAATGCACGGTGAAGCGCGTCGCGCATGGCTAAGCCATTCATAACGGTAGCCAACATTCCCATGTGATCGCCAACAACGCGGTTCATGCCCGCCTTTGCCAAGCCTTCGCCACGGAACAAGTTACCACCACCAATAACAAGACCAACTTGAACACCAAGTTCAACCAGCTCTTTAATTTCTTGTGCCATTCTATCTAGCACTTTAGGGTCTATGCCAAAGCCTTCTGCACCCATAAGGGCTTCACCACTAAGTTTTAACAAAATGCGTCGGTATGCTGATTTTGGTGTGATACTCATAGTTTGAATTGTCCTCGTAAACCCGTTTTGTCCTATGTCTTTCATTAAATCACTGGTGCAAAAAACATAGGACAAAGCGCTTTCGTTTGTCAGGCAGGCGCGTACTCGTCTAGCCTAGCTTCACACTTACACGCTGCAATGGCAACACTAAAGACGTTTAGCTATAAAAAAGCACCTCCTAAGAGGTGCTTTGTAGTTTATCTAACTATTGCTTAATGCAAAAGATAAACACTCAATTATTTCTTAGCAGCTTCCATTTGAGCAGCTACTTCAGCAGCGAAGTCTTCAGTCTTCTTCTCGATACCTTCACCCACTTCGAAACGTACGAAGTTGATAACGTCTGCGCCGTTGTTCTTAAGAAGTTCAGCTACAGAGATTGAAGGATCTTTAACGAAAGGCTGACCAGTCAAGCTCACTTCACCAGTGAACTTCTTCATGCGGCCTGCAACCATTTTCTCAGCGATATCAGCTGGCTTACCAGACTGGATAGCGATTTCGATTTGGATTTCTTTCTCTTTCTCAACAACTTCTGCTGGAACGTTTTCAGGCTTAACGAACTGCGGGCTTGCAGCTGCAACGTGCATTGCAACGTCTTTCGCTAGCTCTTCGTCACCGCCAGTAAGGATAGAGATAACGCCAATGCGGCCGCCGTGGATGTAAGCGCCTAGTGTATCGCCTTCAACGTTGATAACGCGACGAGGAGAGATGTTTTCGCCAATTTTAGCAACAAGTGCGTCACGCGCTTCGCTAACTTTAACGCCGTTCATGTCAGCGTCATTAAGCGCTTCGATGTCGTTAATGTTATTAGCTGCTGCTACTTCTAAAAGCTCGTTACCGAACTTTAGGAAACCTTCGTCACGAGCAACAAAGTCAGTTTCACAGTTTAGTTCAAGCATAGTCGCACGACCCGCTTCAACTTTAGTAAGGATTACACCTTCAGCTGCGATACGGCCTGCTTTTTTAGCTGCTTTCGCTTGACCTGATTTACGCATATTTTCAATGGCTAACTCAATGTCACCATCGGTTTCAACCAGGGCTTTTTTACAATCCAGCATACCTGCGCCAGTACGTTCGCGCAGTTCTTTTACTAGTGCTGCAGTCACTGCCATTTTTCAATTCCTCAGCATTAAATTTTAAATTCGTTAGGTAAAAGGGGCGATGTCGCCCCCTCAATACGTTTCGTATAATAGCGCTGTCATATTATCTTGATATGACAGCAAGCAATCAGAATTACTCTGCCGCTTCTACGAAGTCGTCTTGCTCAGCTTGTACTTCGAGGTTGCTTTCACGACCTGAATTAATAGCGTTTGCAGCAGCATCCAAGTAAAGTTGGATAGCACGGATAGCATCGTCGTTACCAGGAATGATGTAATCAACACCGTCTGGGTTAGAGTTAGTATCTACAACACCAACAACAGGAATACCTAGGTTGCGCGCTTCAGTGATAGCAATGTGCTCGTGATCTGCGTCGATAACAAAGATCGCGTCAGGAAGACCGCCCATGTCTTTGATACCGCCAAGGCTGTTTTCAAGCTTGTCCATTTCGCGCTGAAGCATAAGTGCTTCTTTCTTAGTTAGCTTCTCAAACGTACCGTCTTGAGCTTGTTGCTCTAGATCTTTAAGACGTTTGATTGACTGACGTACTGTTTTCCAGTTAGTCAGCATACCACCTAACCAACGCTTGTTTACGTAGTACTGGTCGCACTTAAGAGCAGCGTCTTTAACTGCTTCGCCAGCGGCGCGCTTTGTACCAACGAAAAGGATTTTACCTTTCTTAGACGCAACACCTGAAAGGTAGTTAAGTGCGTTGTTGAAAAGTGGAACCGTTTTTTCAAGGTTGATGATATGAACTTTGTTGCGTGCGCCGAAGATGAAAGGCTTCATCTTTGGGTTCCAGTAACGAGTTTGGTGACCGAAATGCACACCTGCTTTCAGCATGTCACGCATAGAAACATTAGCCATTTTATTTTCCTCTTGGGGTTAGGCCTCCATATACCCCTTGTATCGATTCAGACCAACCTAAGTTGAACTGAACACCCCGATACGAAGTGTCGGTATATGTGTGTTTTAATAGAATAAATTTACCCTCTAAAACGGTGCAAAATGCACGTAGCAAAATGAGCTTTCCGTCAGGGCGCGCGCTTTATACCACATTCCCACCTGAGCCTCAAGTTTTGAGGGTAAAAAGCTAAGGTTTGGTGCAATACGACTTAAGAAAGTGTAGCCCCGTCAACCACCTTGCGTAACGCGCTACCGGAGAACAAATAAAAGCCATCAATATCATAACCTTACTAAGAATGGCCCGAATGGTGTTATAATGCGTAAGCAATCAATATTCTTCATAAAACTAGTTTCAAACGATTTGAGAGGCGCTGTGACAGCTATTATCAAAACCCCAGAAGAAATCGAAAAAATGCGCGTAGCCGGTAAACTGGCTGCCGAAGTGCTCACCATGATAGAGCCTTATGTAAAGAAAGGCGTTACCACTGATGAGCTGAATACTATTTGCCACGACTACATAGTAAATGAGCAAAAAGCGGTACCCGCGCCTTTAAACTATGGCCATCCGCCTTTTCCTAAGTCTATTTGTACGTCTGTAAACCACTGTATTTGTCACGGTATCCCTTCTGACAAGAAACTGAAAGACGGTGACATCATAAACATCGATGTTACGGTTATAAAAGACGGCTACCATGGCGATACATCAAAAATGTTCGTGGTCGGTAAGCCTTCGATTCTTGCAGAACGCCTAATTCGCGTTACCCAAGAATGCCTATATAAGGCTATTGAGCAAGTGAAGCCAGGCATGCGACTTGGTGATATTGGTCATATATGTCAAACTCACGCAGAAGCGCATAACTATTCAATTGTTCGTGAGTACTGCGGCCACGGCATTGGTGCTAGCTTCCACGAAGAACCACAAATTGTTCACTACGGTAAACCAGGCACGGGGGACGTGTTAGAGCCGGGTATGTGCTTCACTATCGAGCCTATGGTAAACGCAGGAAAGCGCTACTCAAAAGTGCTGCCAGACCAGTGGACCGTGGTGACGAAAGATAGAAGTTTAAGTGCTCAATGGGAACATACGCTTTTGGTCACTGAAACTGGCGTTGAGATTCTTACGCTTCGCGAAGAAGAAACCTTGGAGCGCGTCATTTCTCACGGGTAAAACGACTTCGACAATATTGATAACGGGCTACTTTTGCGCGTTATTTATTGCAAGTTTGTAAAGTGAAGTCCAATGGATTTTTATAAAGCGGTTGTTGAGTAAACGGCCGCTTTTTTACATCATTCGCAAGCTTCAATCCGAACGCTCAAATTTCGATAGTATGCCTTCTGCTTCCCTTTCGTTTATTGCGCTACACACCTATAACAAAAAACCATAAATATTCACAATTCAACCTAACTTATGCATTAATTTGCTACTGCGCACTGCTACCAATTCATGTTATTGTTCTTAGCGTCTAAAAAGAAGTCTATTTCAAAGGTGTATTTTGACGCTGCAATCACTGATAAAGAATATCGACACAATCAGCTCTGTTGATGAAATTCCCGCCATTAAGTCGTGCGTGGAAGCCAGCTATGCTTGGATAACAGAGTCCTTCGACACTACACCGGTTAATCAACTTGTCACCGGTCGTGCACAATTCGTCGATGCGTTACTTTGTCATCTTTGGCAGCTATATGGTTTAGATACTGTTGACGAATTATCGCTTTGCGCCGTTGGTGGTTACGGTCGTGGTCACCTGCAACCTCACTCAGACATCGATTTACTCATTGTTAGCAGAAAGAAGCTTAAGCCCGATGTGCAAGAAAAAATTGGAATGTTCATCACCCTTTTATGGGATATCAAATTAGATGTCGGCCAGTCGGTTCGTACCATCAAAGAAACGGTTAAGCTAGCAAAAGACGATATTACGATTGCAACCAATTTGGTTGAGAGCCGATTACTTTGCGGTAGCGAAGCCACCTTTGATAAATTGTGGGATGAAGTTAACGGTCGAAACTCATGGTCAAGCAAAGCGTTTTTCTCAGCCAAGTATGAGGAGCAGAAAAAGCGCCACGCAAAATTTAACGGCACCGCGTACAACCTTGAACCTAATATCAAAGAAAACCCCGGATGTCTGCGTGATATTCAATCTATCGGTTGGGTAGCAAAAAAGCATTTTAAAGAGTACGACGGCTGGAATTTAGTAGGCCACGGGTATTTTACCGAGCAAGAACACAGCGAGCTAATAGCTTGTCGCATGCACCTTTGGAAAATGCGCTGTGCACTACACCTGGTTGCTAGCAGAAGTGAAAACCGATTGCTTTTCGACTACCAACCCGACGTTGCAAAAATGATGGGGTACGGCGAAGAAGGTAAATCGTCTGTCGAGAAAATGATGCGCGACTTTTTCCGTACCGTGGCGCGGGTATCTGAACTGAATCAAATGCTGCTTCAACGCTTCAAGTACGACATGCTGAATCAAAGTGTTCAGAAAAGCGTGATCATAAACGAAGATTTCGAACTGCTCGATAATATGATTTCGCCACGACACGAAACCGTATTTTCATCACCCGAAGCTATCTTAGATTTTCTGCATTTGGTGGCAAACACACCAGAAGTACAAGGCCTCAGCACGATTTGTATCCGTCAGCTGCGCAACGCCCACCGGGCTTTTGAAGCAGAGTACTATGTAGAGCGCCCGTTGTGTCGCGAAAAGTTCATGCGCTTAATGAGACAGCCTGAGTTTTTTGATTTTGCATGGGACATCATGCATCAGTATGGTATTTTACAAGCTTATCTTCCTGAGTGGGATGCTATTGTTGGCATGATGCAGTTTGACCTGTTTCACGCCTACACGGTAGACGAACACACTCACCGATTAGTAAAACATGTAAATTACTTCTTCTCAAAAGCCAATAAAGATTTCCCGCGATGTGGCAGAATTTGTAGAAACCTCGATAGACCAGAAGTACTTTATATCGCGGCTATTTTCCACGACATCGCAAAAGGTAGAAACGGCGATCATTCCACGCTGGGTGCCCAGGATGTGGCAAAGTTTTGTCAGCAACACGATGTTCCCAATGACGACGCAGAAATGATTGCGTGGCTAGTGGAAAACCACCTACTAATGTCAGTGGTGGCTCAACGCCGTGACATTTACGATCCTGACGTTATAAGCGAGTTTGCTGGCGCGGTAAGGAGTCACAATCACCTTAATTTGCTTTATACGCTAACCCTTGCCGATATTCGCGCCACCAATGATAACCTTTGGAACGATTGGAAAGCATCTTTGCTTCGCGAGTTATATTTAATGACGCAAAAGGCATTGGATAATGGACTGCAATGCCAGGTAACACTGAACGAGCGAGTAACCACTCACAAACATCAGGCAAGACAAATATTGCAGGAGCGCGCCATAGAGTCGGTTGCCATCGACGCATTATGGGCCCGCCTTGACGATGATTACTTTGTTCGCTTTAAGCCTACGCAAATTGCATGGCATACCGATGAAATAATCAAGGCTCAGAATGAATGGCTTACACCAGAACACAATGGTCTGTTAGTTAAGGCCAACGATAATAGTGCTAAAGGCGGCACTGAGGTGTTTGTTTACGGCAAAGACAGAAAAGCCTTGTTTGCGCAGGTCGCATCAGTGCTTGACAGTCGCAACTGTTCAATTCACGACGCCCACGTCACCGTAACCCGAGACGGCTATGTATTCGATAGCATGCTCATTCTTGAAAATGATGGTAGTCGCATAAGCTCAGAATCCCGTATTGCGTCTATTGAGAATGCCATTTCTGCCCAACTTGAAAAGCCGGGGCGTTCACACGAAAATAAGCGAAAGTTACCTCGACAAATGAAACAACTAGACGTGCCTACCAAGGTACGTTTTTTCAATATCAACGATGAAGCTACACTTATTGAGCTAGAAGCCCTGGACGCTCCAGGCATTTTGGCTAAAATTGGTCACGCATTCGTTGATACTAATATGACGCTTAAGCTTGCGAAAATTGCCACTATTGGCGAGCGAGCTGAAGATATTTTTATCGTCAGCAATGAGGCTGGCAAAGCATTAACCCAAGAACAACAGGTGAACCTTAAAAAGCGTATCCTGTTTAAACTCGACCAACTTGAAGATATCACAATACCATGAATGAATTGAAAGCCATCATTGAAGACGCCTTCGAAAATCGCGATAGCATTAGCCCTTCATCTGCACCTGATGAAGTAAGAGATGCAGTGGCCCAAGCTATTGACCTTTTAAACACAGGTAAAGCGCGCGTTGCCGAAAAAATTGCTGGCGAATGGGTCGTCCATCAATGGCTTAAAAAAGCGGTTCTACTTTTCTTCCGCCTTCACAACAACGATGTAATTGAAGGTGCTGAAAGTAAGTTTTATGACAAAGTACCGCTTAAATATACTAACTACACTGCTGAGCAGTTTGCAGCTGATGGCGCACGTATTGTTCCGCCAGCAGCGGTACGTACGGGTACTTTCGTAGGCAAGAATGCCGTTGTTATGCCTTCTTACGTAAACATTGGTGCGTTTGTTGACGAAGGCACTATGGTTGATACGTGGGCAACGGTCGGCTCTTGTGCACAAATCGGTAAAAATGTTCACCTTTCAGGTGGTGTAGGCATTGGTGGCGTACTAGAGCCACTACAAGCCAACCCAACGATCATCGAAGACAACTGCTTCATCGGTGCCCGTTCTGAAATTGTGGAAGGTGTTATCGTTGAAGAAGGTTCTGTTATTTCAATGGGCGTGTACATCGGTCAGAGCACTCGTATTTATGACCGCGAAACCGGTGAAATTCACTACGGCCGTGTACCAGCAGGTTCAGTAGTAGTAGCCGGTAACCTGCCTAGTGCCGACGGTAAATACAGCCTTTACGCAGCCATTATCGTGAAGAAAGTGGATGCGAAGACCCGCGCTAAAGTAGGAATTAATGCGCTACTTCGCGGCGTGGAGTAAGCAGTGTTACTGACTTATCGCTTAGGACTCGGTTTAGTTTTAGTTAGCCGAGCCACATGCAAAAAGAGTTACACATAAAAAGAGGCGCTTATGCGCCTCTTTCTAATTGTAATCAAAGTATTTCTAAGGTTTAAGCCAATAGTTTATCCTTAATGGTATTAACCCACTCTACTACGTCTTTTTCGGGCTCTAGGGTTTCAATCGCGTCAACCTCTAACATATCGGCAACTGCGTTGCCTCGTAGTTCGGTAAGTAGCGCTTGAAACTGTTTACCTGCACCACAGAAACTTTCGCCATAGCTGCTATCGCCTAGGGCTGCCACCGCGAATGGTTTGCCGGTTAGCATAGGCGATTCGTCTTTTAAATCTGAAAACACAAACTCTAAGTTTGGCGGTACATCGCCCTGTCCTGTTGTAGAGGTGATGATCAAAAGTGCGTCAGCATCAGTGAAATCCGCAACCGACGGGTCGCTTTCTAGTGAGCAATCCACGCCCTGTTCAGCTAAGTTCTCTTCCACCTGCTCAGCTACGTGTTGTGCGTTACCGTAAACTGTACCCGCAATAATTTTCAATGTTGCCATTTTTACCTCTTAAACCAATGATCATCGCCTTTGTCGGCAGGCGGAAATTCTTACTATTTTATCAACCTAAACGCTAAACGGCGTTAATTTTTCAAGCCATAGTCGCATTTCACTGTGCATCTGTGAATTAATGGTTACCCACTTTCCAGTGACGGGATGAGAAAAGCCCATGTGAGTACAACTTAAGGCCAAATTATTAAAATTAAAGTGTTGCTTGGCGAATTTGTTTTGTTTGCCGTCCCCGTGAGTTGTGTCGCCGATTATGGGGTGTCGAATATGAACCATGTGTCTACGAAGCTGATGTTTGCGCCCAGTACTAGGTGAAAGTTTCACTAACGAATATCGGGCGCTTTGGTATTTTCCTACAGGCTCAGGCACTTCGAATTTTGCTACAGACTGGTACATAGTTGACGCGGGCTGTGGCGGCTGTTGCGGACGCTTATGCTTATCGGCAATTTTGTCGTAACGGTATTTTAGCGCGTAATCAATATAGCCGGTGTGGTGCACAAAACCGCGAACAATGGCGTGATACGCTTTGACCACTTGCTTGTCCATCATTTGCTGCCCCAATCTTGCAGCTATTTCTGAGTTAAAACTAAATACCAACACACCGGATGTGGGCCGGTCTAATCGGTGGGCTGGATATACATGCTGACCAATTTGGTCTCTAAGTGTCTGCACTGCGAACACCGTTTCGTGTCTATCAATCGGGCTTCTGTGTACTAGTAGACCTGGCGGCTTTTCAATCGCGATGATATGTTCGTCTTGGTACAACACAGGTAAATGAAGAGCGTTAACACTATCTTCCTCACCAACGTCTACCTTTCCTATTATTTGCTCATCTGAATGCACAGTTAATTGGCCTTTTTAAATCGTTCCGCATTGTGCGTTGTGTTTGCTCACCCAATGTATCCATTGGCAATGTTATCAATTTTTTGTAGCTGGGAAAGCGTGCGCTGATTCGCCGATGATAGGTATATTTGTGCTGCAGGCGCAATTTGCATAGGCGGCAGAGGCTTCTCTTGCGATAACAAGATGCGCAATTTGGGAATAAAAATAAAAGCCAACCAACTCTCAAACGCTAAACAGTCGACAGCAAAAGGAACCGCACTTTCCATAGCAGTTTTAAGGTCTTGCTCAGCAGGCATTTTCTTAGGCCAAACACCATCTTTTTCCATAACAGTTTCTAACTGCTCCAATGCCCTAACAAGTGCAATGTGACAGGCACGACTCTCTTTACTCACAGCAACTCCGCAAAAAAACGCTTCTATTTCGAAGCGCGCAGTATATCAGGGGCTAAAGGTCAACATAAGTCTGCGTGTCTTATCGTTGAAATTCATCTGCTGTGATACCATTATTCGTGTTTGTTGGCGGTCACTCATAGAAGTCCCCCATACATAGATTTGCCCACTGACAAATTTTAATTAAAGCAGTATTTTGGAACGAGTTATGAGCGCTAACAGTATTAATTCTATCAGCGAGTTTTTGTTACATGCAGGCACTGAATACCAGGTTTTTGATTTAGGTCGTCGCCTTGAACCCACCGATAGTCAGACTTTTCTAGAAATAGAAAACGGCAGTGCTTACGCACCCTACCCTCGTCAGCAGCACGCGTGGTTCGGCATCGTCTTTTGGAATAAAAACGCATCCACGCAACACTATATTTGGTTTGTGAAACTGCCGCTTGATGAGCAAGGTTTAGTGGTTGCCGCTGCAAGGAATCATTTTCTAGAAATTATTGTCGATGCACTAGGTCAGTCTGTTGCTGAAGATACTGAAAACGCGCAAACATTGCCTGATAATCCTTATTCGTTTGTTCCCAATCAATCGCAACTCGCTCAATTTAACGGATTAGTCAAACGCACCCTAAACCAGCCTTTAAGTGAAGATGCGCAAAAAGTGGAGGCCTACATTCAAGCCCCACAACTCGTTGACTGGCAGCAAATACCCATGCAAAGCGTGGCCGACTTTGTACAAAGCCTAAGCCATCACCCCAAACAAGACGGGTTAACGCAAGCAATTGAAACCAACACTTCACTCTACTCACAGGTTTTTCTTAACACACTGATGGAAATGAGCGAAAGCGTTTCTCTGCCTGAAAATCTATTAACGGCGTATTTATTTGAGATAGATAAAAGTGATGACATCAATTTAGCCGCGCTGAGAGGCACGTCAGAAGGTAGTTTTCACCCTACCATCAACAACAAACTACTCGAACTATTAAAAAGCGAAAAGTCGCAAAGACTTGATATTTTAAGCGTTATTGCAGCACGCCATTTCGACCAAATGGAACCACTGCTACTTAGTGCCTTTTTAGAGCAGGTGGCAAACGTTGATGAAAAAGAGGGACATAAAGGCGCCTTATTCGCAGGGTTCTTTTCGGATTTAGTGCAAATCCCGAAATTACGCAGACAAGTGCTAACACTTCTGCATTCCAAAGCCCCCCCACAGATTCTCAGCAATGCGTTTCAACAGTTGTTTGCACAAGCGAGAAAATAAATGACGTTACTTGAATTGGTGGTGTGGTTGGTTATTGGATTTACTGGCTATCAGTTTTGGCGCATTAGAGCCATTTCCGAGCAAACAAATGCATACTTAAAGCAATACTGCGATAAGCACAACTTACAGTTACTGAGTGTGGCGAGAACAAAAACACGGTTTTCATTCAAATATGGCAAGCCTGATTGGCACAGTGTATTCAACTTTGAGTTTTCGAGTAATGGAGAGGACCGATATACCGGCGAAGTTGAATTGATAGGAGTAAGGGTTATGCGAACAGAAGTGCCGCCCCATAGGGTTTGAGCAAATATAACAGAAGGCTCGAAGGCTTTTAGCCGCCCATAAATTCCAAAAAAAAGGGGAACCTGACGGCTCCCCTTTTTCCTGGAATTTTGAGTATCCTTCTCCGCGATCCTTTGCGACTAAAATCTTCCCGATTAAAATCCGTATACGCCCCTTTCCATCTACTCTCGCGCCTTCCTGTGCGAGCTACCCTTCCATGCGTAGGTCCCTTTCCTTTTGTCCTAAGCTACTGTACATCCTTCATACAGCGTTCCTCTTCCTGAGGCTGTCCTTGTCAGACTCCGCTGACGCTCCCTTCCTTCGTTCCATTTTTCGCTGCACATCCTGTTACAGCTTTGCTAATCCGTTAGCATGTCCCTCTTTCGTCCCTGGTTTGCTCGTCCATGTAAACTAGAAGTTCCTTGATGGCAACCCTGCCGTTGGCTTCATGCCTCTAGCTCCTTGCTAGCTTTAGTCCCTTTATCCCTGCAACGTCCTATACGTGATGTCCTATCTCGTCTCTCGTCCATGAATTCCCTTATTCCCTATCAAATCCGTTTTCAACGTCCGTTTAATGCAGAATCCTATCTGCTTTCCCTTCCCTTCACTCACTGCCTTGTGAGAGTCTCATCCTTAAGTTGTCCTAACTTATTCCGTTGATGATTCCTTACTCAATCCGTGACTCGTCGTGTTTCCTTGTGACATGTTCATAGTATCCCTTCCAATTATTACCGCCATATTGAATTACAGAGATTTAAGAAAAATTTTTGTACGACTTTTGACTAAATAAAAAAACTTCAATGTAATCAACAGCTTTATACTTTAGTATAAATTCTTCTTTCACGATTTAAGTAAGATCACTCACAGCGTTTGTAGGAAATGTCTTACAAACGCTATGGTAAATTTGGTGCAGAGGTTGGAATTACTTATGGTGGGGTTTTAATAAAGCTGTCTCATCGAAAAAAGCATCATTTCATCCTAAACATTACGTCGCCGTTCACATGAGAAAGGCTGAGTTGCCCCACAACCTGATAATTGTCATCGTTAAAGAAAGCACGATGTTTTTCTATAGTCACAAATACTGAAACGCCTTCGCTTTTTGCATCCTCTTCTACCACGCTATCAACAGCACCTAGCAATACATGCCCTAGCCCATGATGTTGATAATCAGGATGAACCGCGATGAAACTTAGCATGTGGAAATTGTCGGCGGGTACTAATGAGCGTACTTTTTCTTCTTTTTCTAACATTTGCTTGGTGCCAAACAGGCCTGCTGTCAAAAGCATTCGCAATCTCCAGTGCCAGTAACGCCCTGAACCAAATGCCGCATCAGGCGCGGTTAAACATGCAACGGCGATAAGCCTGTCATCATCAAATAAGCCAATCATGGGCTGCTCCGCTACCCAAAATGCGTTGAGCTCTTCGCGGATGGCCGATCTTAGACGGCTTTCATATCCTTCTTTTTCTGCTTGGAAAATATCAATAAATAAAGGGTCGTCTACGTACGCATTGTATAGAATGGAGGCGGCAACTTTGAGATCATCTACACACAGATAGATGGCTTTAACCGTGTCATGCAGCGGGGCTATTGCATTGTTAATGGTATCAGTATTCATGAGGGGCTCCTTGTACGCAAAGTTTTCGGTTTCTTTTGCCCATCTAAACAATACGGGCAAAGTGGACGTTAGCGCACAACTTTTACCATTGCGCCAACAACCCACTTAAACTGTATAAACTTTAGCCTACGCGAAAAGCCCCGACTTGTTAACTTTTTATTAACACGTTGGATATTACAGTAATTTCAACATCCGTCGTAAATTACCAATAAAAGGCTTAATTAGTGCATCAAACTATAAGCGCTGTCACCCCAACCTATCAAATTACCGTTTCTGAAAACTAAAGGTGTGCACTCGTCCTTTGTGGTAATACCGTCACCCATGGTTTTTTGAGTACGGTAATAAAGTACGCGATATGTTCCATCTTGCTTCTCGAACAGTTCGTTGAAATCCGCTACGCCCATTTTTCTTAGCACACTTTCGTAACTTTTCCCTGTTTCAAGATTCGCTATATGTTTACGATTGTTAAACTCTCTATCTTCCCAATCAGCACTGTAGTGACTGTCCGATCCACCACCTACTGATACGACACAGCCAGAAAGTAAAACTGAAGATGCCAAAGCTACAGAAAGAAGAACCGTTTTCATGTGAATTCCTTATTTATGTTGTTTTTATTTGATACTACGCCTACTTTGTGAACCAACACTGAATAGACATTAATATACTCATATTATTCGTGCAAAAACCACTACGCTTGTTAGTGATAACGTAATTTATGACTGATTAAACAAGAATAGGGCCAAAAAATTAAACCATTGATTTTTATATCTATTTTTATTTTTTCTTTTCCCGTTAACTTTTAGGTATAGTGAAATGAGTTATTTTTTAGTGAAATTGACTACATATACAAGCTACACTGAGGCGATTCTCAACCTTGAACCATTTTCGTATTATGAGTAATTCTAACTTACAGCAACTTCACTTATTGTGTGTTCAAATGCACAAACAAGGTAAAACGCCGTCAGTGGCCATTCTACGTGCCAAAGCGCCCTTTAAAGTATCAGTAACCGAAGCCATTGAAGCGCTCAAGCGGTTTCACGCACATAAGCCTAAGTTAGATGTACCTAACGAAGAAAACGTATTACAACAAAACCACGCCACCACAACAGAGCAGTCAAACAATTTGAACACACGGGTCGACGTTTTGGAAAAAGAAGTAGCAGCTCTTAAACAAGCACTACATCAAATTATTAGCGCTCAATAGCTTAGCGTTTTGCAAACCGGTAATTTTAGGCCTGATTAACGCCATTTAAAGTGATATTGTCATATAGTGGGTGTAAGTTGCTCAAGAAAAGCCGAAAGGGAAGGCGCAAGGATTTGAGTAGGTTCTCTGCCTACCTGCTCTAGTGCAACTTCGCCACTTTCGTTAACAACGGTTAGAACAAAATCTTCTTCGTCGGTTAACCCAAAAAACAATGTTGGCCTTTGCTTGAGTCTTTGCTTCATCAACAAGTGCCCAATTAAGTTTTGCTGTAATCGCTCGAAATCTTCGTTATTAAAAACTTGAAGTAATTCACAACGACCTTGCGGAGCAGTAGCCTTTAAATTATCGCTGTAGTAACGAGTAAAATACTCGCAGTAGTCTGGGTTTAGCTTTAGCGATAGCGCCTCTTCAACATTATTGAAAGACTGCCGAGGCGATTGAAGCGTTGGAGACCATCTAACCAGATCACCATCTTGCGCCGACATTTCATAGCACGGCGAGGGCCACTCGCTATCATATGCAATCTTTAACCCTTCCCCCTTGGTGTGTTCGACATAAGATGATACAAATTTATCTAATTGTGCGGAAATTGTTAGAGCCATTATGACGTTACCTGCGTATTTTTGGGGTACACTATACAACTAAACGGTTAAGTCAATACACGGGTCGCTTTTATACGCTGCACGGCTTTGTTTCGCTACTGCAGTTAGCTAATTTCAACCCCTCGTAGATGGATAAAAGGTTCTTATGTCGACGGACAACTCTCCTCAAAAAATTGTTATTTCTGCCCCCGATGATCTATCGTTGGGCAAACAGGTCGCTTATGAGTTTGAATATAATCCTGACTTGTTGCAAGGCGTACCGCGCAGTTTAAGTCGTGATACGTTGAACTTGGCTAGCTCAGTTTTACCTTTTGATGGTATCGATATCTGGACAGGATATGAACTTTCTTGGCTTAACCTAAAAGGTAAGCCCAATGTAGCAATTTTGGAGTGTCACGTTCCCATTACCTCGAAGCATTTAATTGAATCAAAATCATTTAAACTGTATTTGAATAGCTTTAACCAAACAAAATTCGCTTCTGTAAAGGACGTAGAGAAAGTATTACAAACTGATTTATCGGCGTGTGCAGGAGAATCTGTCGAAGTAAAACTCATTCTTCCAGAGCAATTTTCATCGCTACAGTTCAAAGAATTTGAAGGTATCTTGTTAGATAATCTTGATGTAGAAATCAGTCAATACTCCCCTAACACCCAATATTTAAATGTTGCTAACAACGAAATTGACGTCAAAGAGACGCTTGTTTCTCACTTACTTAAATCTAATTGTTTAATCACAAGTCAGCCAGATTGGGCTAGTATTCAAATTAGGTATGAAGGAAACGCTATTGAACACGAAGGGCTTTTGAAATATCTAATTAGCTTTAGGCAACACAATGAATTTCATGAACAGTGTGTTGAGCGCATCTACAACGACATCATGCAGCATTGTCAGCCAGATAAGTTAACCGTTTGCGCTCGTTACACGCGACGAGGAGGTTTAGATATCAACCCTTTCCGTTCAAATTATGAAGCGCCTTATGCTAATCATCGTCAGGCACGTCAGTAATATAACGATGAAGTATATACCAACGCTAACTAAGCCGCGGCAGTAATAGCGAATTAGAACTAAGACGAGATTATGGAAGCAAAACAACTACAAACGCTAAAACAAAATAACGCGCTTCTTTGTCAGTTTATAGTGAAGCTCTCAGCATTTTATGAGGGCTTCTCGGATAAGATCGATACTGAACTTAAGGTGTTGCGAGGCCACCTTTCTGGCACACCTAATTTCAGTCTAGCGGCGGTCAGTATTGAAAAACTCAATAAATCTCTACAGCACCAAGAGATAACGCTTAGAAAATACACTGTTGATACTGTTTCATCGCTAGAAGATGCGATGAAACAACTACAGAAAATTGTATTTGAAGATACTGAATTAAAAGGGTTAACCACGCAGGAATTGATTAAGTTAAATCAACCTGTGGGGGATATCTTCAGTATTTATAAACTCTATGCAAAAGCCATTGCACTTCACCGCATCGCGCTTAACAAAGAAATGGTTGGACTTGAGCCATCTGAAACCACAGAAACTAAGCCCAATAACAATGAAAGCGCACCGGCTCGTTCAATTAAAGATGATAACCCTCACTACCGCTCTATATTGGTTGAACTTAATCATTTAATTACTTCATATGCGCAGAAAAAGCCAAATGATCCTCAACTCAATGATATAAAACAACGTCTTGATGAAGGCATGGATGAAGACAAGCTACTGAAAAGCTGCGTTGTGATTTTACGCATGATCGTGCAAGACGCCATGTCAGAGGCGAGCATAACGGGAAAAGTGATTCAAAGCCTTCATCGCTCATTAGGTGAAGTGAGTAACGATGTAAATAACTCTATTCAAGGTAGCCAAGCCCAATTCAAGCAGCGCCAAGCGGGTAATGAGCAGCTCAAACGTGAAATAACTCACATAGAAGAAGCCGTATCAGAAAGTCATTCCCTTGAAGTACTTAAAGAGCAGACACAGTTTCGCGTAGAAAAGCTTGTGGCTACGTTAAGTGAGCAGCAAAGTAACGACCAACAAGGTCAAGAAGCACTGATGGCATTGTTATCCTCTATGCAATCGCGAATAGATACCCTTCAGCAACAAACCAGTGTTTATAAGAAAAAACTGGCCGAACAGGCGATGCAAAGCCGAACTGATCCGCTAACACGACTGCCTAATAGACAAGCTTATAACGAAAGACTAGAAGCCGCTTTCACTAAGTTTAAAGAAAATGGTGACTTACTTGCGGTGGCTGTTGTCGATATTGACCATTTTAAGTCTATCAACGATAGATTCGGGCACGCTGCGGGCGACAAAACCCTGCAAGTAGTGAGCAAGTTCTTAAAGCAAAGTCTGTCGGAAAATGACTTTATCGCAAGGTGGGGAGGAGAAGAATTCGTAATGCTGCTGCCTCAGGCACAGATGACTGATATTGATAACAAGCTTAATGAAGTTAGAACTAAACTTGCCACAATGCCGTTCAAATTTAAACAAGAAAAAGTAAAAGTCACCGCTTCTTTTGGCGCAACGTGTTTCAATGACAATGATACGACCGAAACGGTTTTCGAACGCGCCGACGAGTACCTCTATAAAGCAAAACGAAACGGACGCAACCTCGTAGTTACTGATTTAAGCACTGACTTATAGGAAGTAAAAATATGAAGAAAGTGCAGCTTAACCCTGTTGGCTGGATGAGCCAGCTGTCACAAGTAGAAGTTTCTCGCCTTCAAGACGCGACTAACAGCGAGCTCTTCGCTATGTTTAGAAACTGCTGTCTTGCAGTATTAAACAGCGGTGTTGACGAAGACAATTTTGAAGCACTTTTTGCTCCCTATGAGAATTTCGAAATAAAGCTCATTCGTCGTGAGCGAGGCGTAAAAATAGAACTTGTTAATCCTCCTGAGGTTGCTTTCGTTGACGAAAAGCTTGTACGTGGTGTGCACGAACACTTGTTTGCCGTACTTCGAGATTTGCTTTACATGGGGAACAAGTATGCCTTTCTTCATCAAACCGCACCGGCTGAAGGTAACGACATCACCGACATGGTATTTGACATGCTGCGTCATGCCAAAGCACTTGAAGGTAACGATGGCGTAAACACAATTGTTTGCTGGGGTGGGCACTCCATTAATCAAGTGGAATACAAGTACACGAAAGAGGTGGGCTATCAACTTGGTTTGCGTGACATGAATATTTGCACAGGGTGTGGCCCCGGCGCGATGAAAGGTCCAATGAAGGGCGCTACTATTGGCCATGCCAAACAGCGCCACAAAACAGGTCGTTACATTGGTATTTCTGAGCCGAGTATTATTGCCGCCGAGCCCCCCAACGCCATTGTAAACGAACTCATTATCATGCCCGATATCGAAAAGCGTTTAGAGGCGTTCGTTAGGCTCGGACATGGAATTATCGTGTTCCCAGGTGGTGTAGGCACTGCCGAGGAACTATTGTATCTACTTGGCATTTTGATGAATGAGCGCAATTCGCAGCAACCTTTTCCTTTCATCTTAACGGGGCCAGCCGGTAGTGAAGAATACTTTGAAGCCATTGATGCTTTTGTGGGAGCAACACTGGGCCCAGAGGCACAGTCAAAATACCAAATCATCGTGGATGACCCAGAAGAAGTAGCGCGCACCATGAGTAAACACCTTGAAAAAGTAAAGAAATTCAGAGGTGCTATGGGCGATGCATTCAGCTTCAATTGGTCGTTGAAGATTGAGCAAGATTTCCAACAGCCCTTTATTCCAACGCATGAGAGTATGGCCGCGCTCCAGCTGCATCTAGACCAAAGCAAAAGTGATTTAGCGGCCAATTTACGCAAAGCGTTTTCCGGCATTGTTGCGGGTAACGTTAAAGCAGAAGGCATTGCTCAGATAAAAAAACACGGGCAGTTTGAACTCACCGGTGATAGCACACTGATGGATAAAGTTGATACGCTACTCGAGTCATTTGTTAAACAGCATAGAATGAAGCTACCGGGTAGCGCGTACGAACCGTGTTATGTGGTAAAAAGCGATAAGAGAAATACTAAATAACACGGTATTGTGACGAGACGCATTTGCTTACGTTTACTACTTATGTTTGGTAGTCATTTTGCGGTACACTATCAAAGAGTATTGTTTAACGAATGAATGTAGTGCACATTTAGCCCCACATTCAGACCTCGAACTGTGTCGAGCTCTGATTTGCAGTAACATTCAAGCAAATAAAAACGAGAAGTAACGGTCATGAATACCAAGGTTATTCGTCTAATTTTAGCTGGCATCGCTCTTTATGCGGTGTTTGTTTTTATGGTTATCGCGCTCTATCCCGATAAGCCAGAGAATATGGATTGGAAGGACCGTGAAGAATACAACCGTGTGCAAATCACTAAGTTGAAGCTAGGTAGCACCCGAGAAGAAGTGTTAGCATTGCTTGGGTCGCCTGACATTACAGAAGCTAAGCGACAGGGTGCCACAGCTATTCAAGTTATGTTTTTTAGAACCCAGCATGTGCGGGCAGACGGTTTAACCACGCAAGACGAATGTACACCGTTGCTTTTCGAAAACGACAAACTTATTGCATGGGGTGAAGGGGCTTACTCCAGTTATCAAAAAAGTTAATAGGATGGGGAGTGAGCGACATCATTTCCACGCTTAAACGCCTAGTTCAGTTAGGTAATTCTGAACTTTCTGTCGAGGAGCATGTTAATCATTGGTTGAAAAGCGCTAAACGTATCCTGACTTTAGTTAATGCCAACCCTGCGCTTGCTGCAGCAACATTACATATTGATAACGACCTGCCCAAAGATACACAACATCTTTTATTACTCGCGCTGTTTGGCAAGCTTTGTCGGTTAAATGACCACTATTTGCAACATGTACTTGCGTCTTTACTTGCTTCGCTCTGGTTTTCAAGTAAAGGGGCATCGAGCGACCAAAAGGCCAATATCATTCGCTTTTTGCGGAAACATAATCTCTCGATTTGGCTAGATATTATCAAACTGCAAAACGCATTTCGGTCAAACAAGCCGATCAGCTATGTCGCAGACATTCGGCTTAACTTGATCCAAAGACTTTGTTTCCTTGCCAATGTCTTCGCAACCAAAAGAAAGAAAGCAGATTACCGTGAGGTTTTCACCCAGATTGTTTTTCGCCTTCCGGCGCATCATCGTTATCCTATCGCACCGCTTATCACCCTATTCGACTGTGTACTACCTGGTGCAAAGGTGTACGCGAACGGGATACCAGGCGCGTTAGTCGACATTCAGCAAGATCACGGCTACGTATTCATGCTTAGCCAAGACGATGAAGATGGAAAGTGGCTTCCTCTTTCGTCTATACACTCACCAGTTTCACGATCAATGCCGTTTGAACACTTCGTTGCTCTATATGCTGATACGGCTACTGCTAGAGTAAATCATGGCGGCACACCGTTTTTGCCTTCTACATTCGCAATTCAGCATCCCCCTAAAGCACTAATTTCCATTATTGACGAACTGCATAAACGTGATGTGGATATTGAACAGCTTTGCGAAAACATTGAAAGGGTGCCCACGTTTAATCACTTTTTGATGCACACTGCGAGTCAGGACAACCGGCTTCAGCTCCCAGTAAAAAACATCAAGCAGGCAGTTTTAACCTATGGCATTGAACGTGTAGGTGACATGCTTATTCAATTTGCCCTACTAGAACGATTAACGCAAAACCAGTTCCCACTAATGGGAATGTGTAAGCAATTAACCTTGTTAGCCTGTTCATTTTCAAGCTACTTTGCACAACTCGCCGATTCGAAGTTTTCTCCGCAATCTGCCGCATTAACGATGACCTTCGTTTGTACGCCTTTGTTCACGCTGCCAGGTTTTAAGGTGTCTTTGTCGTTACCTGTCGACCATAGCAAAGCGGTGTCTATTAACAATGCATTCAGGGTCAAATCTGACACCCCTTGGCTTGCTATCGCTTCAGAACTCGCTGGTAGTTGGCATCAAAGTTCGACATGGCGAGCCGTAATACATCAATGCAGTAAAGAAAGTACGGAGGTGCCAAAATCACTTCAAAAAGAACAAGTAATTCTGGTGTTAAGTTTTGCTCTGGCCAAAGCGTGTTTATTCAATAAGGATGTCTATTCATTACTACAGGACATCAGTATCAAAACACTTTTAAATATCTTAGGTATTCGAAGAGATGATGTAATAAACGCGTTAGACGCCAGTGGCCCCCTTCTGTTCTGTCCACTAGCTCTATAACGCCATTTACTTTTGAACATCGAACTCAGCTATTTAATTAATATTTACGAATGGCTATAACTTGTGCCAGGTATCGTATAAAATACGGCAACTTTTGCAGTGCTTAACCCTTTTTCCCTACATTTTCCATTATAATAAGTAAGCAGGCAGAAATTGGCGCATAAGCGTCAAGTTACAAATTGAATAAACCTAACGATTTTGACAACAGAATTACCAGAGGATCCCTCCACATGACTCAGCAACGTATTACAGTCATTCGCGGTGACGGCATTGGCCCGGACATTATCGATGCAACCACAAAAATTCTAGATAAGGTTGGCTGTGACTTTGCCTATGACTATGCCGACGCTGGTTTAGTCGCACTGGAAGAACATGGCGAGCTTCTACCTCAAGAAACTTTAGACCTAATCGCAAAAAATAAGGTTGCGCTTAAGGGCCCTTTAACTACACCCGTTGGTGAAGGCTTTACTTCAATCAACGTAAGTCTTCGCAAGCAGTTCAAACTGTACGCAAACCTTCGTCCTGTGATGTCATTCAAAGGCACAAAAGCACGTTACGAAGACATCGATATCATTACCGTTCGTGAAAACACGCAAGGTATGTACTCTGGTCTTGGCCAAGTTGTATCAGAAGACGGTAACGAAGCTGAAGCAATGAGTAAAATCACTCGTGAAGGCGCTGAAAAAATCGTTGTTTTTGCTTATGAATTAGCGCGCCGTGAAGGTCGTAAGAAAGTAACAGCTGTTCACAAAGCTAACATCCTTAAGTCAACATCAGGTCTTTTCCTTAAAGTAGCCCGTGAAGTTGGTGAGCGTTATCCAGACATTGAGTCAGCTGAAATGATCGTTGATAACTGCTGTATGCAGCTTGTGATGAACCCACATCAATTTGACGTTATTGTTACGACTAACCTTTTCGGTGACATTTTATCTGACCTGTGTGCTGGTCTTGTCGGTGGTCTTGGTATGGCACCAGGTGCAAACATCGGTGAAGATTGTGCAATCTTCGAAGCCGTACACGGCTCTGCACCAGACATTGCTGGTAAGAACTTAGCTAACCCGACGTCGGTAATCTTGGCAGCAGCGCAAATGCTTGAGTACCTAAACATGGGCGATAAAGCAGAGAAAATTCGCGCAGCACTGAAAGACGTTATCGAGTCTGGCGATCGCACAACGCGTGATCTTGGTGGTGAAGCCGGTACAACGGAATTCACGCAGGCGCTTCTTGACCGTCTATAAGCATTTTAGCTTGCACTTTTCAATTATTTAAAAACGGGCTTTACAGCCCGTTTTTTTGTGCCTCTATTACCAAGCCCTGTTGAGCTTTGGTTTACGAATGTTGGTCTGGATAGAAGTCTTTTAATTGCGCAACAGTCCTAACCGCTCTCGCATTAAACTGTACTAAAACTGGACTTCCGCTTTTCACGTTCATCTTTATTATTTCCTTCGTACACGTCGAAGTGTGCTGAGCTTTGTAACTTGGTCATAGCAGAGGACAGGAACTTTTCGAGAGAGACCTACTCCGCTTGCATCAAGGTTATAAAAGTCAGCGCGCTTTGGTACATGACTAAAATCCCATTTACTTAAATATTGCGCCGATCACGTTTATGGCGCACTTAGCAACATACAAGGAAAGATGATGAAAAAATTACTCTCAGGTTTACTCGTACTATCTGCATTAACCTTTCAAACACCAATGGTGCATGCTCAGCCAGCGGATGACGAAAAAGCGCAAGTTAGTGCAGGTTCAGGTACAACTCAACAGCAACGTATCGATTTAAACTCGGCAACCGTAGAGCAACTGATAACCCTACCCGGCGTTGGGCAGTCTAAAGCGAAAGCTATTATTAAATACCGCGAAGAAGTAGGTCCGTTTCTTGAGGTGGCACAGCTTACCCAAGTCAAAGGCATTGGTGAAAAGATGCTTTATAAAATTGAAGGCTATGTACAGGTAAGATAAGTTATCCAGCGTCCTGCTTCAGAATAGCCTAAGTACTTAACTAGCACTTAAGCCTTCTAATGAAAAACAAATATAAAATGCGCCGTTACGGCGCATTTTATCTATTTCAATCCCTTGGTAAGCCTATTTGACTATTGATGCGATGTATTCTTTAAATTCATCGCCCAATGATGGGTGACGTAGAGCATATTCAACGTTAGCTTTCATATACCCTAACTTGCTGCCGCAATCGTGGCTTTTGCCTTTCATGTAATATGCGTCAACTTGTTCAAGCTTCATCAATGCGTCAATGGCATCAGTAAGCTGAACTTCGCCACCTGCTCCTGGAGGAGTGAACTCAAGCAAGTCCCATATCTTTTCCGAAAGAACATATCGACCTACAACAGCAAGATCAGAAGGCGCTTCATCACGAGGCGGTTTCTCTACCATTTTATGGATCTTTGCCGACTCACCTGGTGCGATAGCCGCTCCGTCTAGGTCCGCAATACCAAATTTAGAAATATCTTCTTCGGGAACTTGTTCAACCATAACCTGACTTACACGGCTAGTGTTAAATTTAGCAACCATATCGGCCAGATTGTCTTTTTTGGGATTACTTGCTGCGTCATCAATAATGACGTCAGGTAGAACTACCGCAAATGGCGCGTCTCCAATTAGAGGACGAGCACAAAGAACCGCGTGCCCAAGACCATTTGCAACACCTTGGCGAATGTGCATGATAGTAACGTCTTTTGGACAGATTGATTGAACTTCTTCTAACAACTGACGTTTAACACGCTTTTCTAATGTTGCTTCTAGCTCAAAAGAGGTATCAAAGTGATTTTCGATACTATTTTTACTAGCATGCGTTACAAGGATAATTTCTTTTAGCCCCGCAGCGACACACTCGCTTACCACATATTGAATCAATGGCTTATCAACTACTGGTAGCATCTCTTTCGGGATGGCTTTTGTCGCTGGAAGCATTCTTGTCCCAAGGCCCGCTACAGGGATTACCGCTTTTTTAACCTGACTCATAAGTCAATATCCTTTTTAAAATTCTCGCTACATGCTCAAGTCGACAAATCGTCTTCAGTTATTCCTCAAGCTGATTAATATTCGGTATTGTTAGCAGACTAATGCAATCAATGTTCCAATTACCTTTTTAGAGCATTAATGTCCTGAAAATGGGCATTGCGGCTAATTCTTACCATTAAACGCACAAAACTTGGGATAAATAATATCTAATGCACTAAATTAGTGAAAGAGTAATGAGTAGATTTTTCACACTGCGTATACATTAGTTGGCGATGCGTTGCTTATCACCAACGCTACTTAACGGCTTTTATCAGATTGAAAAGGACCGCTGCGGAGTATAACGCCATCCCGTAGCCCTGCACGCATATACAGACCTCTTTCTTTTGCTTGGGTAAAATAAAATCGATTAACAATATATCTCACGGGTATTGCACAAACATGACGAAGCTTCCAATAAAGTGGAACATAACGACGTCGTGCAAGAATCAAGACGTTGCGAAACTGATAATAGAGCCTTATCGGGGAACCTTGCTTAAACGTAATCCCCCATACCTTAATCCTATCATCGCCTTGTCGATGGGGCATACAAGCACTTAGCGATTGATAAATAACCATGCGTTTTGCACGTGCACGCCAGCACCATTCATGATCGACGCCATCAATAAAAAGTGCCTCTTCTTTTTCTCCGACTCGCTCAAAAGCGTATCGAGAGGTTAGCATGCCTGAAGCTATAATTTGTTTTACTTCTTTCAAATTATCAGAGACTTTTTTGCCTTTTTGCAAAACACCTTGTTCAATACCTTTCGAGAACTGACAGTAAATAGATGGACCTAAAGCAGCAATGGGAGTGTTTTTCTCTAAAGCCATAAACTGCTGTAATAGCTCAAGGGCAATAGAAGGCGTAAACAAGCTATCTTGATCTAGCAAAAAGGCGTACTCAACGCCTTTATCAAAAAGCGTTTTTAAACCAATATTTTGAGCCTTAGCAATACCTACATTGGCTTTGCAATGGATGTAAGTACAATTAGATGAGCTAAAACAGTCATTCGCCTTATCAGAATTATCAACTAATACCAAATCCCATTCAGGATCAGAAAATGCTCTGACAATTTCGTCAACATGCCTAACATCTGGATTATAAAGTACTACTACAATCCCTGTCTTCAATGCTTACTAAACCTCTCTAACAAGTGCCGGTCAAGCCTGTACGCAAGTTTCACCACTTTTCCAGGCATCAAACGCAACGACAATACGCCACATGCATAGAAAAAATTATAAGGAGAAAACTGCTTTAGTTTAGTGATGGCATATATCCGTGCTTTGAATTCATTGAGCGACTTACTCAAACCTCGGCGCTTATAAAAATTGTTAACTCTTCTAAACTTCAATAAGCGATCTTTTAGATTTCTAAAAATGTAACCTTCTGAAGCAAGGGTAATCCAGAAGAAATAATCTTGCGTGTTAGTCAAGTCACCATCGTATCGGTGTCCATCATGAAATACGTTGTAGCGGATTACAACGGTTGGATGATTAAGAGCACAACGTCTGGGTAATATTCGCGTTATTTGCTTGTGAGAAGCAGGCATTACTCGTGCTCCTACTTTCCTTCCGCTCTCATTTATTTCGGTAAGCGCTGATCCTAGCACAGAAATATTGCTGTGTTTTTTGAGGTACGTGATTTGGCGCAGAAGACGGTGAGCTTCAGAAATATCGTCTGCATCCATTCTGATAAAAAAAGTGGGATTAAACTGAAGGCCAAATTCGATGGCAGAATTCATACTACTTGCAAGGCCAATGTTATGGCTGTTTCGCGCTAATATAATTCTTATATCACTCTTTGCGGCATCTTGGAGCACGTGAGTTATTGAGTCTGGCACAGGCCCGTCAATAACAATAATAAAAAGAAAATCGGTATATGTTTGGTCTGTTATACTTTCAATGGCTTCTTTGAGCCACTCAGCATTGTCCGCTTGATAAACCGCCATTGCGACAATCGACTCAATGTGCTTTTTTTTATTTTCGTTATGAATGATAGAGAATTGATTTATCAAGAATTTTTACCAGCAAATAGAGTAACCGAGAAAATAAAAGCGCTTTGATGCGCTTTTAAATGGGTAGGTATGTTACAGAGATTTCACTCAACCTTCTACGGGTTTCACCAAATCTGTTAAGCAAACCGCTTTATAAAGCGAAGTACACTCCATATATGCTGAATTACCAGGCTGTAAAGAATTAAAAGGCCGATAAAGCCATAAAACATGACCGCTTCCGGTACCTGATAAACTTCACCTAAAATACCAATCAAGCAGTAACACGCACCAAGGCACAAAATGGCTACCAATGACTTTCTGCTGCTTAAACCAGCTCGCATAAAGATGTTGTGAAGGTGTTGTCTGTCTGGTTTCAACATCGATTGACCTTTGCGCGCACGGCGATACATAATTGCTGCCATATCCATTAAAGGAAGGCCCACAAGCCACACCGCCGTTATAGGTCTAAACGCAGCAGTATCACCTTGTGTATGATCAACGAGCAGCCAGACAATCGTAAGTCCTACGAACATGCTTCCCGCATCACCCATAAATATCTTGTTACCTTTAAACCCTTTCCAACTTAAATTAAAAGCAAGAAAAGGAACAATAGCGGCAACAATTATGAGGGGTTCCATGATTGATACGCCGTTGCCAGTGAAAATCAAAAAGCCTGCCACGGTAAGCAATATAACGAGACTCATGCCACCTGCCAGGCCATCAATTCCATCGATCATGTTGAACGCATTGATAACACCAACAACGCAAATGATAGTAAAGAAGTAACCGCCAAGGTCGAGTAGTACCTCACCGGTACCAAAAATGTTACCAAGCGAGGTAATGTAATTTTGTGCACTCCACGCCATGATCGCGGCCACACCAAATTGACACATTAGGCGGCCTTTCGCGCTTAAATCGAAACGGTCATCTAGCATACCAAGCAAGACGACAAAAGCAGACGCGGTAAAAAATAAGGGGTCGTTCTTCATCCATACGTCAGTGACAACGCTCGCCACAAGTACAGCCATGAATATCGCAACACCTCCCGTTAAAGGGACAATACCTGCATGGCGTTTACGTGCAGTAGGTTGGTCCACCAAACCGAATTGATGCGCTAACGGCGTCATCACCACTAATAGAATTAGGGCTACGAAAAATGCAGTAAAAAGCGGGACGAACTGCAAGTACGCTAGCATAAAACACACAACCTCTCGTCATCGGTTTGCGAAAAATATGAGGTTTCGAGCATAACCAATACACTTATAAATTTGTTTAAAAAACTCAATGTTGATTCCATTTTTGTACAACTTCCGTTTTTCCAACGCGGAGAGGGCTTTTAGCTGTAACTGTGCGGGTGGAAAACCACCATATGATATAAAACATTTGTTTAAGTAACCACCCCAATTACAAAAATATCGATTCAAAAGCTTTTTAAAATGCCGCAAAAATTCTAATTTCGGATTGAAGCAGCTTTAAACTGCATTGGCATCAAAAAAACTATATCTAAACGGGCAAAAAACGTCGTTATTCCAATGAATATATAAATTTTTCACACTTTTGAACTTGCTGTCAAAGTAAGGGTCTCTTTGAAGTCTTAAACCGTAGCGCCCATGCGATAGCAAGCATGCTTTTTTTGAAACTTATGTTATCCTAGCGCGAAATTGCTATATGGATGTGAAAGCTAATGTTCAAACAATTCACACGTTTAATTTTGCCATTCGCACTAGTGGTGAACGCAACAGGGTGCACTAATTCACCTAAAGTTACTAAAGCTGACATACCCTTAGTGCACTCATCTCTTGCTTATTCCTTAGTTCCGGACAAAGAGACAGCAATAAATATACCAAAAGCCAATATTTATTTCGACACTAGGGAGTCTTTCACAATCCGCTTTGATGGTTACGAATACGAAGCTTCCAAGCACTATATTTCGGCGACAGGAAATAAATGTATCCGCTTTTCTTTACAAGATACAGATTCCATTCGCGCTGGGGCGCAACGCAAAGTAACAACCTGCCAACGGGATGGTCAATGGAGAGTCATTTCTCCTCTCGTTGTTTCCGCGACAGCGCAAGGTGAATAAGTAAATGAAGTTTATGGGCATAACAAATACATTAAAAGGGCTGGCGTTAATAGCGTGTACTGCAGTAATTGGCAGCATGCTGTTAAAGCCTGCTTCAGCACAAAGCATTGAGCAGTTGCAACAGCTTAGAGAAAGAGCGCAGCAATCTCAAAACGGCATTGCTACTCAATCGATATCTCCGTTAAGCATCACAACACAGCGAACTCTCCCTGGTGCATCTGGTGCAGTAAACTCAATGGGACAATTTTCTACACAACCCAGAAATGGTGTCAATCTTCCCGGTGAGCCTACTATTGATACGGTTTTTCCTGCGCAAGCGCCTATGGAAAACCCGCCATTCGCTGCCAATCTGTTCATTGGTGGTTTTGAGTCGGAACGCAGTTCGGGCTTAAACGACAATTACTTAGTAGCCCCTGGCGATAAAATAAATATTTGGCTATGGGGCGCCGTGAATTTTTCAAATGTAGTCACTGTTGACAACCAAGGTAACATTTTCATCCCCAATATTGGCCCTATCCGCGTTGCTAATACGCCCGCCGGATCAGTAAACCAAACAGTTACAGCAAAAATTAGGCAGGTGTACACCAATGATGTGAATGTTTACGTAAATCTTCTTACGTCAACGCCCGTGTCTATATTTGTATCAGGTCCTGTATTGCGCCCTGGACAGTACGCAGGCCTTGCTTCAGATAGCGTGCTTTATTACTTAAAGCGCGCTGGTGGAGTTGATTTTCAACGAGGCAGTTTTAGACAGATAGACATTGTGCGCAATGGTAAAGTTGTCGCGACTGCCGATTTATATGCCTTTTTCAGAAATGGGAAGCTGCCTCAGATGTCGTTTAAAGATGGCGATACCATTTTAGTGCACCCAATTGGCAACACTATTGTGGTTGAAACTGGCGCTCGTAATAGTTTTACGTTTGAATTTCTCAACGAAGAATTAAATGGCAGCGTAGTTAATTACTTCGCGCGCCCTGGTGAATTTGCATCCCATGCCTCGGTATCAGGTGTTCGCAATAATAAGCAGTTCGCTCGTTATTTAGAATTAAACGAGTTCGCATCTTTAGCGCTAAGCGCAGGCGATACCGTTGAATACATTGCCGATTACGAACCTCAAATTTATCGGATAAATGTTGAAGGTGCTTTCGCAGGCGCTTCGCAAATTATGGTTGATAAAGGTGCGCGCCTACTTGACGTGCTTGACCATATTGAAGCTGACACCGCGCTTTCTGATACACAAAACATTTATCTACTTAGAGAAAGTGTTGCCACGAAACAAAAGGAAATCATTGAAGAGGGTTTACAGCGCCTTGAAAGAAGCATGTATACCGCACCAATAAGCTCAACAGGTGAAGGCGCCATCAGGGCTCAAGAAGCACAGCTTGTGGCAGATTTTATCGCCCGAGCGCGTAAAGTCGAACCGCAAGGTCGTGTGGTTGTCGCTGAAAACGGCGACATAGCAAATATTCTTCTAGAGCCAAACGACACTATCGTCATCCCTGAAGTAACCGATTTGATACATGTTGGGGGCGAAGTATTGCTGCCTCAATCTGTGGTCTTTAATCCAGATGCGACAACCGAGGACTACGTAGCGTGGGCAGGCGGTTTCACGGAGCGTGCTGAAGATGAGCGCATTTTGATTGTTCGTAAAAATGGTAACGTAGCCTTTGCAAGCGTCAATGACTCGTTCCTTTCTAGCAATGATAGTAAGCTTGAGCCAGGTGACCAAATTATTGTGCTGCCAGCGATAGATACCAAGCTATTGCAAGCGGTTAAAGACATTACTCAGATCGTCTATCAAATTGCTGTTGCAGCTAACGTAGCTATTGATTAGACATGGTAACGTTTAAAGACCAGCTCTACGCATGGAGGGGCGTAATTTTTGCGCTTTTCCTACGTGAGCTACAAAGTAAATTTAGCGATAAATTTGGCCTAGGTTGGGCATTCCTCGAACCTTTCGCGTTTATCTTCGCGTTGTCCTACTTACGTGGTTTAATTAGTGGTGATGATATTCACTCCATCCCTCTTTTTCTGTTTATGATGATTGGCATGGTAGGTCTGCAGACTTTGACTTCATGCTTGCAATCAGTGTCAACTTCGGTGCGAAGAAACAAGCCGCTCTATGCATTCAGACAAGTACAACCTGTTTCAGCAATGCTTACCGCGGGTTTTCTAGAGCTGTCTATCAAAGTCGTCGTTGTTGCCTTGTTAAGTCTCGCTCTATATTTGATGGGGGAAACATTCACGGTTAATGATCCATTACTGTTAATATCGCTGTTTTTTCTTTTGTGGGTCTTCTCCGTATCTATAGGGATGATTTTTGCCATCGCCGTGGCGTTTATTCCAGAAGTCGATAAGATAAAATCCGTGCTTACTCGTCCATTGATGTTTATTTCCTGTGTCTTTTTCAGCCTTCAAGACATTCCAGAAGAATATTGGCCGTACTTAACTTGGAACCCTCTTGTTCACTTCAACGAACTCGCTCGTTATGCTTGTTTTGAGTCCTATGGCACTAAAGGCGTTTCCTTTAGTTTTCTAATTGAAATAACTATTATTTTTCTGTTCCTAAGCCTTTCGATATATCGCATAACGTGGAAGAAGGTATTGTCTCGATGATAAGAATTGAGAATTTAACCAAGAGTTATCCCAGTAAAATGGGACCTCAGTATATATTCAAAAATCTGAATTTTGACTTCCCTACAGAGAATAATGTCGCGATTCTGGGAAAAAATGGAGCGGGTAAATCCACCCTTTTTCGAATGTTAGCGAAAAGCGAATACCCTGACCGAGGCAGGGTGCTAACGAATAAATCCATGTCTTGGCCGGTTGCACTTCAGACCGGGGTTCACCCCCAAATGACAGGACGTGAAAACACGCGCTTCGTTGGCAGAATCAATAATGTCAAATCGCTTTCAGAGTACGAGGAAAAAGTGCAGGAATTCGCTGAGCTCGGCAAACGCTTCGACCTGCCTGTTAACACTTACTCTTCGGGGATGCGTGCCAAGTTAGTATTTGCTTGTTGTATGAATATCAATTTCGATATCTACCTTGTTGATGAGGCAACATCGGTAGGCGATCCGCTTTTTAGAAAAAAAGCGCGGCTGTCGCTTAAGGAAAAAAGCGAACAAGCGGGCGTTATTATGGTTAGCCATGAACTCGAACAAATCCGCGAGTTCTGTACGTCTGCTGTTATCATTGATGATGGCAAACTCACGTATTATCACGATCTAGAAGAAGGCATCGACGTTTATACGCAGGATGCAGACAATAAGAAATCACTTAAATAGGTTCAAATTACAGTGGAAAAATCTCTTACACAGCTCAATGCCCTGCTCAGCAAGCACAAAATGCTGTTGCTCGTACTTCCATGGGTACTTTACGCCCTATACCTTGTTTTATGGGCTGCACCACAATACGAAAGTAAAAGCCAACTTATTGTAAAATCGAGCGATGGTGGGAGCAGCTTTGACCCTTCATCTCTATTATTGGCAGCTGGTGTCTCAGGCGCATCTGGTGGCACAGAAAGTCAGCTTGTGGAAGCCTATATTCAATCTACAGATATGATTATCTACTTGGATAACACCATCGGGCTTCGAGAGCATTACATGTCAGACAAAGCAGATATATTTAGCGGCCTGGCGTCTTCACACAAGCAAGAAGATTTCTACCAGTATTACCTTGACCATATTGAGGTAAGCGTTGATTCAACCTCTTCTGTAATTAGTTTGCGTACGCGAGCGTTTGACGCTGAATACGCCCAAATAATTAATAAAGCTATTGTTGATAAGGCAGAAGAGTTTATCAACAACATCAATAACAACTTGGCGAAATCAAAGCTTGCCTTTGCCAAAGGCGAGCATGATATCGTTGAGCAAAAACTTCAACAAGCAAAGGCGGAAATTTTAGGCTTTCAATCTAAATACAACGTGCTTGACCCTACTGCTGAAGGCGTAGCGTTTCAGCAGATTGCTTTTTCATTAGAAGCAACCCTTGCCCAGAAAAAAGCAGAACTAAGTACTATGTCCACTATGATGTCTAACGTGGCACCTGAAGTCATCAATATTAAGCGTGAAATAGCCGCACTACAAAGTGAAGTAGAAAAACAGAAAGAGCGCATTAGTACTGCTGAGGGTGAAAGTGAAGCCCTGTCTGTAGGAGAGCTTATGGCGCAGTACAGTAACCTTCAAGTTCAGCTACAGTTAGCCATTCAAGCGTACTCTTCATCGCTTATAACTCTTGAAAATGCGCGCGTAGAGACATATCAAAAGCTGCAACACTTGGTAACCGTAGAATCGCCGACACTTCCGGATGATAATGCCTATCCCACGGTTATCTACAACCTTGTACTGTTTGGTGTGTCATTATTACTTCTGTATGGAATAGTTCGAATTATAGTAGCTACTATCCGCGAGCTTTAGTGCCTCAACCTGTTTAGCAAGCCAACTCTTCATTCGGCTAAGTCGTACAAGACTTAGCCGATTGACAGCGCTTTAATGAAGTTTATCGCCCAAATCTTGTGTCTTTAAGCAAGCTCTAGTATAAGAAGCTATCCGCCTTACGGACTACTATCAAAGAGCCTATCCTATAAGTGCTCTACAATAACAACCATAAGCAATATGGAATTAAAATATAATTATGAAACCATCTAACGATACTAGCTTTTTCGGCCATCCAGGGGGCCTAAGAACGCTATTCTTTACAGAAATGTGGGAGCGCATGAGTTACTACGGTATGCGCGCGCTACTTGTTCTTTTCATGACCGCGAGCTTACAAACGCAGGGCTTGGGCTTTACCGTTGCAACCGCTGGCGCTATCTACGGCCTATACACAGGTGCGGTATATTTTCTAGGCTTACCGGGCGGGTGGTTAGCGGACCGCTTAATTGGTGGTAAAAACGCCGTATGGTATGGCGGTATTATCATCTTCGCAGGCCACGTGGTACTCGCCATAGACTTGCAAAACCTTTTCTTCGTGGGCCTTATCCTTGTTGCTTCAGGTACTGGCTTACTAAAACCTAACATTTCTGCGATGGTTGGCCAGCAATATGGCGACGACGACGGCCGTCGTGACAGTGGTTACGCGTTGTACTACATGGGCATTAACATCGGTTCACTTATTGCCTACCTCGTTACCGGTTATTTACAGGAAAACTGGGGCTGGCACTACGCATTTGGTGCAGCTGCTATTGGTATGGCTATCGGCTTAATTCAATATTACTTCAGCAACCGTTCGTTGTCGGCTGATTCTGTTGCACCTGCAAACCCATATCAAGGTGCGGCTAAGCAGCGAGCATGGATGGCCGTTTGGGCCGTGATTGCACTTGCTATTGTGGTTATTGTGCTTGCACACATGGGCACTATCGTTATTGAGCCGGTGGCACTCGCTCAACAAGTTGCGGTCGTATTTACTGCCATCTTCTTCCTTTACTTCGGGTTCATTTATTTCAAAGGCCAACTAAGCGACAACGAAAAGAGGCGTATGTGGGCGCTGTTCTTAGTGTGTGTTGCTTCAGCGTGTTTCTGGTCTGGTTTCGAACAGGCTGGTTCTTCACTCAACCTATTCGCTCAGAACTACACCGACCGTGTACTTGAAAGTGGTTCACTACTTACATCTTGGTTTGGGATGGACGCTATTCCAACCGTATGGTTCCAGCTTTCAAACTCCCTATTTATCATTATTTTGTCGCCTTTCTTCGCTGCCCTTTGGATTAATCTTGCTAAGCGAATGATTGACCCGTCGTACACCATTAAGTGTGCCATTGGTATCGTAATTATGGCGTCTGGCTTCTTGGTAATGTTTATGGCGTCGCAGTACGCTGCCCAAGGCCTTAAAGTAGCACCTATGTGGCTTGTTACCACATATTTCTTACATACTGTTGGTGAACTGTGCTTAAGCCCAGTTGCACTAAGTGCAGTAAGTAAACTATCGCCTAAGCGTTTCGCAGGCCAAATGATGGGCGTATTCGTACTGACATACTCTATCGGTAACATCATTGCTGGCTTGCTTTCAGGTAACTTCGACCCTGAAAACGTAGAGCAGATGCCAGACCTGTATCTTCAAATTGCCCTGTTTAGCATTGCTATAGCCATCGTAATTGGCTTGATGAGCTTTAAATCTCGCTTCTGGGAAAAAGCAGGTATTGAAGAAAAGGCGTAATTTATTGCTAGCATGTTTTAAGTGCTGACTAATTACCCTACAATAACCGCCGCAACGTAACGTTCCGGCGGTTTTTTTATCAAGGGCTTTTACATAAACCTATGAAGTTTTATTTTTCTACCAGAGACATCCCTGCCTTAAAAGGTCTTCCATTGACAGAGCGCGTTAAGTTGCTCGACCAAGCTGCAAAGCGGCTATCTGTTCCAGAGAAGACTTTTCTGAATGTGCTAAAGTTACTGGTCATTGTCCCTGTATTCGCACTTATTCTTCAGACCGCGTCTAATTGGACCTCGTTACTGTGGGCTTTTGTGGTATTTTTAGTTTATCCATTGGTTGTAAAACCTATTCAATATTCCATCTGCGCTAAATACATTGCGCAACCGTCTAGCAAGGAGAATGCATGAAGACCATCTTAGTTACTGGTGGTGCAGGCTATATAGGTAGTCACACAGTTTTACAGTTACTTGAGCAAGACTATGGTGTTGTCGTACTGGATAACTTAGCTAATTCAAGTGCTGAATCACTTCGCCGTGTAGAAGCATTAACAGGCAAGTCGGTTACTTTTGTGCAGGGTGACATTCGCGATACCGCCGTGTTAGATGACATATTCAGCGAGCGTAACATTTATGCCGTTGTTCACTTTGCAGGTTTAAAAGCCGTTGGTGAGTCGGTTCAAAAGCCACTTTCTTATTATGAAAACAACGTGTACGGCACGCTGACGCTATGTAAAGCTATGCAGAAGCATAACGTAAAAAATATCGTGTTTAGTTCATCTGCGACGGTTTACGGCGATCCTGCATCTCTACCACTACGTGAAGATATGGCAACAGGACAACCGACTAATCCTTACGGTATGTCGAAGCTTATGGTTGAACATATGCTTAGCGATCTTTACGTGTCAGACAACCAGTGGAACATAGTATTACTTCGCTACTTCAACCCCGTTGGCGCGCACGAGTCTGGCCAAATTGGTGAAGATCCTAACGGCATTCCGAACAACCTAATGCCTTATATCTCGCAGGTAGCGACCGGTAAACTAGAGCAGCTTAGCGTATTCGGTGACGACTACGATACCGTTGATGGCACAGGCGTTCGCGACTATATCCATGTTGTCGATCTAGCTAACGGTCACTTAAAGGCGCTCGATCGTTTGAACCTCAACATGGGATTAGATAAATACAATCTTGGTACTGGCCAGGGCTATTCAGTTATTGAAATGATTAAGGCTTTCGAAAAAGGTTCGGGTAAAACCGTACCTTATAAGATTGCACCACGTAGAAGCGGCGATGTGGCAGCCTGTTATGCCGACCCAACAAAAGCTGCTACAGAGCTCAATTGGCATGCAGAAAAAGGCTTAGAAGACATGTGTGCCGACACATGGAACTGGCAGTCGCAAAATCCGATG
The DNA here is from genome assembly GCF_036864485.1 of Alteromonas sp. S015. Taxonomy (NCBI): domain Bacteria; kingdom Pseudomonadati; phylum Pseudomonadota; class Gammaproteobacteria; order Alteromonadales; family Alteromonadaceae; genus Alteromonas; species Alteromonas sp. S015. The sequence continues at coordinate 473,564 of NZ_JAZETO010000002.1, read as the reverse complement.
GGCTATCCAAAGGACTAGGTTGCGGTTTGAACGCTGCCAATAAACTTGTTCACATACTAAGAACTAAAAAGCCATGCTGTTGAGCATGGCTTTTTCGTGCGAGGCATTATATAGCTAGGGTAACACTGGAGTTGGGGTTAGAAAATAATAGATAAACCCAGCCCAGTGCTTTTTCCAACGTCGTTTTGTTTATTACTCTTTCTCTATTTGCCGTCTTTCGACTTGGAATTTTTTTCTTTTAGCTTAGCTTTTTCCGTGTCATCGGCTGATGCATCTTCTGAATCTGTCGACTCCTCAACAGCTTCTTCTGACGCTTCTTCATAGCTATCAAAGTCATTGCCTTCCAACATCGCTTCAAAATCAGCAAAGTCGTCTAGCTGCTGATCATCAATGGCTTTATCACCACTTTTACCGTCAGTAACGCGAAATTCCAAGTTTTCAAAGTAAGCATTTTTCACGAAGGCATAGTCATCAACAGACTGCTCTAACTGCGCCTCTTGATCAAGTAATTGGGCTCTTGTTTCAAGTACCGATATACCAATACGCGCTAAGTTTACAGAACCTTCAAGTAACGACATTGGAAATGCAAAACCGTCGACATAATCACCGGTAAAGCTTCGCGGATCGCTTGGACCTAAAAAGGGCAGCATTAAGAAAGGCCCTGTGTCTAAGCCCCATACAGCCAGAGTTTCACCAAACTGCTCGCGTTTACGTTCAATACCAATTTTTGACGCGACATCAAACGTGCCAACTAACCCTACCGTGGAGTTAATTAAAAAACGAGCCAGGCTGTCTAAGCCATCATCAACCTTGCCTTGAAACATATTATTCAAAAAGTTCGCAGGCTCTTGTAGGTTGTCCGTGATGTTCACCAAACCAGTTCGCGCAGGCTGAGGCATCACAGTCACGTAGGTAACCGTTATTGGGCGTAAGATGTAGGCATCCAACACATCCCAGTTAAAATCCCAGATTTCACGGTTAACCGGCTCGAACGGGTCTCGGGGGTCTGAAGTATCCACTACAGCCTCGTTCGACCCAGTGCCTTGAGAATACGCTTGAGCCTGATCTTGAGTATGGTTACTCGCACAGCCACCTAAAAGACTTGCTGCAATAACCAACCCTGTTGCGAGTGATTTAGACAAATCCATACTTATAATTCCTTATCAATAATAACGCTTAGTGAAGATATTTCGTTAGCAGTAACGCTTGCACTAACACTACCTTGCCATTCACCTTTCGAAACTGCCACATTACCATCTTTAGATAGTCTTGCGGTAACCATCACATTAGAAAGTGTGGCTAGCGTGAATTGTGGCATCATTGCGTTCTCTGTGGTTAGAGTAACGGAAACGGGGAAGTCATCTATCGGCAATTTAACCACAGCAGCAGGCATTTTGTTGTCAGAGTTTGCGTCTTGAGCGAACACTATCAAAAAACCGTCTTTTGGCGCTTTTGTGTTAGCATCGTCAGATAATTTTACCGTAATATTAAAGCCGGTTTGTGATTCGCTAGTAGTATTTTGCGCTTCGTTACTGGCATTTTGCGCTGTTGATGTATCAGTAAATTCAGCACCTGTATTTTGTAGCGCTGCCATTTCACTGGTATTCCCTTGTAGTTCTTTTATACGCGCAACCAAACGCTGCGCCATGTCGCTATCTGCTGGTAACTTACCTTCAACTTGCTTATAAAAACGCTGAGTATTTTCAAGGTCGCCAAGTTGAGCAGAAACCACGGCCATCATCAGAGCAAGATTATCATTCGCTGGATTGTCGTTTAGCAAGCCCAATAAGATAGACTGCGCTCGTTCCAGGTTGTTTACATCCCCTGTGGTCATCAAAGCCTGAGCTAGCGTAATGCGATTCGCGGAGTTAGACGGCGCCAAACTCACCGCTTTATCAATAGCTTCAATGGCCTGCACTTCTTGGCCAATACTCAGCATCAATCTGCCCAAATACATCCATCCCGTGTCGTCTTCGGGCTCTTCTCTCAAACGCTGGCGTATGGCGAGAGCAATGCTAGCAATATCTTGTTGGGTCAGGTTATTCGCATTACCGCTGGCAAGCTGTTGACTCAATTCGGGCAGGGCTTCAATGGCTTGACTGGCTTGCGTCACTCGCGCCATTTGATTGACTTGTGAATACACTATTCCCCCGCATACTAGGGCAAGCACCGCACCAACCACAAGTGGAATTTTTGCATTACCCGTTTTGTGAGATTCAAACGCGCTTTCATCTACCAGCGCTAGTTTAAGTTCATCAACGGCTTGTCGCTTGTCGTGCTCACTAATGAGCCCTTCTTGCACTTCACGGTCTAGTTCGGCAAGGCGCTGCTTAACAATTTGCGTATTGCTCAAACTGTCCTGTTTTGCGTGGTTTTTGTTACGCAGCCATGGGAAAGCAACAATTAATAGAACAAGCGTAATTAGGCCTGAAACAATGATATAAAACTCAGACCAACTCATTCTTTCTCTCGCTCCAACATTTCATCTGCTTTAGCTAACTTAGCAGCCATATCTTCTGGTGGTGTTACCGATTTGCGGCGAACTACCGCAATCAGTGCAATGAAAATAAACAAGACTGGACCAGCCCAAAGCCACAAGGTCGCAGCCGTAACCGGCGGTTGATAATGCACAAAATCGCCGTAGCGCGACTTCATAAAATCAATCACTTCCTGCTCTGTTTTGCCTTGCTTTAATAGTGCGTACACTTTTCGGCGCATGTCATGGGCAATCATGGCGTCGCTATCAGCAATATTTTGATTTTGACACATTGGACAACGTAATTCGGCGGTTAGCTTTAAAAAGCTTTCACGTTGAGCTGGCGTGTCGAAAGAGAACTTATCTTCGGCCGCACTTACCGAAAAAGTGCTAAGCACAAACAGCAGCGTAAACACACTTAGCGCAATGGCTTTAAAGGGTGCGAGACTGTGGGAGGAAGTGTCCGATAACATCATCATTCCCCTCCCTGTGCACTTGCGGTGCTTTGATTATTCTTTTCATTAAGCGTGTTCGACAATGTAGGCTCTGAGGCCATAACTGCATCCACATCTACCTTTTTGACATTACCTGTTATGCCAGACGCTGCTGCCACCAGCTTGTTATATAGCGGGCCAACTTTGGAGTTCCACACCCGCTCGTTAATATCACCTATGTGGTGCATACGAATAGTACCTTCAGCGTCGATAACAAAGTGTTCTGGCGCTCCCGTTACTCCAAGGTCGAGCGACGTATCGCGATAGACATCAAAAATATTATATGCATACGGGTTACCGTATCGGCTGAGCATGTCGGTCACTTCTTGCTGAACACGGCTCAGTGTTTTTGTGCCAAAGTCTGGGTCTAAGTCCTGATCAAAATACAAACCTACAATGTGGACGTTTTGCTCATTTTTTAGCTGAGTAAGATACGGCATCTCAACAGCGCAGGTCACGCACCATACCCCCCATACATTTAATATGGTTACCTTGCCCTTTAAATCTTCGGGCGTATAGGTAATGTCTGGCTGCATTAGGTCTGGCAGTGAGAATGCGGGTAGCGTCTTATCTTGAACCTGAGAATCTAGCTCTCTGGGGTCAGAAAAAAGCCCTTTAAACAGGAAAATGACCAGCAAAGAGAATAACACTAATGGAATAGCAACGAGTGGTGCTTTTTTCATTACGCGCCTCCTTTCACTGAGGTATTTGATGTAGCTGATGCTTGACCATGAGATTGCTCAGCGTCGTTTACACCTTCACCACCAAATACACGTTTTATCTTTTTTACTTTAGCCATACGGTAACGTTTATCGCTAATAGCGAAGATGCCGCCTATAGCCATAACCACTGCACCCGTCCATAGCCAAACAACAAAAGGCTTAATATAAATACGGATCGCCCATGCGCCATTGTCTAAAGGCTCACCCATTGCGATAAACAAATCTCTTGCTAGATTCGAGTGAATAGCTGCTTCAGTCATCGGCATTCGCTGTACGATATACAAACGCTTCTCAGGCTCTAGATGCGCAATTAATTCACCGTCTTGATAAACGTCAAATACGCCTTTGTCCGCCTCAAAGTTCGGGCCTTGAACTTTGACCACATCTCTAAAGCTAAAGTCATAACCGCCAAGAGAAACAGTATCGCCGATGTCCATGCGCACATCGCGCTCCATTTCGTAGTTTGAAACCAGGGTAATACCGATAATGCAGATAGCAAAACCTACATGACCCAGCACCATACCCCAATGGCTTGGTGTAAGTTTGCGAAGTTTAGATATTACCGATACATTGTCACTGTTGGTTGATGGCATTGCCGATAAACGCTGCATCACTTCTTGCACCGTAGTAACGAGGATCCAAAACACCAACACCATGCCTAAAACGCCCATATAGGTTGGTTCGTCATAGGCAAAGTTCACTAACACACCAGCGCTTAGCGCAATACCGCCAGCAACTAGCAGCTGCTTTTGTAATTCACTGGCTTTTTGCTGTTTCCAGCGCGTAAGCGGGCCAAGCCCTAGCATCAAAACAAAAGGTACGATCAGTAACGTGAACATTTGGTTGAAGAAAGGCGCACCTACCGAAATACTGCCTAAACCTAACTCTTTGTGTACAAGTGGCAATAGGGTGCCCAACAAGACTACCAATGTTGCTGCGCACAAAAAGACATTATTGCCCATTAACAACACTTCACGGGAAAACGCTTGATAGCGGCCTGGGCTTTTCAGTGAAGCAGCACGCATGGCGTAAAGCAGCAAGCCAAAGCCACTTAGTACGATCAATATTCCCAATATAAATAAGCCTCGGGTAGGATCGCTTGCAAACGAGTGTACCGAAACAATCACCCCTGAACGAACTAAGAAAGTGCCAAGCAAACTCAAACTAAATGCGGCAATAGCAAGCAGTACGGTCCACGACTTAAACGCCTTCCGCTTTTCGGTTACAGCTAGCGAGTGCATGAGTGCAGTACCGACCAGCCAAGGCATGAAAGAGGCGTTCTCTACTGGGTCCCAGAACCACCAGCCCCCCCAGCCCAGTTCATAGTATGCCCACCAGCTACCTAGCGCTATACCTACCGTTAAAAAGGCCCAAGCGGAAATCACCCAAGGACGAGACCAACGGGCCCAAGTTGAATCTAGTTGACCTGAGATTAATGCCGATATCGCAAATGCGAAGGCGACGGAAAAACCTACGTATCCCATGTAAAGCATAGGCGGATGAATTATCATGCCAAAATCTTGCAACAGAGGGTTAAGATCCCGTCCGTCTACCGGGAAAAATGGCAGCATGCTGTTAAACGGGTTTGAGGTAAGTAGCATGAATAAGTAAAAACCGATGCCCACCATTCCCAATACTGATAGCACCCGCGCGACCATAGCAAGAGGAATGCCCTTGCTAAATATCGCCACTGCTACTGTCCAAATGGAAAGCATCAGCACCCACAGCAGAAACGAGCCTTCGTGGCCGCCCCACACTGCGGTAATTTTATAGTAAATAGGAAGTCGACTATTTGAGTGCTGCGCAACATACGCCACACTGAAATCGTCGGTCACAAAGGCATAGGTTAAGCATACATAAGCAATGAGCGTGAAGGTAAATAAGCCAATTGCCAGCGGCTTGGCCGTTGCCATTAACGCTTCGTGCTGACGGTGAGCCCCCCATAGCGGATAAACTGCCAATAATATAGAGAGCACTAGCGCAAGCGTCAGCGCAATATTTCCAATCTCTGGCACCATTATTTACTTGCCTCCGCTGCCGGTAGACGGCTCGTAGGAAGGCATACTTTCAGGTTTAACGTGCTTAATGCCTTTCATCTTCTCAGCCAGCTCAGGCGGCATGTACTCTTCATCGTGCTTCGCTAGCACCTCCTGCGCTTTAATACTGCTTGCTCCAGTGAGCACACCGGTTGCCACAATGCCCTGCCCTTCGCGAAACAAATCGGGCAGGATGCCGGTGTAAGTCACTGTCACCGTTGGCCCTGTATCGATAAGGTCAAAACTCACCGCTAAGCTTTCTTGGTCTCTTTTCACACTGCCGGGTACCACCATACCGCCTATACGAAGACGCTGGCCAACCTGCGGTTTTTGTCCATTTTTACCTTCAATGATTTCGCTTGGCGTATAGAAAAGGTCAATACTGTCGTTTAGGGCGTAAAGCATCAATCCAATTGCACTTACTATTAAAAAACCGATAATTCCCACTACGGCTAGTCGCTGCTTTCGTCTCGGGTTCATGCAACTCTCACTTCGAAAAAACTAATAAACGATAAAAACGCAAATGAATACTAAGTTCACTTATCACATTAACACTAGGTGTTGTCTTGCTGTTGCTGTCGCGCTTTTTTAATACGCGCTTTGCGTTCTTTTTCCACCACGACCTGCTTTAAAAGGGCGCGGTGTTTACTAAGACTCTGAATAGCGATAATGCCCATTGCTAAGAACGTAACGCCAAACGACAGCCAAACATAAAATGCATAGCCACCCATATTTAAAAAATCGGCAAACGATTCAAACTGCATCTTAACTGCCCTCTTTTAAATTGACGTTAGGTGAGCCGCTGGTCTGTTTCGATACTTTCTCTGTTGCCAAGGCTTGTACCCAAGGTCTGTGCAACTCTCGCAATACGATTTCATTACGTAAACGCGCTGTAGTTACCGCGCCGATAAAAAACGCGAAACCCAGTAAGTTAATCAGCAGCGGCCACAGCATTTCAGGGGCGATCGAAGGATTGTCGAACTTACTAATAGTCGCCCCTTGATGCAACGTATTCCACCACTCCACCGAGTAGTGAATAATGGGGATATTTACTACGCCCACCAGTGCCATTACACCTGCGGCTTTGCCTGCCTGTTGCTTATCTTCAAACGCACCGTAAAGGGCAATCACCCCCATGTACAAGAAAAGCAGAATAAGTTCTGAAGTTAGGCGTGCATCCCACACCCACCAAGCGCCCCACATTGGCTTGCCCCAAGCGGCGCCGGTGAACAGAGCAATAAACGTCATTACTGCACCAATAGGCGCCATGGCGATCATGCTCATGTAAGCAGTGCGCCACTGCCAAACCATGCCCACCAAGGCCGCAATTGCCATAGCAACATAGGTGCCCATAGACAAAATGGCGCTAGGTACATGAATATAGATAATTCTGAATGAATCGCCTTGTTGATAATCTTGAGGCGCAAAGGCCAGTCCCCATACAGTACCTATGCTTAAACACACTAAAGCACCAACCCAAAACCAAGGTTGTAAAGTTAAACAGAGTTGGTAGGCGCGCTCTGTTTTTGCGTAGGGGTGTAACCACTTCCACATTAGTTTTGACTCACTTTTAAAGAATATGCGATGGCAAACGGCGCAAATGCCGCGGCCAATAAAAGCATGGCGGCAATAATAGCAAGTTGCGCATGATAAGGTAATTGCAGTGCGGCAGAATCCACAGCCGACGTGGCAAATATCAGTAACGGAATAAAGACAGGGATAAGTAGCAATGCCAACAGCACCCCACCTTTTTGCAATCCAACGGTAAGCCCTACTGCGATAGCACCAATTAAAGAAAGTAATGGCGTTCCCAGCAACAATGTTAAAACGAGCGCGATATACATATCGACCGTTAAATTTAAAAACATCGCTAGTAGCGGAGACAACAGCAATAATGGTACAAAGCTAACCAGCCAATGGGCAGCAACTTTTACCGCACTCACCGCTGGTAATGGCATACCAGATAACATGTACTGCTCTAGCGACCCGTCTTGAAAGTCATCGCGAAAAAGCCTTTCCATCGCCATGAGCGATGACAAAATTGCCGCAATCCATATTACCCCAGGACCAATGCGTTGAAGGGTGTCGGGAGACGGGCTGACGCCTAATGGGAATAAGGTCACCACCATCAGCAAAAACATCAGTGGTTGCACCAATTCTGCTTTTTGCTTGAACGCAACCTGCATGTCGCGCTTAAAAATACCTTGGTAAAGTGACATTAAAAGCGGTACTCCAAGTCGAATACACGATGTTCCCCTGCAGTTTCTGACAGGGGTTGATGCGAAGTAGTAATAATAAGACCGCCGCGACTAACGTGCTCTTTCATACTTGTTTCAAGTAAGTGAACCCCTTTTACATCCAGTGCGGTAAACGGTTCGTCTAATATCCACACCTTTGCTGGCTTAAGCCATAGTCTTGATAGCGCAACGCGACGCTGTTGACCGGCCGATAAATACCTAACAGGTACATCTTCAAGTCCAACCAATCCCACTTTCTCTAATACGTCATAAAGCGTGTTAACGGGCACCGATACATTGTGCTGAGCGAGCCAGAACGATAGATTGTCTAAGGCGGAAAGACTACCGTTAGTTCCGCTTTTATGGCCGAGGTAAAGAAGGTTTTGGTAGTAACCTGTCTTGTCCTTTGAAATGTCTATACCGTTGTACAATACTGCACCTGAATCAGGTGAGCTAAGCCCTGTTAAAATGCGCAGCAAGCTGGTTTTTCCTGCACCGTTTGGACCGCGTAAATACAGCAACTCGCTGGGTTTAACAACAAGTGAAAGCCCTTCAAAAAGGGTTCTGTCTTGTTTGCTGCAGGTTAATCCGCGCGCCTCTAACACTACTTGGCTACTCCAACCTTAAAATGCGGTTCTAAAAAATGGCGCTAGTCTACCACATGAACGCTTTTTCGCAGTCGCGAATTCCAATTAAATATGATTTACTTCAATGACAAAGGCATTTTTCCTGAGAGCCATCCGTCGTGAGTAAGCGTTGCCCCTCCGCCTAAAGGATGAATTCTTTTGCTTCATCTTATTAACAAGCCCAATAACGAAATTGCCAAACAGAGTTTTGCTATACTCAAATAAGTAAGGAAAAGCGCGACATTGCCGATATCTCAAATATGACAACATCATTATCATCACTATTGGCAGCCACCCTGAATCAATCAACTGGCTCGACTTCGCCTTCCCCTATATCCTTGTCTTCAGCAGGAAATGTTGACGCGGCTACTCATTCGGGGAATCGAAGTACAGCTCCCGCTATTACCAACACCGCGCTGTCAAAGGCTGTTGCGTTAGATAATGCTGCGAAAGCAGTCGTAGAACGCGTGCCCGATCGGTTGTTATCGATAAGTATTTCAGCGAATTCATCTGATAATGCGCCTTCAAGTAGTGTGAAGTCAGCATTACTCGCACTTAACGTTGTCTTACCTGCTGAACTAAATACAAAGCTGTCTAAACAAGCAATTAATAATGCGCAGCTGGCACTGTTGCCGCAAAGCGCTCAAGGTCAACCTAATGCGCAGTCCGCTGTGCTATTCTCCACAAGCTTGCATCAACGTCAGGTATCACTGCCAGCATCTGATAAAGCTGAATTAATCAAAACCGTGGCACAATCACTTGCCAATAATAACGCCGCGGTAACGCTTAAAGGCCAGCTATCCATTTCTACTAAAAGCGAGAGTTTCGGCCAGCTTATGCTCACCACCGTCAAAAATGACGTTGTGCCTATTAGCGATATAAATACTGAAAAGCTCGATGGCACGTTAAAAGCCGCGCTACAAAAATTGATCGGTCAACAAGTCGTAATAGGGCTAAGCCGAGCGAGCAATAGCGGTGTTGCTCTTAACATTTCTCCAGAGCTTTCTACTGGGAACGTTAATCCTAGCGTCAATCGTGACAATCTAGCCACCATCGACCATAAAAATGTGAGTACCAACTTACAGTTACAGCTTATTTCTAGCGCACTTAAGCAAGGCGGTGTAGCCGTTGAGCATAACTCAGATAACACATCGCGCCTAAGCGCGCTGTTAGAGAGTTCAGGTGCCAACACTAACGCGTTAAAAGTACTCTCTGCGTTGACCTTAACCAACGATAAGCTTTCAGTACGCACAACTCAACAGACCGCGTTCTTACAAATAAACTTGCCGCAAGGTAGTGCCCCTTCCCTTTCGATCCCTACTCTAACGCAGGAGCAGATAAATAAACTAAACCTTACGCAGTTACCAAATGTAACGGCAAAAGGATTTGAGACCATCTCTGAGAGCGGCGTAAGCGTAAACTCACCACCTACCGCAGACGTTAAAACAGAGGTTCCCACATCACTTAAAGGCACCGAAGTGCATAATGCAATCACTGCACTTTCCCGAATATTGCTAAGCCAAACAGGCAGTACAAATCAAGCGTTAAGTCAACTCATAGCGATAATTGAGAATGGGAAGTTCTCGTCAAACACCGGTGCTACCAACGCGATAAACCTCCCGCCATTTGATAAAATTTTGATGCAGCTAAAAGGCGTCGATGCACTCAATGCGAAACCTTCTCAAGCTAAAGTATTTAACGGAGAGTTTATCGGCCCCCCTAAGCCTTCAAGTGAACAACTACAGGCAATGGCAAAAGCTGCTTTAATTGAAAAGGAAAGTGCCATTTCAGGAGAAGCTAGCAGCATGCAAGGAGAGGACATGGCAAACAAGCCTTCTCTTGTGTCACTTGCGTCTCTCGCACAAGCGTTTAGCACGCAGGCAAAAGGCTTATCAAATACCTTAGTGAATAATATTTTTCAGCAATTAGCGGCTATGCATAGTAAAGGCGCTGAGGTATCTCCTACGATTACAGATAGTCAAGTCAGTTTAGCGAACTCAAAGACAAACGAGGCCATAGTTGGTGAGAGCGTAAGTGCAATCGACGAAGTTAAAAACAGCACAAAGAAGCTTGCGCTCGACATGAACGACCAAGGATTGTCGCAACGCTTGCAGCAACTTCTATCAACACAGGCGCTGGTTACCACACCATTAAACTTAACATCGCCTGCAAATTCCTCAAACTTCGTTCAAGGGCTAATTGCCTTGGTCCAGTTAGCGCTTGCCGGCCGTGCCATGCAACGACAGCCTAGCTTAAAATCACAGATAGATGCGCCTGACTCTTTTGTTTCAAAAACACTGGCGAATATGGGGGTCTCCTCTCAACCAAGTCGACTTAGCCAAGACATTAACCAGTTAGACAGTCGACACCAGATGCTTGCTCAACTTAAAACGTTGCTAAGTAGTCACCAGCAAAACAAAATTGCCAATGTCGACAGCCGTATTCAAGGGCAAGAGAGTTTCTATTATATCTTGCCCTCATTTTCACAACACCAAAATCCTCCGGAGCTTTTAATAAAAAGAGAGTACGCTGGACAGCAAAATAAGCACGCGCCAACAGATCAGCGTGCATTTTGGAATATCACCATGAAGCTGGACATTGGTGATAGCGGGAAAGTACTGGCTAAGTCTAAAATTGATAAAAGTACTATCACGTTAGACCTGTACGCATCTAACGACGAAATACTTAGGCGGATTGGAGACACGCTACCTTACTTGCGTAAACGTCTTACTTCTCTTGGACTTGCTGTTGAAAACACCAGTTATCAACGAGGTCATATACCTGACACACTGAACTCGCGCCCTCATCAAATCTTTGAAACCAGGGTTTAAGTGGAGCATTTATGACTGATTCACAAAAAACAAAGCGCGCCATTGGCCTTAGGTATGAAGGAGGCGACAAGAAAAACACGCCGAAAGTTGTGGCTAAGGGCTATGGAGATTTGGCGGAAGCAATCATTGCCATGGCGGAAGAAACAGGCATACTTATTCACGAAGACCCATACTTAAGCGAAGTTCTCTCTACCCTTGATGTAGGGCAAGATATACCTGAATCCCTTTACTACGTAATTGCCGAGTTACTGGCCTACTCTTACGTACTTCAAGGTAAAATACCGCCCGGATGGGAGACAATTATCAAACATATTGACTTTAAAATTTAGCGAAATTTTTTAGTTAAACCACTTCGCTCCAGAACTTGCTATATAAATACGGTCCGTCATACTCAATACGCTCGGCTTCATCCACACTTTCAACTTACGTCCTTGTTATCGAGAGCTCAGGTGCTGCCTCAGGAGAATGACTGTCTTCTTCATTGGTATTGCCTCTTTGTCCAATGTTTATTAAACAGAGACCGTTTTCAACATACTCACTTGCTGATACATTTACCCTCTCCCCCAAGGGCGCGCTAGAAAGGATGGTTAGGGAAAGCTGCAATACATTTTCATCATCGTCACCGCTGCTACACGCAGTAATCACACATGTAGAGAAGATCAGCACTGCCATACATTTTGAAATACCGTCTATCTCGTTTTTGGGTTTCATGTTTCATGTCCTTTAGAGTGAAACGCTGAAACCCATAATAGGTGCGCTTGGCAGTACAATCAGATCCAAACAGAATATAAATGTGACAATTTGTAATCGGGTACTGTTTCATTCGAAGCAGTTTGATAATCTTAGTAGCTTAATTTTGATAAAGGGGCTTTTTGTGTTTTCGCGCTTTTTTCTTATTTTATTGTTCGCGAGCGCTTACCATGCCTCAGCACTGGCCTGTGAAAACAAACTTGTATGTATTGAAGAAGGTAATTGGTCGGTTGGCGTGGCCTTCGGCGCTGGCGTTCGCACCAATCCGTTAGTAGATGGCGATGCTATTCCCTTAATTATATTGCCAGACGTTGCATGGTATGGTGAACACGCATACTTTGACAACGGGGAGTTTGGTTATCAGTGGCAGCCCAATCAAGATTTAACAACCGAAGTGTTCCTTCGTGTCAATACCGAACGGGCTTACTTCTCATTTTGGCAACCTAGCAATGTCTTTTTACTAACAAACAGTGTCGATAGTGTCAGTACGCCAAGACCAGGCGAAGATATACAAGGGCCATCTCGATATATTTCTGTTAATGATATAGCACGACGGGATTGGTCTCTGGATGCAGGTTTTCGAACTAATTGGTTTAACGGCAGAGATAGATGGTCGTTTACTTTAAGTCATGATGCGCTTAGTGTTCACAAAGGTTTTAGCGCGACAGGCCGATATCAGCATGATTTCAAGTGGCAAGACTGGGTGTTAACTGCGCATTTTTCCGTTACATATAAAAGCAGTAACTTAGTAGATTATTATTATGGCATCAAGCAACGTGACACCGAAGATAAAACACTTTGGTATAGCGCCGGTAGCACTCTCCAATTTAGCGGAGGTTTGCTTTTCATTAGGCCCATAAACCAGCAGTGGCACTGGCTAGGTAGAACCCAAATCTCGTCATTGGGCAGTGGGATGACTAATAGCCCACTGGTTTCGAAACGTTTTGTTGCTAATATATTCTTTGGCGTCGGTTATCGGTTTTAAGGTTAGTAATGCGTATTTTCTTGTTAGCAATTCCATTATTGCTTCATTTCCCGATTTACGCCAAAGATAAGAATTCCGCGCGCTTTTCAGCATACCCCAATGAGTGTATTACTGCTCAGAAAGGTGAAATTTGCATTTTACCCATTACACTAACCTACCCAGAAATGAGTTCGAGAGAACACTGTTTACACATAAACAATCGCCTATTAGGTTGTTGGTTGCCCGATAAGCTCCCCACTGACTTAAGCATAGAGTTATACGCCGATTCTACGCTCACACTTATGAGTGAAGATGAAAATAAAGCCCCTTTTGTCACATTAAAGGTCAAATACCGACAGGCCTCTACACACCGACGGCGTGTTAGAAATCCATGGAGTTTATTCTGATGAAGAAGCTAGTTTTGGTTGAAGATGACGAACGTTTAGCAGCATTAGTCGTTGAGTACCTCGAACGCAATGGTTTTAATGTTTCCCGTCTAGCCTGCGGTGAAGGCCTTATAGAGTTAGTAAAAACAGTGGTTCCCGACATAGTTATACTTGATGTCATGTTGCCCGGGGAAGATGGATTTGCTTTGTGTAACCGATTGCGACAATTTTATACCGGCCCTTTGCTCTTTATGACCGCAAAAAATGAAGACTTTGACCAAGTAATAGGGCTTGAAATTGGTGCAGATGACTACGTTGTTAAACCGGTAGAGCCTCGTGTGCTTTTGGCGCGGATCAATGCGTTGTTACGACGAGCAATGCCTTCTTTGTCCCAAGAAAATAATAGCGATGTGTTGCGTTTTGGTTCGCTTTCCATCGATAAAGCATCTCGTAGAGTAACGTTAGCGGATAAAGTCATTGCATTGACAAGTCACGAATTCGACTTACTGTGTTTACTTGCTGACAATGCCTCACAAGTAGTGGACCGAACAACCCTCTATAAAGAACTTATTGGTCGTGAATACGATGGTCTTGACAGATCAGCTGACGTACGTGTATCCCGCCTAAGAAAGAAGCTTTCTGATAACCCGCAAAATCCTTATCGTATTAAAACAATATGGGGAAAAGGCTTCTTTTTTGTCAGCGATGCCTGGGAATATAAATGACACGCTTATTTGTCAGCTTTTACCTCTTCGTTGCTATCGCGCTTGTACTTATTAGCAGCATACTAGAGCTTGTGTTGCCGAATGAACGTTACGAAAAAACCAGAGAAGCGCTAGTCTTAGAAACAATGTTACCACTCGTTACCTCAGACAGGTCATCGCTGATAGAGCGACTACGAGCAACAGGTGTAGACTATGAAATAAAGTCCATTAACTCGATCGGCTGGTCTGACGCCGAGCGACACTCGTTTGCCAATAAACGGGCCATAACACTATTTGACGAAGAAGCCAAATATATCTATGCACCGATAGGCAATGACGAATTTATCGCACTTACGCTGCCATACGAAAAGGTATCGACCCCCTATCTCATTGTTTACCTATTCGTATTTCTCGTATTACTGGGTTTAGCGATGGCAGTATGGTTAAGGCCACTATGGCGGGATCTTTCGCATATTACGCGCGAAGTAAGTCACCTGGGACAAGAGAGTGAGGTACTTTCTATTTCGTTAAAAAAACGTTCGATTATGCAGCCTATTGCTAACAGGCTTAACTTACTAAGTGATCGCGTTCACAGCCTGCTTCGAGACCAAAGAGAGTTGACTGGGGCCGTGGCGCACGAATTTCGAACCCCTATTGCACGTTTAAAATTCGCTTTGGAAATGAATCCCAATCCAAATAGTGAAGCATGGAACGGGATCCTTGCTGATATTGACGAACTAGAAAGCTTAGTGCAAGAAATGTTGGACTACACCCAGTATGACGCCGTTGTCCCAGAACTGAGTATCTCAGACATTCCTACAAAGGAGTTATGTGAAAACTTGGTCGAGCGCTTGTCTCTAACCACGGGCAAATCTTTAACTGTCATAGGGGAAAACCTCTTATTACGAGGGGATGGTCATTTTGTAGAGCGAGCGGTGTCAAACCTCCTTACTAACGCCATTCGTCATGCACACAATAAGGTGGTTATCGAAATACGGTCAAATCCAGAGACTGTTACCATTTCAGTAAGTGACGACGGAGACGGTGTGGCTGAAAATCTCGCAGAACGTATATTTGAACCTTTCTATCGTCCTGATAATAGCCGTGTTCGATACTCTGGAGGCGCGGGCTTGGGCTTAGCCATCGTCCAAAGAATTCAGCTTTGGCACAAAGGCACCGCAAGCGTAAAGCCTAGTCGGTTAGGTGGTGCGTGCTTCGTCCTGACTTACCCCAAATAAATAAAAAAACCGCTTGGATACATCACCAAACGGTTTTTCACGGCGTTGATTCGCTTAATAAAGAGAAAGACTGCTATCTGAATAACACTTTTTCTTTATTGAACCAATGGATACAAAAGAAAATCAGACCCGCTGCAATCACTGCGGTAGACGTAAAAATGCCGACGAGTGCAAAGTAGTCCATGGTGCCTTTGAATAATTCTTTCATCGCAAGAGCAACATTAGTAAGCGGAACCCAAACCCAGCCACCTTTAAGCTCGACACCCGGCATCATGGCTATGATTACGGGGAAAATAACCACCATTATTAGCGAGCCCATGTAGCTTTGTGCTTCTTTAAATGAGCGTGCATAAATTGAAAGTGATAGCAGAATGGCGGCGAACACGGCTACTACCGGCACTAACATCAGGAATATCAGCAAGAAATCCACTAGACCAATCATAGACATGATCTTGACCACAAACTCAACGGCCATGCCTTGCGACAACACCAGCCCCCATATGGCCATGGAAGAAACTGTGATAAGCGCTGTGATAATGCCTGCCGTTGCGATAGTAAGAAACTTGCCCAGAACCAATTTATGGCGGTCCATCGGCGATATTAGCAACGTTTCTAATGTACCACGCTCTTTCTCACCAGCGCCTAAGTCAGCCGCTGGGGCCATGGCACCTTGAAGGCACAAGATGAAGATGAAATATGGCAGCATACCGCCTAAGCGTTCACCCCACACTTCACGATCGTCAGCGACATTTTGCTTTTCTATCTGGATTGGCTTCAGCAAGGCCTCTTGCTGAGTTTCATCTAAATTAAGCTGCGCAAAAGCGGTTTGTTGGAATGCATCGGTATATTCATCAATGATATCGGATACACGCCCCATCACCTTATTTAGACCAGCATCGTTGAGATACAGCGCAATCTTATGCTGACCTGAACGTAAAACATCGCTATCAAAGGTTTCAGGAATAACCAGAACAAAATCCAATGTTTCGTTTTTGATAAGTTTGGCGTAGTCAGACTCATCGCCAATCGCAACCGATTCAAATTTATCTGATGCGTCGTTAAAAGACTGAACAATTGCAGGCGCATAAGCTTCACCAACAATCGCGTATTTCAGCACCTTGTTTTCAGCTTCGTCTGCCGCTGAACTCATAAAAAAGAACGCAACGCCAAAAATGGCAGGGAATAATAAAAGCGGTAAACCAATCATAAATATGATGGTTTTTTTATCCCGTAATAGCTCTTTGAATTCCTTTTTAAAGATTAACCACATTACCCATCTCCTCAGAATCCATTGATAGTGTTTTTAGGAAGCTCTTATGCATTTGCCCGCCAGCCGTGTCATTACCAGACAAAGCACTAAAGGCGACAAGCGAATCGTTAAATACCGTTTCACCTTGGTTAATAACCGTCACCTTGTCGCATAGGGTCTGCACTTCGTCAAGATGATGGGTAGAGAAAATAACTGGGGTACCTTTATCTTTAAGGCGTTGAATGAATTCCATCACGGTACTGGTAGCCATAATATCAAGGCCGGTAGTAGGTTCATCAAGAACTACGAGTTCAGGCTCGTGTATAACAGCGCGGGCAATAGAGACTTTCTGCTTCATTCCAGACGAGAAACTCTCGGCTCTTCTATCAAGGAAGGTTTGCATATCGAGCAAGTCAGCTAACTCTTCAATACGAGCATTAATCACGTTTTTTGAAATACCGTGCAATTCACCGAAATAGCTAATATTTTCCCGGCCACTTAAACGGCCATATAGGCCCGTTGAACTAGATAGAAAACCAATTTTTTTGCGTGCAATATTGGGGTTGGAAAGCACATCTTCACCACCAATAATAACTTTGCCACTGTCTGGTTTTAGCGCAGTTGAAAGCATGCGAAGTGTGGTTGTTTTACCCGCACCATTTGGCCCTAACAGTCCAAGTACTTGTCCTTTTTCGCAAGTAAACGACACATCCCTTACCGATTGGAAATAGCGCCCTTTTAATCGTGGGTCCTTTTTTTCCTGTTCACTAAGCTTTTTCGGGTTCTCCACCTCAAAACGCTTAGCAAGGCCCGATATTTCAATCATTTCCCTTCCCTCTTCTCACGTGTGAACAGTAGCACCGTTCATTATTGTTGTAGGCTTGCTTTGCTGTAGCCGCAAATTACACCGCTCTAATTGTTTAAAATTGTTTTAGCGTACTTAATCAGCTTTGGCTGTGATTGCCATTGCATCTTAGTAGTCTGTACTTATAAATATTTATTACAGCATTTCTTGTTTTTATTTGTTGTACAAGTTTCAGTCTAACATTAAGTGTTAATAAATATTTCTCAATATAACCTTTGACGAAGCCATAAAAAAACCCACCTGGCGGTGGGTTCTTAATATGCGGTTAAGCGCTAATTTTACTCAGGAAGCACATCGTCTTCTTGCTGAGGTATCGCTTCCTCTGCTTTCATTGTTTTAGAAAGCAAAAGTTCTTGGCGGATCTTGGTTTCAATCTCGTTTGCGATCTCAGGGTTCTCTTTCAAGAACTTCATCACGTTCGCTTTACCTTGACCAATGCGGTCGCCCTTGTAGCTATACCAAGCACCCGCTTTATCAACTAGCTTTTGTTTTACACCAAGGTCAATAAGCTCAGCTTCTTTGCTGATACCTTCGCCATAGCGGATCATAAATTCAGCTTGCTTAAACGGAGGCGCAACTTTGTTTTTCACTACCTTCACGCGCGTTTCGTTACCCACAACTTCGTCGCCTTCTTTGACAGCACCTATACGGCGAATGTCTAAACGCACTGAAGAGTAGAACTTAAGCGCGTTACCACCGGTTGTAGTTTCTGGGTTACCAAACATTACACCAATCTTCATACGAATTTGGTTAATGAAGATACACAGTGTATTTGAACGCTTGATGTTTGCAGTTAACTTACGCAACGCTTGCGACATTAGACGCGCCTGAAGACCAACGTGAGAATCACCCATGTCACCTTCAATTTCCGCTTTAGGTGTAAGCGCCGCTACCGAGTCAACAATAACAACATCTACCGCACCTGAACGTACAAGCATGTCGCAAATTTCTAGCGCTTGCTCACCAGTATCAGGCTGGGATACCAATAGTTCGTCGATGTTTACGCCAAGTTTTTCAGCATATACCGGGTCTAGGGCATGTTCAGCATCAACGAAAGCACAGGTTTTACCCTTGCGCTGGGCTTCAGCAATAACTTGAAGTGTTAGCGTGGTTTTACCTGATGATTCTGGCCCGTAGATTTCAACAACACGTCCACATGGCAAACCGCCTATACCTAGAGCGATATCAATGGTAAGTGAGCCAGTAGAAATCGCTTCAATATCCATGGCTTGGTTATCGCCTAAGCGCATGATTGCGCCTTTACCAAATTGCTTTTCAATTTGGCCAACTGCGGCGGTTAAAGCTTTTGATTTGTTATCGTCCACGTATGTATCCTCTAGGATTTGCGGTTAAATTCTGTTTTGGTGTTTTCCATATTTTGTATGAAAGTACCAAATAATGATCACATTCTATACTGTACAAGCATACAGTTTCAACCCGTGTTTTTAATTTTCACTCAACATTTTAACTAAGTGAGTAATAGCAAAGCTAATAGCGTGTTGACGTACTTCGTCGCGATTGCCGCTAAACACCTGTTTAATTTGCGCTTCGTGCTCCCCACATAAAAAGCCGAACCATACAGTGCCCACTGGTTTTTCTTCGCTACCACCGCCAGGACCGGCAATGCCACTAACCGTTACAACAAGTTGCGCTCCGCTATTACAGCGCACGCCGTCTGCCATTTCTTTTACCGTTTGCTTCGACACCGCGCCGTACTTTTTTAGCGTCTGTTCTGTTACACCCAGTATGTTTTTCTTTGCGTCATTAGAGTACGTCACCCAAGATTGGTTAAACCAATCAGAACTGCCAGCTACGCTGGTAAAGGCAAACGCAATGCCGCCGCCTGTGCAGGACTCCGCGCTAGAAACAGCCCAACCTTTTTCCCTTAGTGCGTCGCCTAACACCTGAACTTGCGCAGATAATGCGCTATCAAGCGTTAAAGGGGTGGCGTTTGCTGTCGAATCAGTTGAAAATGTTGTGCTCATTTGGATATACCTAATTACACCTGTTGTGCTTTATCAGATCTTCGCTTGATCTTAGTGGGCGTGAGTTTATCATTTATTCCCCTCAACAGGCATTAAACCCAGCAACAAATTCGCAGAGGCATTTTTTGGAATCACATACTCCTATGATGCGCCAATACCTGACTATTAAGGCGCAGCATCCGAATATTTTACTGTTCTATCGCATGGGCGACTTTTATGAGTTGTTTTACGACGATGCCAAAAAAGCTGCTGAATTACTGGATATATCATTAACAGCAAGAGGCAAATCTGGCGGTGAGCCTATCCCAATGGCGGGTGTGCCCTATCATGCAGTGGAGAGCTACCTCTCGCGCTTAGTCAAGATGGGCGAGTCGGTGGCAATTTGCGAACAAGTAGGTGATCCCGCTACTAGCAAAGGGCCCGTTGAACGCGCCGTACAGCGCATTGTTACACCGGGCACCGTAACCGACGAAGCATTGCTTGAAGAACGTCGCGACAATATTCTAGCCGCCGTTTGTGGTCACAGTATGCACTATGGTCTGGCAACCCTAGATGTTACAAGCGGTCGTTTTGTTGTGTTTGAATGTGACAGCGATGAAAGCTTACTTGCTGAAATTCAGCGCATTAACCCGGCTGAATTGCTCTACCCAGAAGGATTTGAAAGCTTAGCTCTTGTTGAAAATCGTAAAGGACTTAGACGCCGTCCTGAATGGGAATTCGACATAGACACCGCTAACGAACAGCTTAACGCTCAGTTTGAAACCAAAACATTAGATGGCTTTGGAATAAAAGGCGTCACTAAAGGCTTAGGCGCAGCCGGCTGCGTTTTACAATATGTAAAGGATACCCAGCGCACTGCGCTGCCCCACATTCGCCGCATTCAGACCGAACAGCAAGGCAGCCGCGTGCAGCTTGATGCCGCCACCCGCAGAAACCTAGAACTTACCCATAATTTATCGGGTGGTCAGGAAAACACCCTATTTAGCGTGATGGATACCACCACTACAGCCATGGGTAGTCGTATGCTGCAGCGCGTTATTCACTCGCCTTTAACAGACCAACATGAACTGCACAGCCGCTTAGATGCTGTTGAAACGTTTATTAATGACGACCCTGAAGATATTCGTACCGCGTTAAAGCACATTGGTGACATAGAACGTATTATGGCGCGCTTAGCCCTTCGTTCAGCGCGGCCACGCGACTTTGCTCGCCTAAAAAATGCGTTTAATGCGCTGCCTGATTTACAAGATGCTCTAGCTCGATTCGACACAGGCCAAATCAGAAGTATCTGCGAAACCATTGGCACTTACCCTGAGCTTCAAGCCCTGTTAAACGATGCCATTATTGATAACCCGCCAGTGGTAATACGGGATGGCGGCGTGATTGCCGAGGGCTACAACGCCGAACTTGATGAATTGCGCAAGCTATCACAAGGTGCTACCGACTACTTAGACGCTATGGAACAACGTGAGCGCGAGCGCACCGGCATTTCTACGCTAAAAGTGGGCTATAACAAAGTTCACGGGTTCTTTATTGAAATTAGCCGGGCCAACAGTGCATTAGCGCCTGCTGAATATATTCGAAGACAAACGCTTAAAAATACTGAACGTTATATAACGCCAGAACTGAAAGAGCACGAAGATAAAGTGCTAAGCAGTCAGGGTGCTGCACTTGCTCTTGAAAAGCAGCTTTACGAAGCCTTGTTCGACAACTTTGCGCCGCACTTAAACAACTTAATTGAGACCGCCGCGGCGCTAGCCAAATTAGACGTGCTGTGCTGTTTTGCCGAACGCGCAGTCTCCCTTGATTGGTATCGACCTCATTTGAGTCAAGAATGCGCGCTTACTTATGATGCCGGTCGCCACCCTGTGGTTGAGAATGTAATGAAAGACCCCTTCATTGCTAACCCGCTTCAACTAGACACCGAGCGCCGTATGCTGATTATTACCGGTCCGAACATGGGCGGTAAGTCGACCTATATGCGCCAAACTGCGCTGATTGCCCTGTTGGCTTGCATAGGCAGTTTTGTGCCTGCAGAAAATGCACACATAGGAAAGCTTGATCGTATATTTACCCGTATTGGTGCATCAGATGACTTAGCCTCAGGTCGCTCTACCTTTATGGTTGAGATGACAGAAACGGCGAACATTCTCAACAATGCCACAGAAAACTCACTGGTATTAATGGATGAAATAGGCCGTGGCACCAGTACCTATGACGGATTGTCTCTGGCGTGGGCATGCGCGAGTTATTTGGCAAAGCAGCTAAATGCTTATACGCTTTTTGCTACGCATTACTTCGAACTTACTGAACTTCCAGAAACACAAAGTGGCGTAGTGAATGTGCACTTAGACGCGATGGAGTTTGAAGATACCATACGCTTCATGCATACCGTATCAGAAGGCGCAGCGAGCAAAAGCTTTGGTTTACAGGTTGCCCAACTTGCAGGCGTACCGAAGGCGGTAATAAAAGCGGCGCAACAAAAGCTTGCGGTGTTGGAATCATCACACCTTATGACCTGCACGGAAAATGGATCAGAGAAAGCCAACAATGAGTCTTTTGTAGCGAAGAGCTCGACAAAAGATGTAAATAAAACAAGCGCATCAGGTAAAGCCACATCAAATACTATAGGCCAAGCTGAAATGCTGTTCCCTGATAAGCCACACCCGGTTGTAGAAGCCCTAGAAAACTTATCACCCGATGAGTTATCACCGCGCCAAGCGCTAGACCTAATCTACACACTCAAGCGCCTGAGCCAATCTTAAACGCGTATAAATTGTGCATCATGTGGGCAAATTGATTGTCTGCCCACATGAATTTGCGTATACTATCGCCCCGTCCAAAGTGTAGCTAGTTTTGTTCTAAACTCAGCCTATATTTACCATACAACCCAAACGTTCTAGGTTTCGCATGACAAATTATATTTTCGTCACCGGTGGTGTAGTTTCATCGCTAGGTAAAGGTATTGCTGCAGCATCGTTGGCCGCAATTCTGGAAGCTCGCGGTCTCACCGTAACCATGTTAAAACTCGACCCTTACATCAATGTCGACCCGGGCACTATGAGCCCTATCCAGCATGGTGAAGTATTTGTTACCGATGACGGCGCTGAGACCGACCTTGATCTTGGTCACTATGAGCGTTTTATTCGCACCCGCATGACCAAGCGCAACAACTTCACTACCGGCCGTGTATATGAGGAAGTGTTAAAGCGCGAACGTCGCGGTGATTACCTTGGTGCAACCATTCAGGTTATCCCTCATATCACTAATGAAATTAAGCGCCGGGTAATTGAAGGTGCTGAAGGTCACGATGTAGCTATTGTTGAGGTGGGCGGAACCGTAGGTGACATCGAGTCACAACCTTTCTTGGAAGCTATTCGTCAGCTTGGTACAGAAGTAGGCCGTGAGCGCGCTATGTTCATGCACTTAACCCTTGTGCCTTATATGCCAGCATCAGGTGAAGTAAAAACTAAGCCTACCCAGCACTCGGTAAAAGAGCTTCGCTCTATCGGTATTCAGCCAGATATTCTTGTGTGCCGTTCGGTAGGTGCATTGCCAGCCAGCGAGCGCTCTAAAATTGCCTTATTCACAAACGTTGCTGACAAAGCAGTTATTTCACTTAAAGATGTAGACAGCATTTACCGCATACCTGCTGCACTTAAAGCACAAGGCATGGATCAGCTAGTAGTAGACCGCTTCGGTCTAGAGTGTGAAGAAGCCGACTTATCTGAGTGGGAACAAGTACTTTACGCTGAGTCTAACCCGACGGCTGAAGTAAATATCGGAATGATTGGCAAATACGTTGAATTGCCTGACGCCTATAAGTCGGTAAATGAAGCGCTTAAACACGCTGGTCTTAAAAACCGTCTTACCGTAAACATCCATCACATTGACTCACAAGATGTGGAAAGCAAAGGTACCCAAATTCTAGAACAACTAGATGCTATTTTGGTACCCGGCGGCTTCGGTGAGCGCGGTATTGAAGGAAAAATTGCGGCTGCTCGCTATGCCCGTGAAAACAAAGTGCCTTACTTAGGTATTTGTTTAGGTATGCAAGTCGCGCTTATCGAATACGCACGAAACGTTGCAGGCATGGAAAACGCGAACAGTACTGAGTTTAACCCCGAAACACCTTATCCGGTGGTAGGCCTAATCACTGAATGGTTAGATGCCGCTGGCACTACGGAAACTCGTACCGAAAATTCAGATCTTGGCGGCACTATGCGTCTAGGTAGCCAGCTTTGCCACCTTATTGAAGGAACCAAGGTTCACGAGATGTATGGCAATGCTGAGATTTACGAGCGTCACCGTCACCGTTACGAGGTAAATAACAACCTGCGTGACCAGATTGAAGCAGCGGGCCTGAAAGTAAGTGGTTTGTCCACTGACAAGCGACTTGTAGAAGTGGTGGAAATCCCTGATCATCCATGGTTCATTGCGGGCCAATTCCATCCTGAGTTCACATCAACTCCTCGGGATGGACACCCACTATTTACTGGTTTCGTTGCTGCGGCAGGAAAGTACCAGAAAGAAAATCACTAATTACTAATAAAAGGGGCGCTCTCTCCCGTTGCGCCCCATTCAATTGTTGAGGAAAAAACATGGCGAAAATTAGTCGCATTATCGGGCGCGAAATCTTAGATTCACGCGGTAACCCTACTGTAGAAGCAGATGTATATTTAGAATCGGGCGTAATGGGCCGAGCTGCAGCACCATCTGGTGCCTCTACTGGTAGCCGCGAAGCACTAGAACTACGCGACGGCGACAAGTCTCGTTACCTAGGTAAAGGTGTAACAAAGGCAGTTGCAGCAGTTAACGATACCATCGCGCCAGCGCTTATCGGCAAAGACGCACTAGCGCAAGCTGATATCGACGGCATCATGATTGACCTTGATGGCACAGAAAACAAAGAAACTCTTGGTGCGAACGCAATTCTTGCAGTTTCTCTTGCTGTAGCTAAAGCGGCTGCGGCGGAAAAAGGCGTAGCGCTTTATGAGCACATTGCAGACCTAAACGGTACATCTGGCCAATACTCAATGCCAGTACCTATGATGAACATCATCAACGGTGGTGAGCACGCTGACAACAACGTAGACATTCAAGAGTTTATGGTTCAGCCTGTTGGCGCGAAGAGCTTCAAAGAAGCACTACGTATGGGTGCTGAAATCTTCCACGCACTTAAGAAAGTACTATCTGCTAAAGGCCTTAACACAGCAGTTGGTGACGAAGGTGGTTTTGCCCCTAACCTTAGTTCAAACGCAGAAGCACTAGCGGTAATCGTTGAAGCCGTTGAAAATGCTGGCTACAAAATGAATGAAGACATCACGCTAGCACTAGACTGTGCAGCGTCTGAATTCTACAAAGAAGGCAAATACGTACTTTCTGGTGAAGATAAGAGCTTCGATTCAGAAGCGTTTGGCGACTATCTTGCAGACCTTTCTTCACAATACCCAATTGTATCAATTGAAGACGGCCTAGACGAAAGCGACTGGGACGGCTGGGCAAGCCTAACTAAGAAGATTGGTGACAAAGTACAGCTAGTTGGCGACGACTTGTTTGTAACTAACACTAAAATTCTTAAGCGCGGTATTGATAACGGTATTGGTAACTCAATCCTTATCAAGTTCAACCAAATCGGTTCACTAACTGAAACCCTTAACGCGATTAAAATGGCGAAAGACGCTGGCTTTACCGCAGTTATCTCTCACCGTTCTGGTGAAACAGAAGATGCGACTATTGCCGATCTTGCAGTAGGTACAGCGGCGGGTCAAATCAAGACGGGTTCACTATGCCGTTCTGACCGTGTTGCTAAGTATAACCAACTTCTTCGCATTGAAGAAGCGCTTGGTAGCACAGCGGCTTATAAAGGCCGTAGCGAAATTAAAGGCCAATAAGCTCAATTTTTGGCAAGACCAAAATAGGCTAATTACTTTTACCGCATTAGCGTAAAAGAAGGCGCTAGCGTCAATGCTAAGCGCCTTTTTTGTAACTTGCGATCCATACTGAATATGTGTGTAACGTTGTCATTTATTTTCCTTGAAGAGTCAGAGCACCGAGGTATTGACATAGAAAACAGACGGCGAAAATAAAGCGAAAAAAAACCCTAACTGCAGTTAGGGCTAATGCACACATCACGATTAACGTTGTTGTTCAGGTAACGATATTGCCGATAGCCTCGGCGGTTGCTTTACTAATTAGAAACGATAGTTTGCACCTACAGTAATTCTTCGGTCAGTCAGACCTTGGAAGCACAGAAGCGCACCTTCGTTAACACAGTACTGCTCAACCTCAGACTCGGTAATGTTTACTGCCTCAACACCAATATTCAGATTTTCGTTCACATCGTAAGTTACACTTGCGTTCAACTGACCACGGTCAGCTTGTACCGCAGGGAATCCCCACGGGAAGCTAGACGTACTTCCGAAGTCATCGGTACGGTAAGCTTCACGCCATGTGTAGCGCATCCGAGCAGATAAACCAAATTTCTCGTAATAAAGCGTAATGTTGTAGGCGTTTTCTGAAAGGTTTAGTAAACCTTGCACCGCACTAACCTCTTCATCGCTTCCAGTCGTAGCCGCAAAGACTTGGCCAGCTCGGCTTGTCGCCGTATTTTCAGCTTCACCACCATCAAACTCTTGAATAGTATAGTTAGCAAGCACGCCGAAACCTGAAGCCCAACCAAGCTCGCTTTCAAAGCTCGATAAATCATATTGAATAGCGAACTCAATACCTTTCTGCGTGGTTTCTCCAGTATCGTTAATTTTCGTTTCTGTGCCCACACAAACGCCCGTACCGAGTTCAGGCCCAAACACGTTTATATCTGCAATGGGATTGAAAATACCCCCACCTTCACAAGGGTCAGTCAGGTCGCGGTATCCTGTAGCCGGGTCTTCAAATGGACTTACTATCTGGTCTACGAACAGATCTTTACGGGTTTTATGGAAAATGCCCACACTCACTACACTGGCTTCAGCAAAGTACCATTCAGCCGCCAAATCATAAGAAATAACTTCCTCTGGCGTTAGGTTTGGGTTACCGATAGCCACATTAGGGTTAGGGCTTGTACTGAAAGTGACCGACGTTGACAGGTCATTAAAATTAGGGCGACGGATGTCTTTACCCGCACCAAATCTCAATACAACATCATCTGCTACATCCGCCACTAAGTTGAAGCGAGGCAAAATAAAATCATAGTCACCCGTATTTGTCACACGGGAAACCAATTCGTTACCTTCATCATCTACGGTTATCGAGTTACCTACAGACGTCACGTCTGTTTGCAAATAACGAACACCGAAGTTACCGCGGAACATTTCATATTCAAAGTTGGCCTGTGCATATATTGCATGGGTTTCTTCTTCGATATCAAAAAAGCCTGAAGAGCTAGCGGTAGGCGCACTTAACGAACGCGTAGAACCATGCGCTTCCATTGCCGCTTGAAGCGTAGCTAATACTGCATCAGGGTCAGACGACACTTGCTCTGGGTCAATCAGTAAGAAGTCACGAACGTAGAGCTCACGTCCGTCTGCATCGTTGAAGTTATCAGGCCCAGCAGTCAACAAGTCACTAAATAAACTGCCTCGCGGGCTATCTTCCATTGTACGCAAACCAACACTTGTACCAATATCTTCACGTTTGCTACCTGATTTATTGTATCGGTAACCAAAATCAACTGACGTAATCATGGTGTCTACAAAATAGGTGAAGTCGACGCGGAAAGCATCTTCGAAGTTTTCAGTAGTGTCGCGACCAATATTCACATCGCGAAGCACTACATTGTTTGGATCAAGTAATTGCGCAGCCGTTGGGGCGTACTCTGCCCCATCAGCAATACCAAATGTTAATTTGCCACCAGATAAGTCATATGCGAATGGCACTGCATTGTCGTTCGCGCCACCAGCATCTAGAGGCACATTTGGGTTGATAAAGTTAAGCGTTGTATTAAAACTTGGTGTAGTAGTATCAGAAGACGTAGACGCTACTTCTGCAAACACACTCCATTTTTCTCCCTGCCACTCACCCCCTAAGCGGAAAATCTCGCTTTTCGTTACACGAGAATTAGTATCACTTGAAAAGCGTAAATTAGGGTCGTCATCGTCGTTTTCTAAATTTACCGGGATGACGCCACGTAGTGCCGCCTGAATAGAGCCTAGGTCTGTACCTCCTAGTGAACCAAAGTTGATGGTTTCAAACTCACTTGGAACAGAAATATCGTTTAGCGCACTTACACCAGATGCTTGAACGCGAGAACTCTCTTGAAGACGTTCTTGATCATTAATAATCGCGTCAAAAAAGAATTTAGTATTATCGTTTGGGGCCCACTCTATAGTGCCTACTAGGTTTTTCGTTTCGTACTCAAAGTTGTCGTAGTCTTGAACAAAGAATTGGATAGGCAAAAAGTCAAAAGATTGTGCGCTCGCTACACCACTGTCTGAGGTAATAATATTATCTCTATCAGCACGAGGTCGAAACGCGGTTACGTCTTGTTCAGCATAGCTCCCACTTATAACAATACCAATGGTACCGTGATCGGTATCCCAGTTATCACCAAATGTGCCCGAGATACGCGGTTGTAAGTTACTATCTGTCGTCAGGCTGCTGTTTTCACCCTGTACGCGAAACGCTGCAAGCTGCTCGTTAAGCTGTAAGGGACGAATAGTTTTAAGATTAATCGTACCGCCTACAGAACCTTCAATCGTTTTCGCGTCCGGCGATTTAGTCACTTCCAAGCCAGCAATAATAGCCGCCGATACATCTTCAAAATCTATACCGCTTCGACCAGCGCCTGAGCCCACGGTTGAAACACCGTTTATTTCAGTACGGTTGGCATCAGTACCACGAATTTGTACGCCTGTCCCCACGCCCGCTTCACGGGTGATCTGGATACCAGTAATGTTTTCCAGTACTTCTGCTAAGTTTTGGTCAGGTAGCTTACCAATATCTTCAGCTTCGATAACTTCAACAAGATTATTCTTGAAGCGTTTTTCATTCATCGCGCTAGCCAATGACGCTCGGATACCAGATACCTCAATTATCTCAACATCTTCATTGGGCTCTTGTTGAGATTCTTGTGCGCCTGCAGTTGCAGTAAGGCTTAGTGTCGTAGCCGAAAGTACCGCAAATGTAATTTTAGATAATTTGTGTGCCATGTGTGTTTTCCTCTTAAGGATTGAGGAATGCCTCATTACTCATTCCTTACCGCTTAATTGATTTGCAACCTACTTGCCCTGCAAATTTCCTTCACACCTATTTTACAAGACCATTACAAAAGTAAGACAACTTTAAACATTGGTCAACACAAAATATTAATAAACAGTAAATTTTACTATAAATTTTGGCCTTACCAATAACACAACCAACCACAAACAACTAAAAAAAAACAAAATAAAACGCAAAATCATATTAAAAAACAAACATTTAAAAATAACAAGCCCAGCTATCCAATGATAAACCTATATTTTAAGATCAACCTCACAAACACATAAATTGGTAATACACCCAAATCTATTTATAGTAGTAAACCGGCAGCTTGGTCTGTAAATTCAATCAAGTGAAAGGAAGAGCAGCTTTTGCAACCCTATGTGGCGCTTGTTTCTGTTTCTTGGTACGGTTAATCAACAGTCAGAAAATATGCGTAGATAGGTAATGACATCAGAGAACTCTTCTTCTCGATCTCAAGCGGGCTTTTTTAGTGAATCGGGCGAGTTAGGTGGAAGCCACGCACAGTTCACCGAAATTTGTACCGCGCTTTATGAAAGAGAGTTATTGGCGCTGTCACATGTAAACACAGTTAATGTTTCAATTTTAAAGCGTCGAATTGGGGGACTGCCCTATCATGTCAGAAGCGTAGCGCGCTTTATGGTTACACAGGCTCAATCATTTCCTACTTTGAAAGTCGATACACACAATGGCAGTTGGTACAGCAAACAACCAAGTAAATGTCCCGGCTTAAATCAGGACAACCAAAAGTGTATTCAGTGGTATAAGAAAAATACTAACTATGGACTAGTCGTTCCTGTGCTTATTCAAAATATTGAAGGTATAGCGGTTGAACTCGACTCTATTGACATGTTTCGCGAACACACTAATGAGATTCATTTAAACAAATATGGTTGGTTTAATGTAGGCGAAGACCAATTAACGAAAACAACAACATCGGATAATATTGTTATTCCAAAGAATGGTGATGTGATACCCGACTTGTATTCGTCCTCTACGTTATCAAGCGTCACCCTGACGTTACTCAAACCAACTAAAGCCATCATGAGCAGTGCGTGCTGTGGACATATGTGGAACTATAAAACGAAAACGAGCCCACGTTCACTTTCTATAAGAGAGATGCGCTTGTCAACGCAATTAAATTGGAAGAATTTTACTTTAAGCCCCAAAAATAGATAAAAAACCAAAAAATAAGCATAAAAAACCAATCAGACAGCAAACGCCCAACCCCACTTGTTAGTACACACATCCTAAAAAAACAACTTACCTTACTCTCAACGCTTGCCCCCACCCCTTATCGGCACTAAATTCGCGCACCGAACACCAAAAATTAGGATGAACATCCTAAATAATAAAAAAAACAGCTTTTATACGCGAAAAATATACTCATTATCGTAAACAATGGTTGACCTCTTCGTGCCACATGGGTACATTGTCGCTATCAACTTGGTCAGCAAAGAAACAACAGCAAATGCGTATTCGTTTTCTTCTTCTATCTCTACTCCTTATGGCAGCCAGACTGCACGGGTAGATTGCGACCAGCGATTTAAATTCATAAAAACCCGTGCCAAGCACGGGTTTTTTTTTAACTATTCAACTGAGAGAGCGTCATGACAAATCAAGTGAAGATCTTTGATACCACATTGCGAGACGGTGAACAGGCCTTACCTGCAAGCCTAAGTGCCAAAGAGAAATTACAGATCGCGCTGGCGCTCGAACGTTTAGGCGTAGATATTATTGAAGCGGGTTTCCCTGTGTCTTCTCCAGGTGACTTCCGCTCTGTACAAATGATTGCGAAAGAGGTTAAAAACTCTGTCGTTTGTGGTCTATCTCGTGCTTTGCCAGGCGATATTGATGCCTGTGGTCAAGCGTTAAGCGTTGCCGAACAATTCCGAATTCACACCTTTATTGCGACCTCTGAAATTCACGTTGGCGCTAAGCTTCGCAAGTCACAAGATGAAATTGTTGAAATGGCAGTGAAGGCGGTTAAGCATGCTCGCCAGTACACAGATGACGTAGAATTTTCCTGTGAAGATGCCGGTCGTACTCACATCGACTATCTATGCCGCATGGTAGAAGCTGCTATTAATGCTGGTGCGACTACTGTCAACATTCCCGACACTGTGGGCTATACCACACCTACTGAATTCGGCGGAATCATTAAGCAATTGTTCAATCGCGTTCCTAATATCGATAAAGCCACAATCTCTGTTCACTGTCATAACGACTTGGGCTTAGCCGTTGCGAATTCATTGGCCGCCGTTGAGCAAGGCGCAAGACAGGTAGAATGTACGATTAACGGAATTGGAGAGCGTGCCGGTAATGCATCGCTTGAAGAAATTGCGATGATCTTGCAAACCCGTAGGGGCATGTTGGGCATTGACACCAATATTAACTCAACCGAAATTTCTCGCACCTCAAAATTAGTAAGCCAGCTTTGTAATATGCCGGTTCAGGCCAACAAAGCCATTGTAGGCGCGAATGCGTTTAGTCACTCATCGGGTATTCACCAAGATGGTGTCTTAAAAGCGCAAAATACCTATGAAATTATGACCCCAGAGAGTGTGGGCATTAACAAAAACAATCTAAACCTGACGTCTCGCTCAGGTCGCCACGTTATTAAGCACCGCTTGACTGAGCTGGGTTATAAAGCCGAAGACTACGATTTAGAAGCAGTATATGACGCCTTCTTAAAGCTAGCGGATAAAAAAGGCCAAGTATACGATTACGACCTTGAAGCCTTGTTGTTCTTCGATAAGCAAAAACATGACCAAGCACATTTCCAGTTGCTTTATCTTCAAGCGAATTCAGGACGCGAAATCATTCCAAGTGCCACCGTTAAAATGAAGGTGGGCACTGAAGAAATTACTCAATCGAGCATTGGTAATGGCCCTGTAGATGCTGCGTATAAAGCCATAATGTCTATACTGGGTCACGAAGATTTAGAAGTGGTGGACTTCAAGCTAGACTCAAAAGGTGAAGGTGCTGACGCCCTAGCACAGGTGAGCGTAATCGCTACCTATAAAGGCCGCCGTTTCCACGGAATAGGTCTTGCTACAGATATTGTAGAGGCTGGTGTGAAAGCCCTTATCTTCGTATTAAACAACACTTATTTGGCCGATCAAATTGATCAGCAAAAAAATCAACAAGAACGCGTTGCAGGAGTATAAATGAGCCAGTATTCAATTGCCGTATTAGCCGGAGACGGTATCGGCCCAGAAGTTATGCAGGAAGCCAATAAGGTTTTAGATGCTGTTGAAAAAAAATTTAACGTAACCCTAAACCGCACTGCATATCCTGTGGGTGGCTACGCCATTGATACTGAAGGTGAAGCCCTGCCCTCAAAAACGCTGTTGGGTTGTGAGCAAGCCGATGCAATTTTGTTTGGCAGTATCGGCGGCCCTAAGTGGGACACTCTGCCACTAGAACAACGCCCAGAACGCGCGGCATTACTAACCCTACGCAGCCATTTCGACTTGTTCAGTAACTTACGACCTGCGCGTATTTATCCTGGCCTTGAGAGTTTGTCTCCGCTTCGCGAAGATATCGCAAAATCAGGCGTAGACGTTTTAGTTGTGCGCGAACTAACCAGCGGCATTTACTTTGGTCAGCCAAAGGGCCGTGAAGGTGAAGGCGAAGAAGAGTTCGCGTATGACACCATGCGCTACAGCAAACGTGAAATTCGCCGTATTGCTATTGCTGCGTTTGAAGCAGCACAGAAACGTCGCGGCAAAGTGACGTCAGTAGACAAAGCCAATGTATTGGTAACCAGCCGTTTATGGCGTGAAATTGCAGAAGAAGTGTCAAAAGACTATCCAGATATAGAACTTGACCACATCTATATCGACAACGCCACCATGCAAATAATGAAGAACCCAGCACAGTTCGATGTAATGCTATGTTCAAACTTATTCGGCGATATCGTTTCTGATGAATGCGCGATGATGACAGGCTCTATGGGCTTGTTGCCATCTGCAAGTATGAACGAAGAAGGCTTTGGCCTTTATGAGCCAGCAGGCGGTTCGGCCCCTGATATTGCTGGCCAAGGCATTGCTAACCCTATCGCACAAATTTTATCAGCCGCTATGATGCTTCGTTTTAGCATGAACTTAGGCGATGCAGCAGACGCTATCGAAAAAGCAGTGGTAGCGACACTAGAAGCAGGTGTACTTACGGGCGAGTTATTACCTGCAGATAAACGCAGCCAAGCGGCAAGCACGTCGCAAGTAGGCGATGAAATCGTTAAACAATTAATGGCGCAGGAGTAAAAACATCTCATGGCCAAGACCTTATATGACAAAGTGTGGCAAGCCCACATCATCGACCAAATCGGTGAAGACAGCTTAATTTATATCGACCGTCACTTAATTCATGAAGTGACATCACCTCAGGCATTCGCTGGCCTTAACGAAAAAGGCCGTAAAGTACGACGCCCTGATCGAACGGTTGGCACCATGGATCACAGTATTTCAACGCGTTCACTGGCAATTGATGCCTGTGGTCCGGCAAATGCGCTTCAGCTACAAACCTTGGCAAAAAACTGTGAAGAACACGGCATTCAGCTATTTCCAGTGGGCCACCAAAAGCAAGGTATTGTGCACGTCATGGGCCCTGAATTAGGTTTAATTCAGCCTGGTATGACGGTGGTGTGTGGTGACTCACACACTGCAACCCACGGTGCATTTGGTGCGCTAGCGTTTGGTATTGGTACCTCTCAGGTAGAGCATGTGTTGGCAACGCAAACGTTGAAACAAAGCCGCGCTAAGAGCATGCTTATCAATGTAAATGGCAAGCTTCCTGTCGGGATTACCGCAAAAGACATCATTCTTGCCATTATTGGAAAGATTGGCCACGCCGGCGCTACTGGTCATGTTATCGAATACGCAGGCGAAGCTATCCGCGGTTTAAGCATGGAAGAGCGCATGACGGTGTGCAACATGAGTATTGAAGCTGGCGCGAAAGCCGGTCTTGTTGCACCAGACGAGAAAACCTTCGCCTACCTTGAAGGCCGAGAATACGCACCTAAAGGCCAAGACTGGGAAAACGCCGTCGCTTATTGGAAAACCCTTTATACTGAAGAGGGCGCAACCTTTGACACTGTGGTTGAACTTGAAGCGGCGGATATCGCTCCACAAGTTACTTGGGGTACCAACCCAGGTCAGGTTATTGGCGTAAACACGCCGGTACCTGCACCTGAAGATTTCAGCGACCCGATAGAAAAAGAGAGCGCGGTAAAAGCCCTTGAGTATATGGGCTTGAAGCCAGGCGAAAAGCTTTCTGATGTTGCTGTTAACCACGTATTTATCGGTTCATGCACCAATGGACGTATTGAAGATATGCGCGCAGCTGCGCAAATCGCTAAGCGTGGCAAAGTAGCCGAAACAGTGACTGCTATTGTGGTTCCGGGGTCTGGTAACGTTAAACGCCAAGCAGAAGCTGAAGGCTTAGATAGAATCTTTATAGACGCTGGCTTTGAGTGGCGCTTACCTGGCTGCTCTATGTGCCTAGGTATGAACGACGACAAGCTAGTGGCAGGCGACAGATGTGCCTCTACCAGTAACCGTAACTTTGAAGGCCGTCAAGGCCGTGGTGCGCGCACTCACTTAGTAAGCCCAGCAATGGCTGCCGCTGCTGCAATTACCGGTCGCTTTGCTGACGTTAGAGATTATCAGGAGTAAGTTATGTCTGAACAAGGTTTTACACAACACACAGGCATTGCTGCGCCGCTTGATCAGGCCAATGTCGATACCGATCAAATTATTCCAAAGCAGTTTCTGACTGGCGTAACTCGAGCTGGCTACGGCAAACATTTGTTCCACGACTGGCGCTACTTGGACTTAGAAGAAAAAGAGCCAAACCCGGCATTTGCATTGAATAAGCCAGAGCACAAAGGTGCCAGTATTTTGCTAGCTCGCGAAAACTTTGGCTGTGGCTCAAGCCGAGAACACGCGCCATGGGCGCTTGCCGATTTTGGTTTTAAAACGGTTATTGCCACCAGCTTTGCTGACATTTTTTACGGCAACTGCATTAATAACCAGCTAGTGCCAGTGACGTTATCTAGCGAGCAAATGGACGTGTTGTTTGCTGCGGTGAAGGCAGATCCAGCAATTAAGATCACCGTTAACCTTCCTGCGCAAGCTGTGAGTTTTAACGACACGCGCTTCAGCTTTGATATTGCCGAACACCACAAAAACAACCTAATTAAAGGCTTAGATGCTATTGGTCAAACCTTAGAACTAACTAATACCATTGAAGCTTTTGAGGACAAACAGCCTGCATGGTTGTAAAAGCACCTTCTTTATCGCTTTAAAAACGCCTTATACAACAAAGCGCGCTGTCGTGAGATAGCGCGCCTTTTCTATACTTCCATCTAAGTATTTAATCAAACGCTCCCCCCTTAGAAAATATTTAACTTCATCAGCTGGGGGTTGAAATGTCATTGCTTTTCAAAACATTCTTCTGTTTTAACATATTAGAGTGAACTTATATGCCGTCACGCAGCAGGCTCTAGTTATACTAAAGATGAATAAAGCTCTGACTTTTTTCACTAGAATATCGTACTATTCCTATCTATTGTAGTTAAAGGCTATGGCATCGTTGTGCCTCACAGGAGAGATAATGCTAGAACAGGTACCCATTGATGATTTGCAACCTGGAATGTATGTCAATCAAGTACTTGAACAGACAGGTTCACTTAAGATGCGCTCTAAAGGCGTTGTGAAAACCCAAGCCATTATTGATAGTCTGAAATCGAAGGGCATTTTGAGTGTCGAGGTTGACCTTGCCAGATCAAAGCTTTCTAAGGCACCTATTCAACCCGAGCCATCTACACAAGCAGAGTCAGAAACCATTAAACCGGCTGTTAAGCCTGTCGGTCGCGATTCGATTAATGAAGCGTTTGAGCTATACAACAACGCAATTGCCATTCAAAGCAGCTTTTTGAAGTCGCTTAAAAATGGGGCGGTAAAAGACTTATCACCCATGGAGTCGCTATCACAAAGCTTGATAGAAAGTGTCTTTGATAATAAAGACGCGCTGAGTTGCCTGACTATGATTAAAGATACTGACCAGTATCTTCTGGAACACAGTATCAACTGTAGTGTACTTAGCGGTATTTTCTGTGAATTCCTTGGCTATGACAGAGACACCATAGAGCAAGTTAGTTTAGGCACTCTATTAATGGATATCGGCATGTCTTCGCTGCCCGATGAGATTCGCAATAACGCGGGCGAATTTTCCAGTGATGATTGGGAAGTGATGAAAACACACGTTGAAATTGGTGCTGACTTAGTTGAACAATGCGGTGATATTTCTGACTTATCGCTACGTATTATCAAAGAGCATCATGAGCGCGTAGATGGAAGTGGCTATCCTAAAGGGTTAGTTGATGAGGAGATTTCAGAATTCGCACGTATCGCTGCTATTGTGGACGCATACGATGCCATGACATCTAACCGAACACACAAAAACAGTATTACACCCACTCAGGCACTAAAACGCCTCACCGCAAGTAAGAACTTAGACCAAAAATTAGTGAAGCAATTTATCCAGTGTATTGGTGTGCACCCTCTGGGCTCATTAGTTAGATTAAAAAGCGGTAAGCTAGGCATTGTGAGTAAAATCAATCCTAAAGATCCGGTAAGCCCTCACGTAATGACATTTTACAGCCTTACGTCGCAACATTTTAATGAAGTTAAGCGCATTGATTTAAGCCAATACGACGATGAGATTATTTCAGGTGTTCGGCCCGAGGAATTTAACTTGAACTTACCTAAATTTTTTAAAGAAGTTTTTATTAATCAGATGCCATTGTAAAGAATCAGTGCTTCCAACTAAAAGGCCATTCATTCAGAAGGGCCTTTTTCATATTGCTTAACGATTTTGTTCCTAAGACCGATAGCTCTAGCGATTGACATTCACCAATCAGTTAATGCTGCCATAGTAAAAAGCTCATCTTCGAAAGAAAGCACCACACGCTGCGCTTCAATGTTTACGATTTGCACCTTATCGGCAATCCAATCGCCCTCACCTATTTGACGTCCGTTTACTCTCACCCACCTATCGGATGGACGAGACGCATACATGTGTGCACTAAAATTCATTGTGGGAAGCCGCGTAAGCAGCCGAACGGGAAGCTGATCGACACGGAGTAGCTCGTCTTTAACGGTTACTCGCGTTTGCTCATCAGGCGGCGCATTATTTTGCGCATTTGAGTCTAGCGCTTCCACGGCTGCATTAAAGCGTGCCATAAGCTCAGGCGACACTGACACATCAGATTGAGGCGCTGCTTCGTTCAATACTTTTCCTTCGTAGTCTCCTGAAGCCTCAATTTGTCTTGAATCTGTTGAAGAGTTACGCTCATATCCATTACTTGGCTCGCCGCCAGAACGTTGGGAGACTTCGTTATTGTAGCGATTCTGAGTATCTGCTGTGTTTGGGTTTGTATTTGGTCCAGCAACTAAATCAGTACTTTGCGTTGCAGCTAAGTTGCCAACAGACTGGTTATTTACCATATTGTTAGATTGGGTGCCTGGCTGAGCCGCAGCGCCGTTACTAATGTTGGCATTTGCCGCCGTATTAGCAGCTTCATTTAAACCTGCGCTTCGCCCACTTCCCTGAGTGTTAGAAGATGCCTGTTCACTTTTGTTGTTTGAAGTGCCTGGTGCTTCATTACTACTTTGCGCGGTCGTAAGCGTTGAAGCGCCTCCGCTCGCTTCAGCCTGTGAAACCGGGCTTTCAGAGTCTGCCGCCGATTCTGAAGAGGGTGCAGTTAGCATTGGCCACCAGCGTTTTGCCGTAGCGGCGGAAAAGCCAATGCATAAACCACCAAGAATAACGACGGCAAAAAACGCAACTTGCTTGGTGTAAAGCTTCCATGCTGACGGAAGTCCTTCCACTGTGGGTAAGAACAAGCTTCGATTAAACTGCTCGTTAAGGGATTTATCAAATTTGGCTGTCGTGTCATGCTCGCCCCGAAGCAAAGCTTGGGTTTGCGTCCTATGATGAACTGCCGGCGCTATTTCCACGGTTTGCTCAGGGTCAATCTCAACCTCTTGAACGCCCATTTCAGCAAGGCCCTGCACCATAGCATCACTGGTCACTAAACCCGACTTTCTTATTTTTACTGGCCCATTCTGCTTAGTAATTTGGACAATCACCATGCCGGGCGTTAGGTTTTCAATGGCAACGATATTAGACATACAAACTCCCTAGTCCATAGCCGAATACGATGGCCAAAACAAACGCTGATGCTAAATACCATTTTCGCTGGCTTCGCACGCGCTGACTGACGACATCTTCACCTAGAATTTGCTCTGCCGCGGCCAAAAAAATTGGCTTTTGTACTACCGCATGCTGCTTAGTAAAAGATAAGGTTAACGCTCTGTCGCACAGCAGATTAATTACCCTTGGAATTCCGCCGGTAATTTGATGCACCGCGCGTAAGGTAGACTTACTGAAAATACTGATATCACCTTCGGCCACGCTTAAGCGGTGTGCTATGTAAGCACTAACTTCTGGCGCAGTTAAGGGCAGCAGATGATAACGAGCGGTAATACGTTGAGCCAGCTGACGTAATTCGTTACGCTTTAACAACTGCTGCAATTCAGGCTGACCTATCAATACTACCTTTAACAGCTTTTCACGATTCGTTTCTAGGTTGGTCAATAAACGAAGTTGTTCTAGTACTTCGGGCAACAGATGTTGCGCTTCATCAACCATAAGTACCGTATTCATGCCTGACTGGTGATTCTCTGCTAACTTAGACAAAATCAAATCGGTGAAGTACTTAAGGCTTGCTTTTTCAGGTGTATAAGCCAAGCCTAGCTCATCGCATACCGTTGCTAATAGCTCAAGGGCGGATAAGGTAGGATTCAATATCATGGCCACCTGTGTATTATCAGGTAGCTGCTGCAATAGTTTTCTTGAAACCGTTGTTTTTCCTGTGCCCACTTCCCCGGTGAGCATGACAAACCCACCGCTTTCTCTAAGGCCAAAGGTCAAATGGGCCAACGCCTCTTTGTGCCTTGGGCTCATATACAAATAATCGGGGTTAGGCGCAATCGAAAAAGGATTGTCATTTAACCCGAAGTAGTTCAAATACATGGTTGCTAAAGCGCCTATCTGTTTTAATTTTTACGACGATTAAACTACCAGACGCAACCTTGAAGTGAAAGCGCATAACGATGTGGCTACGAATTTTATTTGTAACATTGCTATACTGCGCCACTATTATGTTGGGAGTATTGATTTTTACGACACGCCAAAAGTCGGCACATCCCTAAACTGAAAAAAGTATTACTGACTAAAAATTGTTGGAAGAGCATGCAAGTATATCTCGTTGGTGGCGCAGTACGTGACGCACTTTTAAATAGAAAAGTTATTGAACGCGACTATGTTGTGGTGGGCGCCACACCAGAAGAAATGCTTAACCAAGGTTTTACCCAAGTAGGTAAAGACTTCCCTGTTTTTTTACATCCTAAGACACAAGAAGAATACGCACTTGCACGCACAGAGCGTAAGTCAGGAAAAGGCTACACCGGTTTTGTGTGCGATGCATCAAGCTCGGTCACGTTAGAAGAAGATTTGTTACGCCGGGACCTTACTGTTAACGCGATAGCGCAAGATAACTTTGGAAACCTTATCGACCCCTATGGTGGTAAAAAAGATCTAGAAAACCGCGTACTTCGCCACGTATCTGACGCCTTTAGTGAAGACCCTTTACGCGTATTTCGCGTGGCTCGATTTGCCACCCGCTATGCTTATTTAGGGTTTACTATCGCCACTGAAACCATGGCACTTCTGCAGAATATGGCCGAAAGCGGCGAGTTAAGCACGCTAAGTGCAGAGCGGGTATGGCAAGAAACAAAGCGCAGTCTTTTAGAGAAAACACCGCATGTTTTTTTCATTGTATTAAACCAAGCCCATGGCCTCAATGACTGGTTTACTGAGCTTGAAAGAAATTTAGATACTGCTCTGGAAACGTTAAAAACGGCGGTGGAGCTAGAAAAGGCTGCAAGTAAACACCTCGTTAAAAATACTGATTCAGAAACCGCTAGACTGATAACACGATTCACTGCCCTACTCTCTCATCTTGGTGAGGAGGAAGCGAAACGCCTATGCGGCCGTCTCAAAGTGCAAAACCAAGTCAGTGAAATTGTCAGCCTTGCCTGTAAGTTTAAAGATCTTCTATTAAACACGCAGAGCTCGCCCGCTGACTTACTCGCCTTGTTCAATGGCTGTGATGCATGGCGAAGAGAGGAACGTTTCACATTATTACTTAGCGCTTTTGCGCCTTATGCCCATAACAAGGGCGTAGATTGGCAACACCAACAAAAGCGCATAGAAGATGCGTTGGCATCCGCCAACCAAGTGAATGTGCAAGATATCATTGCCACCGGCGTTAAAGGCCCTGAAATAAAAGACGCACTCAACCAGGCAAAGCTATCCGCAATTGCTTCTATTAATACATAATTGTGCTAAGGCAATGATTGAAAGGAAACTACTTAACAGCATCAACCAAATCAGTGGTGACGCTATGGAATGCCAACTCTGGCGAAGAGATAGCCTCATGGGAAATTAAACGCAACTCAAGCGAAGCCACCAATCACGCTATTACACTTAACGAGGATGGTGATGTTGTTACCCTCTCCTCTGATGGCGTGCTTCAAAGCTGGGTTTACCGCGCACTGGTTACACCACTCTGATATATCTAATGCTGATACCGTCCCTCACAGCCTTTACCCCATTTTTTTGCTAACAAGTTTTCGTTTACATAGTTGAAGCATGTCGCTAATATCACACCAGGATTACAAATGTAATCTTAAAATGTATTTGTGCGAAACGTTTGCAACAGTTGCTCACTAGATATTTGTTGCTTGTTCGCAGCTCGTTAAATAACGACTTCGAAGCGAGATTCGTTTTGAGTAAACGGCTCGTCCTTTTAAATGAAGAAATCTGGCATCGGCTTGGAGATTCTTAAGTGAAAAAAATAATAATAACGTACCTTATAACTTTAGCTTTTATCCTTGTAGTTAGTGGATGTGCAAGCCACCCAACCGTCTATCTTTACGGCAAATATCTTGAGCCGTCCAAGGTTCAAGCCCTATCTGAACAGTTAACGAACCAAGGCTTGAATGTTGAAGTAAACGACTTTGATTTTCCTACATCCGTGTCTACCAATACGTTGCTCTATTCTTTGCTGCTACAATCACCAGAAGCAATCGACAATACCACTACCATCGCAGAGAATGCGGGTTACTCTGTAAACAGTATCCAATCGCTCACTCAAGGCAATCATTGGTATACTAAAAACTCTTTGGCGCTATTCGTGTTTCCTGACGGCAATCGCCCCAGCGGAACCCTACTTGCCCAAGATCTTATCCATAGCTATATCGCCAAAGGATGTGGTAACGGCCAGCGCCTCACGCTGCATAAAGACGGAGCATATACCCTAACACTTCAAACGCCCACATCTTTAGAAAACGCAAAGGGTAAATGGAAGTTTCGCCAGTTTCCTTACCTAGAACTTCAAGAACCAAATTCACCGTACGCCAACTACTACTTCGAAATTTCACGGGTTGAAAGTGAGGATAAAGTGAGTAAGCTCGATTTAACGCACTTGCATTTACTTAACGCTAACAGCGCCAACCCGTTAGCGTCAGAATGTGTATTTACCTACGGTGTGCGAATTTAACGCCAGTTTTTCTCAATGTTTTGGTATAGCAATGCTACAATACGCCCCATTCATCTAGAGCGTTTTTTATACTATGACTTTCGAAGAACTCGAATTAGACGAGGCACTGTGTCACGCAGCTGCCGATATGGGGTTTGAAACTCCAACTAGCATTCAAGAACTGGTTATTCCGCATGCGTTGGATGGTCGAGATATCTTGGCCTCTGCTCCTACAGGTACAGGTAAAACAGCCGCTTTCTTATTGCCTGCATGCCAGTTTTTACTTGATTATCCGCGCAGACAGCCTGGTGCTACACGTATTTTGATCCTAACGCCTACCCGCGAATTAGCGTTGCAGGTTTACGAGCAAGCCCTAGCTATTACTAAACATACACAAATTGTGTGCGGCGTAATAACCGGCGGTATTAACTACGGTACCGATAAAGAAACCTTAAGCAAGAATCTCGATATTCTTGTGGCCACGCCAGGTCGTTTGCTTGAGCATATCGAAAAAGAAGCCGCAGATTGCCGTGATATCGAGTGTTTAATTCTTGATGAAGCTGACCGCATGTTGGATATGGGTTTCTCAACAGTCGTTAACCAAATTGCTGCGGAAGCTCGCTGGCGCAAGCAAAACCTATTATTCTCTGCCACGCTTGAAGGCAAAGGTGTTAAGACCTTCGCTCATGACATCCTTAACAATCCTGAAGTGATTGAAGCGAACCCGTCGCGCAAAGAGAAGAACAAAATTCATCAGTGGTATCACCTTGCTGACGACATGAATCACAAGCAAGCTTTGCTGGTGAATATTTTGAAGCAAGAAACCACGACGTCAGCGGTCGTGTTTGTGAAAACCCGCGAACGCCTGCAAATGCTTAAGGACTTCTTAGCCTCGAAAGACATTCCAGTGTGCTGGCTACAGGGTGAAATGCCACAAGACAAACGCATTGCAGCGCTAGCCCGTTTCAAAAGTGGTGAAGTACCTATCTTGCTGGCAACGGATGTTGCTGCCCGCGGTATCGACGTACCTAACGTGAGCCATGTTATTAACTTCGACATGCCGCGCAAAGCCGACGTTTACGTGCACCGCATTGGCAGAACCGGCCGCGCTGGCGCCAAGGGCACTGCAATATCTTTGGTTGAGGCCCACGATTTTGACATGGTAGCCAAAACCGCACGTTACATGGGCGAACCACTTAAAGCTCGCGTCATCGACGAGCTACGCCCTAAAAACAAAACGCCTAAAATTGGCCCAAAAAAGAAAAAAGTGAAGGCCAAAGACAAAGCCAAGGCAAAAGCTAAGCCTAAAAAGAAAAAGTAAAACTCGAGCACGTAGAGGGTGAGCGATGCGATGGCCGAAGGTAACCCGATGAATGTCTTCGAGCTTATTTCAGGAGCAAAGAAACAACGAGGAGTCTGGCACAATGAAATTCCCAGAAAAAATTGTTTTAGCCACAGGTAATCAAGGCAAGGTGCGTGAGTTTGCATCCTTGTTTGTAGATTACGGAGTAGACGTTGTGGCGCAAAAAGAATTAGGTGTATCTGATGTGCCTGAAACAGGCACAACATTCGTTGAAAATGCCATTATTAAAG
The DNA here is from genome assembly GCF_036864485.1 of Alteromonas sp. S015. Taxonomy (NCBI): domain Bacteria; kingdom Pseudomonadati; phylum Pseudomonadota; class Gammaproteobacteria; order Alteromonadales; family Alteromonadaceae; genus Alteromonas; species Alteromonas sp. S015. Next base: position 430,516 of record NZ_JAZETO010000002.1, on the reverse strand, counting down.
CGCGTCATGCGGCACAAGTAACAGGCCTTCCTGCTATTGCTGACGACTCAGGCTTGGTGGTTGACGCCCTTGGCGGTGCACCCGGTATTTATTCAGCCCGCTATGCTGGCGCTAATGCAACTGACGATACTAATATCGACAAGCTATTAGCTGCCCTTGACGGCGAAACTCAGCGTAAAGCACACTTTTTCTGTACATTAGTGTTGATGCGACACGCCGACGACCCAGTACCATTAGTTAGCCAAGGTAAATGGCAAGGTGAAATTTTGACTGCTCGCTCTGGCAATGACGGTTTCGGCTACGACCCCGTATTTCACGTACCGACGCACGGCTGTACCGCAGCCGAATTAGAAAAAGCCGAAAAGAACCGCATAAGCCATCGCGGCAACGCCCTTGCGATTTTGCTTGATAATATGAGAGCGACTTTTGCGTAATCCACCGCTTAGCCTTTATATCCACATTCCCTGGTGTGTTCAAAAGTGTCCGTACTGTGATTTTAACTCTCACGGGCTTAAGTCTGATTTACCCGAAAAAGAATATGTGGCGCACCTGCTGGACGATTTAGCCATTGATGCCAAACGCATTGGCGACCGCCCTATTGAGACAATCTTTATAGGCGGTGGCACGCCCAGTTTATTTTCAAGCGAGGCCATGGCAGACATTTTAAACGGCGTTAAACAGCGGGTTAACTTAAGCGACACTGCAGAAATCACCATGGAAGCCAACCCAGGTACCGTTGAAGCAGGCAAGTTTGCAGGCTTTTATCAGGCAGGCGTAAACCGAATATCGGTGGGTATTCAAAGCTTTCAGCCTAAGCATTTAAAAGTGCTAGGCCGTATTCATAATGAAAGCCAAGCTGAAAATGCGGTAAAACAAGCTCACAGTGCGGGGCTACCCACGTTTAATTTAGATCTCATGCATGGTCTACCTGAGCAAAGCGTAGAGAATGCCATGGCAGACTTACGCCAAGGTATAGAGCTAGATCCCTACCATCTGTCGTGGTACCAGCTTACTATCGAGCCAAACACGCCTTTCTATTCAAAGCCGCCAGAGCTACCTGACGACGATATTCTGTGGGAAATACAGGAAAGAGGCCACAGCCTCCTAGAGCGTGCAGACTACCACCAGTACGAGATTTCAGGCTATGCCAAAGCGGGGCATCAATGCCGTCATAACCTGAATTACTGGCGCTTTGGCGACTACTTAGGCATAGGCTGCGGTGCCCACGGAAAGATTACTGATGCCACTAATGGCACTATTCACCGCACCGTTAAAGTGAAGCACCCAAGGGGCTATATGGAAATGAGCCGCCCGTATTTAGATACGCAAACGCAGGTAAGAAGAGACGATCTGCCGTTTGAGTTCTTCATGAACAGATTTCGTCTAGTAGAGCCTTGCCCGATAAGTGATTTTAACGATTTCACAGGTACTGAGTTAACAGATGACGTTAAGCGTGCATTGTCTGATGCTCACCACCAAGGTTTACTTTCTATTTCAGATAGCCACTGGCAGGTAACCGCAAAAGGACGTAGATATCTCAACTCGCTGCTGTCGTGTTTAGTTTAGCCTTGCCCTGCGAAGCGCAATCCAAAAGCCAGATCGAAAAAGCCTGCTCACGCAGGCTTTCTATTTTACTCAGTCTGTATTCGACCTTACATTAACTCTTCTTCATCAATTCTTAATCATCGCTTTTATCGTGAAGCGTAATAATATTGTAAGGTTTAAAAGCTGGCACATTTGCTCTAAGCTTTTCTTCCGCCACATCTAAGCGCTTAAGCTTTTCACAAAACCATTCTGCTTTTTTGCGCAAGGTCGTAGCTTTGTCACCCACATCTAGATGCTCGCCCACGTTGTTAAGCTGGCGGGTAATTTCTGCCACCTTCTCTTGGTTTACCTCACCGCTTCCTGTATTGATGCCACTGATAGCAGATAATATACCGCCAACTGAGGTAGAAATAGCTTCCTCAAGCTGCGCTTCTATTTCACTATCGACAAACTCATCAACACTTTCCAGCGATCCGGGGCCGATAAAATAATGATTACTGGCATGCCTGAATTTATCCTTCACGCGGTTTTGAACACGCTTCATCGCAGCATTCAAACGTTCATAGCTATCGTGATCACTGCCCACTAAACCTAAGTAAACATGCTCAATGGTATCAATGGCTAAATCTACACCTTCGGTAGCCAAAATAATCATTTTTGGAACGACATAGTGTAGTCCTGAAGAATACTCTTCTAGCCACTGCCGTTCCTGTTCATTTAAAGTTTGCCAGCGACCGCCTACAAACAGCTGATTTTGATCGTTAATTTGGACCACAGTGCGGGTTTTATCCATTACTCGCAACTGCTGATTGTTAACGGCAATGCCATAAGCAAAATCGATGTTGCAGGTATATTCGGCTTGCGCTGATGCACTTAGTCCAGCGAATAAGCAAATTGTGAAGAAGAAAGCCTTAAGGCGCGATATCATTTTCATACCATCATTGTGGCTAGCTAACTGAGAAATAAAAAGCCAACATGAGTCTAACGTGCTAAAAATCAGGTTGAACTTGTCGAGATTATCAATTTACACAAAGCATAATGGCATCATGAGCGAGAAGCATATATATCTGCGTTCAAACCTAAAACAACAAAGCACGCATTATAGAGCGTGCATTGTTTATAAAAAGTCTTAGCGTCAGATATTAGACGAAAGATTAATATGAGGCGGCGTAAAATTTTACTTTTTCCTACTCGTTGGTGTTAGTGCGCACGAGTCGTACATATATGAATCGGTCTTTTCCTTTGATGGAGTGACTAGCATTAAAAAATGCAACAACCCAGGCTCTATCAGGATCGTCTGCTGAAGGGGTGGACGTCCAAAAATCATCAGGTGGCGTTGCGGGAAAAAGTGTACTGTTAATAGCTGGACGCACACAATCGCGTTCCGTCAATGTTGCCAACTCTTTGACGTTGGGCAAGCGCCATCCCAAGAGATCCTCATTGCTCGCCCGGTGCGCGAGTTGCAACGCCTGCTGCCACGTATATTTCACCGCTTCACCGCTGCATGTAGAACCATCCCACATTTGCCCTTCGGCACAGCGTCTCCACACCAAATCTGTGGTGGTATCCAGCAATGTACTAGAGGTTAGCTCTTCAAAGTTATCTTGTGGTGTAGTCTCTAATCCATCAGATAAGCATTCTTGGGCGTAAACTGAAACTGATAAACTGGCAAGTAGAGTAGAAGCAGCAAAGACTTTACATGTAGACAATACCGCGTTTTTTATCGCTGATTTGGCGTTCCTATTATTTGGTTTACTCATGTCTATCTCCCTGCTCTAACTAGACGAACACGCGCCGCTGACGATTTGTTGAGAAAGTTATCTACACCGGAATCAAAATCTAGCGCCCATGCATTTCGAGCATCGTCACTGTTTACTCCGTCAGCACTGGGCACTGAGGTCCAATACCATAAGGGCTCGGTAGAGGTTACGCCGGTGTTGGGGAAATAATCCTCATCAATCGCCACGTCGTCGGTAATACCTAAATGCATCAATGAAAAGAGTTCATGATGTGTAGGAAGGCGCCAATCGTAAAAACCACATAACCCTTGCGCATTAACCGCTTGTACATACGCAGAGGTATTGCAATTGGTTAATAAACACGTGGCATTTGCGCCGAACTGGTCGCCCACAAAACCACCGTTTACTTCGTCGCTGTACCACGAGTAGGTGTAATCTTTGTCTTGAAATGCACCATCGTCGGTTTTCACCTCCCATACTAATCCAGTGACGTTATCGCGAACGCACGACCACACTTCCCCATTCGTGTCTTGTTCGTCGCCATTGGCATTTAAGCGCGTGAAGTCAAAGCCAGCTTTTCCACGCCCTGCTTTTTCTATAAGACCATTTTGCTCAATGATATCAGCGCCTCGCTGTCCGTCTTGACCAGGAAAGTCATTCTGATGCGCCACAGTTAACTCGTTGTTGGTTGCTTGCTGCAAAAAGCCTGTGTCGTTCAAGAGTGCCGTTGGCATTGGGCGTATATTCACATTAATGGTATCTTCGACTCTGTTACCGTTGGCGTCGGTAACGGTAAGGGTATAAGCCACAACAGTAGAAGACGACACTGAAGGTGCAATAGCAAATGTAGAAAGCGCATCGCTGTCATCAATGGCGAGATTTGCTGCGCCAGACGTTGGCGCACTGCCTGAAGAAATATTGTTACTGCGCTCCCACGAATAAGTAAGTGGTAAAGCATTGGGAATACTGGTGGTGGCCTCACCATCAAGAATAACCACTTCCCCACTGAAGACGCCCTGCGAGAACCCTGCGTCAACTACAGGCAAAGTCTCAGTTTCAGATTGAACAGAAATTGTAACGGTATCGGTATCAGTGGCCCCTTCACTGTCTGTGACTTCCAACTGAAAGGTCAGCTGTTGTGCATCGCTCGCCACGGGGGTTACGATAGTCAACGTGGAAAGATTAGTTTCAACCTCCGTAATAACATTGGTACCACTAGCTTGGGTCCACATGTAATTAGCTATTTCACTATCTGTCGCGTTGGCGTCACCGTCACTACTTGCCGATCCATCTAATACAATTTCAACACCGCCAGGAAATGTATTCGCTGGTAAGTTTTCCCACTCAGGGATATCTATACGGGCTTCTGGGGCAATGTTAACCGGAGCGACCGTAATAACCGTAAAATCACTGGCTGTATTCCCGCTTTGATCGTTTGCCGTGACGGTAAGCGTATACTCAGTGGCGTTATTAACAAGTGGCGCCACAAAACTCGCCGCAGAAGCGCTGGTGTCTTCGTGCGTAATTGTCAGTGAAGGAGACGCACTCCAATTATAGGTGTACGTGCCATCACCACCACTGATTTGCGCACTTAGTGAATAGGTAGCCCCTTCGGTTACGGTAGCGTCAGGGCCAGCATTAATAACTAAGCTGCTGACTTCCTCACCATTAGTGTCATCACCGCTGCCTCCACCACAGGCTGCAAGCATGAAAGCCCCTCCAAGAATTGCCAGTCCACGGATCACCCTAAGCGGAAAATTGCTTGAACATGAAGACGAACTTAAATGCATACGTACTCCCATCGCACTCTGCGCCAAAGCCTTATACCGAGTGCGAGTAAAAATTTGATGAAGGTTCAGCGGCGAGATAAAGAATGTCTTCTCGCGTATTTTATGTAGCGGTTATAAGAGGGTTTTATTAGCTCTATCTGATTGTGAACTCGCTTCTTGCGCTTCAGATACCGTCACTTGTAGCGCTTCTAGCTGTTTTTTACCTACCGCTACGTCAGTCATGTCGTAAATCATCATACTAATAAAATCGACCTTACCCGTCGCCGATGTAAGAGGAGAAAGTGTGATGTTTTGATACATGAATGACTCACTACCTGTAATCGGCCGGTAGTTAGGAAACTTGAATAAATAAGGACGTTGCTCCCATGTCATAAAGGCACGGGTTTTTAAGTCAAAAACCGGTTTAGCTTTTTTAATAAACCAGTCTTGCTTGATGGCGGGAAATAGCGAAAATAGCGTTTTGTCCCTTACTTCACTGGGCAAGAAACCACTGTGACTCTCCATAAAGCCGTTCCACACTTGCACCGTAAAGTTACGGTCTAGTACGACAATGCCAACGTCTACCGTTTGTAGCATGTCCATCATCCAGTGGAATTCTTGTAACTCATCTAAATGCTGGCTCATTAAAAATCCTCCAACAAGTGGGCGAGTTTAGAATTCATCATTTTCATAGACTCTTCCGTGAACAATAAGATTAAATCACACTGAACATTGTAGCCTTCCAGACCATAACTAAGTTCTATCGCCAACGTGCGCTTCCACTTAATTTGGTTCATGCTGATAATTTCAGTGATAGCACGATGCTGCCCAAGCACAATGGGGTGACCTTGGCTGAAGTTAATGTCCATTTGGTTAGCTAACCCTGTTAAACACGTACCAATCAAAATACTCGCCGCGTCCATAAGTAGCTCTAACTGAAGCTGATCGTCGACCTCTCCTTCTACATTGAGTATTTTGGCCACATCATCAAAGCTTGAATCGCTTAAAATACATAGCGCTTCACCACTGACACCTGGCCCCAAAAAGCCTTGGCACACCGCAGTGACTTGCTCGTGGCCTTCAATATCAGAAAGCATCATATGAAGTTCCGAGACTTCAATTAAATTAACGTTAGGTATTGGCAACTCAACAAACACGTTCATGGTGCGCGCTAAATGGTCGCCCGCTTGCCCCATGGCAATATTAGTAATTTCTTGATAACAATCGCGAATATCCGGGTCTAGTGGTGAAACTTCTTCAGGCTCTTCCTCTTCAACGTGAAGAATATTGAATTTATCGAGAACCTCGGCCAGTTTCTGGGGATCCACAGGCTTTCGAATAAAATCTAAAGCGCCAAGTGACGTTACTCTTTCATGAGCTTCAGGCTGGATGTCACCCGATACAACAATAACTTTGGTTTTGAGACCTTGTTTCTGAATCGCTTCTAATGTGCCATATCCGTCTAAAACAGGCATATTAAGGTCGAGCAATAGAAGATCGCCCTTTCCTTCGGCGAGCGCCGATAGAGCATCTTGACCATTTTTAGCAAAATGTACGGCTACTTCCCAATCTTGAGGAAGGCATTTAGCCACTTGCTTGCGCGCAACTAACGAGTCGTCACATACGAGTACAGAAAACATTAAATTCTTTTACCACCTAGCTTTTGAAACCAGTTACCACTGGTATTTTCTAGCAATTTCAATTGTATCGGCATAACCATTGGGAACTGAAGTATCAATTCAACCGAGCTTTCGCTCATCAACAAACACGATACTTTTTGTTTGAATAGATTCCATGTATATAGTGATACGAAACACTCCACTAAGAAATAGCACTTTTGGTGAATATTGCCAGCACGTTTTCACTTGTAATCATTAATTACAACAAATATGAAGCACGAAAAGACGTGAAAGCACCGCTTAAACGAAAAAACCAAAAATAACGGGTAATGCCAACGCGGTAAATATACCGTTTACGCAAAGGCCCAGTGTTGCCATTGCGGCCACATCTTCCCCCATTTGAATAGCTTTCGCTGTACCAATCGCGTGAGCAACCGTGCCCATCGCAATACCTTGCGCCTGACGGTTTTGTACGTTGAGTATCGCAAACATTCCGGTGGCGACAATGGCTCCAACTACGCCCGTCACGATAACAAAAACGGCAGCCAATGCGGGAATGCCGCCAACTAGAGCGCTAGACTCCATGGCCAGAGGCGTAGTGATTGATTTAGCCAACATGGTAATTTGTATTGCATATGGTGCATCTAGCGCAAACAAGGTTAGCCACGCGGTGAAAGGCGCGAGTATGCCGCCAAAAGCAATACTTACCATTAATCGCCAACCATAGTGTTTTAGCTTGTTCCATTGCCTGTAAATAGGTAATGCTAAGGCCACGGTGATAGGGCCTAGCAACCAATGCAAAAGAGAGGCAGATTGTTGATATTCAATGACACTCGTATCGGTTAGAGAAAGTCCAATCGATACAACAAGCGTGGTAACAACAATAGGATGCGCTAGCGGATGACCTTTGCATTTCTTGTTTACCCACAGCGCCATAATGTAGCCTATGATTGAAACGCTAAGCCACAATAGTCCCGTTAAGCTGAAGGTCTGATACAGCGCCTCCTTCATTTTCGCTCAACCTTCTTACTTGCCACTTCTGAGTCGCCGCCGCTTTTACTGTTAAATAAATACTGAGCAAACCAAGCGGTTACTCCTAAACTTATTGAGGTTGTTAAAATAATCGCGATGGCGATGGCAAGTGCATTGGTCTGGATGTCTGCCCAATAAATAGATACGCCGAGTACAGCGGGAATAAATAGCAAAGGCATATGCTTTAAGGGAAAGGTAACAAAGCGCGCCGTATGCACTTCAAGCTGAGGAAAAACAAAAAGCATAGCAAGTAACAAAAATAGGCCCATCAAAGGCCCAGGAATGGGAAGGTAGCTCACATTTACGATTACAAGCCCAAGATAATAAGCAGCAAACACTAAAACTGCGCCCACTATCGTGTTTCTCACATCTCGCACTATCGCTCCTTAACAGGCTTTGCAGACCCTAGTACTTATTCCCGATATTCAGTGGATAAGTGTAACGATAAGCGACTTCAACCACCAGCAGTACCATAGTCGTATAACAGAAGGCCCCACCGCAATGCGGTTCGATGTTCAATCTGCCTGCCAAAACTGATAGTAGTACTTGTGCGTGATTTTGAACGCTTCGCCACCTTGCATCACAACTCGCCGTTGATTAAGTTTTTGTTCCAAGTGCGAAACATGTTTTGCATTTACAGCCACGGAGCGGTTACAGCGCTTGAAACTCTGCTCTTCCAATCGTTTAAGTAATTCACACAATGTTGTGCGAACAACGTAGCTCTCTGACAACGTTTGTATACACATATAGTCTCCCGCAGCCTCAATCCATTTGATCTCTGCAGGGGTTAAGCAACACCATCCATTTTCAGCGCGAAGCCCTACAACGTTTGGCAGTGCCCTTTTGCTCAATTGCTGACGTAACGTTGCCAACAGCGCAGATTCGGAAACGCCATATTGTTTACATAACCCCTTTACCAGGCTGTTAAATTGAAAGTCTCTTTCATAAATATGGTACTTGGTTTTAACCTGTTCAATAGCTTTTAATACTTGAGGTTCTTCAAGCGGTGATTTAACAAATCCAGACGCGTTGTAAGAAAACGCTAAAAGTGCTTCTTCGTCTTTATTTCCTACCGCTAACCAATATCGTGATGCAAGATTTCGGCTTGATTGTGAGACTGAGTAGAAACCAATAGACTGGGGATACTTTTCTGCCAGTGCTAGGCAATGCCCTACCGACTGAACAGGATAGACATGACTGAATACATTTAGCTTCTCTAGCATTTTGCAAAGCGAGTTTTGCATTGAAACAGAATGTAAAAAAACCAGTGCAATCATCAGTGCTCCCTTGCAAGTGCAAACATTAATAGCTGAAAGTACTACCTATCCCGATCTTTGGATGTAATTGTTTTTTTGAAGCGAAAAAGGGGCTACAAGCTACATAGCCCAATCGCCAGGGTAGAAAACGCTTTATTAACGCTGTGCGGTTAATGCGCTTGGGTTAGCGTTAACACGACGGGCAATCAGCTGAGCGTTTTTGACCGCATTATGAGTAAGTGCAAAGGTAAGCATATCTTGACCGTTGCACACTAATCCCTCATGAACGTCTCGCATAGTTAAACCTGTTGCTCTTACAGCCCGATGTAATTTCAAACGGTTATCACTTTTTACTGCTTCACACACTGCAATTAAGCGTTTTTCGAGTTGTTTGGGATATGATGCGGCATTCGCTACGGTTGCAGTAAGCGACAACGTTAAACCAAGTAAAACAAATTGGGTGACACGGCGTGACATAAACATAACAAGTTCCTCTGATAATATTCGGCAACGCGGTGACGAGCTTTTTTGTCCCCGCAACATTAAATTAGTGAAAGGTTGTAAAAATCACGCTATAAAAACGTTAAAGCACTGCTATTTGAGACGTTGCGACAGGCATACAAAAGCGAAGGTTAAATAATCGGTCTAAACTGTAATTAGTCGTGCTTAGCACACACTTTGCAACATTCTAATAAATGCATTCGTCGCAAAATAAAACATAACGAGCAAATATTCCTACCGTATAACTGTGCAGGCAAAATCTAATTCATTAACACGTAATCAAGGAAGAGCTATGTTAGAGCAACAACAGTACCACCTAATAAGAGAGCAAATGCAGCCTGGTGACATCATTGCATTTGGCGGGAACAGTTTATTTTCTCGTTGGACAAAACTCACTACGCGTTCTGCTGTCACGCATGTGGCTATTGTTATGCAGACAAAGATGCGCGATGAAGAGTCTAATCGCTATTTTAACCAAGTCATGGAAGCAACCTCATATAAAGGAAAGCGGGGGGTAATGATCAATAGACTTAGTGAACGTGTGGCGTCTTATGATGGTGATATTTGGTGGCTACCACTGTCTGGTGAATCGAGACGTATCTTCGAGCAAAATAGAAGAGACTTCTTTAACTTCATGTTTGAACAAGACGGAAAGCCTTACGACGTACTTCAGCTATTCGGCTCTGCCGTTGACGCTATTGATGAGCACCCGCTATTTGGCAGCATAAGCTACAATCAAGAAGATTTTAACAGCTGGTTCTGTTCAGAGTTAATTGCCGAAGGGTTGGAAACTGCAGGCGTTATAAGCGGAGTCAATGCATCAGAAGTCACGCCAGTAGATATCTGTAGGTTTAGTATTTTCAAAAAGCGTTATGTTCAGCTTAAAGGAAAAGGAAGAGTAATTGGAGGGTTCAATTCGCTGAAGGCAGACAACTGGGGCCAGATTGCCTGACCCCATTTATTAAAAACCTTTGTGCCCCTATGAGGGATACAATGTGTTTTAGAAAAAACTGTCTTGGTGAATTTTAATGAACATGCTCGTACCAATTTTAGAGTAATCAATTTTGTACTCTTTACCATTAAGGGTTTGTACGAACAATAATGTTTTTTCGTCGCCAAATACATCACTGGTGGTTACATCTACCAGTTCCATATCCATCATCTTGGCATCGCGTTTGTTTTCAGGCACTTTGCCTTCATACTGTTTGATACCTTTGTAAGTTACAAGAACTGGCGGATGCTCATCGCCATTGATCACCAATAGATCTAGTTTTCTTATTTTATGAATGATGGTATTTCGACCACTTGTAATGAAGGGTTTTTCAGTCATTCTCATCTCCGCGACCGCTTACCTGCTTTATAGTTGTTAACAAAGAATGTAAGTGGTTGAGTTTACCACGATGTTAACAATGAGCACATAAGCATTTGGTTTATATATGTGTGCAAAGTATAAACATAAATTACACAAAATGAGCAATAAATCGCTAAATTTTGCAGTTGGCGTATGATTTTACAAATTCCTCGTTGGATATTACTTGATCATTACGGGCGAAAGCATAGATAAACTAAAGTGCAATCAAACCTCTCACCTCGCAAACCAATGGGAAGTGAAGCAGCCATTACTGCCACTTAATCCAAGGCCTGTGCACTAAGTTCTGAATGAGCTTTTTGCAGGGCTCAGTTTCCGGAGACTCAAACACACAGCTTGGCGCTTCACTGATGTCCACTTGGGCGACAATGTTAGACACCGACACGTCGAGGTCTAAATCAGTATCGAGCTGGGTCATGGGCAGAATAAACTCCACTCGGTTGGTGAAAGCACAAGATTTTTCAGGCGGACTGTCAGCGGACTCAGCATTGCAACCCACGCTGCCTAGATGATAAGACCATTTGCGTGCTTCTTCTCCGTTTTTAGCGACATCTAATCTCAAGAATTTGTGACCGTTTTGACGATTCTGAAACATTGAACTGTCATTTAATGGCGAAGGCTGTGTAAGCCGATCAGCGTGATTTTCATCGAAAGGAAGCCCCATAGTGAAGCGCAAGTTTGTAGACAGTTTTAACAACTCTTCCGATACGTCCAATACAATTTTGCTATTGGCATCGTCAGGATTGTTGCACTTATTGTGAAACTTTAGCAACGCCACATTCTGCGTTTGCCATTGGGTTTGTTTAAACTTAACTCGCTGCCATTTTCCATCAATTCGCAGCTCTGGCTTGCTAAGATAAAAACCAAAATAATCAATATTCCATCGCTGTTGCCCAATACTCATGATCATTGGGCAAGCACCGGTATCGACGCCCACTAATTTAAACGGGATCTCACCCGGCTCCCTTCCTTTGAGGTTGATTACATCACAGCCAGCTAACGACACTAAAGCCGCTAAGAGTAACGAAGGCACAATACTCTTGCGAAAAGGCATTTTCATTTATATATCTACTTCCTTTGAATGAATGGTAGTTTTTGATACAAACCACCTTTTTAACTATGCACCTAACCGGACGACACCATGAATGCATGACCATTAACGCTAATAGTGCTGTTTTTAGCATTTATTAGTCAAGATAGATTGGCTTACTCCGACTGCTGTAAAGCACGGTTTAGTGCAGAACACGGGTATTATTCCGACACGTCTTACATACACAAGTTCTAAACGACTATGCTTTTGTGTACTAAGGAAGCTTATTTTATGAAAACACCTACCAAGCCCAAAAGCCAGCCTTGTGTAAATGTATATTTATTGATGAACTTACGTATTTATGAGAAGTATTTTTTTTAAAAATGTATGCAAACCACGGGTTAGTGAACAAAAATAAAGCAAACAAATCACAAAGCCACCAGCGAGGCGTGACAAGCTAAATAAAACTGCTTATACTTGCGCTCGTTTGTGATTGTTCTGCATAACAATTTGCACACAGCAAATACAACGCACACTTCAAAATGGCCCTATAGCTCAGTTGGTTAGAGCATCCGACTCATAATCGGCAGGTCCCCTGTTCAAGTCAGGGTGGGGCCACCATTTCTCCTACTCTTCGACGATAGTTACTACTAACCTAATTCGGTTCGAAGAGCCGTACACTGCATTTATGATTGTCTCTTGATATTAGTGCACAAAGTAACTCTTCCCGCATTGAAGATACGACCTTCACAAGCGGGAATCGTATACGCTGCGAATGCCAATTTAATATATGTAGCGTATGCAAAGGAGTCGAAAAATAATCATCATGCACAACGTATGTTAAACAGTTGATATTCATAGCCAAATTTTCACCCATAACATATTTAGCCATAGCTGTTACAAATTAGATCAGATTACATCGAGATAGTTCTATACGTTGTTGCCTTCTTAAAAAGGAGTTAACCGCATGAAAAACATGTCATTTTTATTACTTGCATTCGCACTTGGTGCGTGTAGTTCAGACGACGTAGACTTACCAGATGTCGTTGAATCGGTCACCGTCACTACTAACTTCAATGATGGTGAGCAAGGGTGGGTAGCAGGGTTTTCTGACTATCCTCAAGGCAATGCAGATATTTTTGAGTTTGAATCTGAAATCAGTGCTGTACCAACCACCGATGATCAGAGTGGTTTTTATCTTAGCGCTCACAATAGAAGTGACGATGTATTTATGTTCTTGAAAACACAAGTTACAGAGTTGGAGCCAAATCAACGATATCTTCTGGAAGGAACCATTAGCTTTTATACCAACGCAGGAGCTGATTGCGTTGGTATTGGCGGCAGTCCCGGCGAGTCTGTATATCTAAAAACTGGTGCTACTGAGATTGAACCTGCACAAGCCGACTACTATATGAATATCGATATCGGGAGTCAGTCACAAAGTGGTAATGATAGCGTAGTTCTAGGTACCATTGGTGTGCCTGAGATTGGATGCGACTCAGACCAGCCTGTTGGACAAAAAACAATGGCATTTACAGGAAGCGAAGGCTTCGAAATCATTTCTTCTGAAGAGGGTAACATGTGGCTCTATTTTGGCACTGACTCAGGGTATGAAGGCCAGACTAAAATGATTTATACAGAGGTTGAATTCACTCTTACTCCGCAATAAAACTTTAGACCTTTTGGCCACTTCGCCATTTGAGGAAGAGGACACAACTTAAGCTAGTCTGCGTTCGTCCGCAACGCAGACTAGCTTAAAGAGAAAAAAGTATACGGCTTTGATACTGATGGTCTTCATGAAAAGTGCAGTTTCAATCTAAGGAGCATAAAAACAGTTACATGGATCAGTTTAATCAAGCGAAAGATACTGTAACTATTGTTCTCGACCAATTCTGGTCGCTACTAAAAGGGAAATGACTTATGGAAGAAATCAAACTAGAAGAGCTACGGAGTATTTCTGGCGGCTATTTGGACCGAATCGCAATCGCCATAGCCATTGCAGTAGCGGCATACGACTTTTATAAAGGTTATTCAGACCACAGAAATTAACACCCAACAATAAGGAAGTTAAAGTGATTGAACTAAACACGACTCAAGTAGAATCAGTATCTGGTGCTGGTCTTTTTTACGATTTAGGCGCATTTTTTGCCCAAGTCTCAAACGCAAGTGATGCGATTTATGCGCAGTACGGAAATACAAATAGAAATCACTGGTAAATGCAGTATCTAGGGGCGAAATGCCCCTGTGTTTGGAGAGAAGCAAAATGAAAAGGAAACACGCGAGTATTGGTTTTAACATCGCATCTGGAATCTACCTTTTAAGCGCTATATGGACTTATTTTGTAATAGGAGATAAGCAATTATATTTGTTAGAACTTCAAACGGCTTTACTTTTTTTGGTTACAGGCAAGTTATATGTGTCTGCTGAGGAAACAGTTTCCAAGCAATAATCGCCCTTTCATCACGAAAAAACTCGTAGTGACGGATTTATAGAAAACGCTCATAACCACTTATTGTTTTACACTAAGCACAATACCCACCGGCTTTTACTTTATTACTTCGCGGTTATCTACGTAAAAAAGGGGCTATCTAAACAAAGATAGTCCCCTTACGTAGTCAAAATACAGCGCTTTAGTTAATCTAAATATACCTCAAATTCTGCAATTTGCGGTCTTTGTGTTGCAGAGTCGATGATAAAGTTTAGTTTATCCAGATTGGTGTTTGAAAACGAAATAGTACTTGGTATTGAGTTTCCAGACGCTAGCAAGTTTCCATTGTCATTGTTCACAAGCCGCCATGACGTTACCGCACCTTGGCTGGAAGAAGTTTCAATTATTCTTACTTTATTCACCGTCGTATTTAGGCGTTTAATACTAATTCGTCCAGTTGTGCCGCTTGGAGACCAATAAGTAGACACATTACCATCTCTAACATTACCGTAACTTGTTCCACTGTACTTTGAGCTACCGTCAGATTGTGCACTTAGTGATAAGTTGGTGCCGCTCGGAGGATTACCGCCGTTATCGCCGCCACCGTTATCGCCACCGCCGTTATCGCCGCCACCGTTATCGCCGCCACCGTTATCGCCACCGCCGTTATCGCCGCCAGTTGAACCACAGCTACCGTCAGATACTGCAAGATTTTTGTTGGCTCCCGCGGTACTCTCAAGAATATCTCGTATGCAAGACGCTCCATCGAGTGAGTAACTATAAGGGATGGAAATTGATGCTGTAGACTGAACGTTTGGTCCTGCAGGTTCATAATCGCTATCTGAGTCGCTCCACGTCACCCCACTACCGAACGTGTTTCCCGCAACCTGCCAGTAGCCATCTGTTGTTGTATAAAACGTACCTAACGGATCTTTACTATTCTCGAAATAGTTGTTTTCTACTTTTACTTCGGCGCCCGCGCGCGAGTTTATCCCCGATGCACGAATTCCATCATAATAGTTGTTGTAAATGTGAGCCGTCGCGCCCCTTACTAGGGGAACGCGCGATTTTAAATTTTCAAAGATATTGTGGTGATAAGTAATCGGACCATTGTTCACTTGAGATTCGCTTGAACCAACCAACCCGCCTCGGTCTGAGTTGCGTAAGATACTGTAAGATAGGGTAATGTATTTCGAGTTATCCTTAACGTCGAATAAGCCGTCGTAGCCGTCACTTTCGCCACCACTCGCTTCTAGCGTTACATGGTCAACCCATACATTGCGAACATCTTTTTCTATCCCTATCGCATCACCGCCATTTGACGTAGGCGAACCTGATTTTTTGACATTTTTAACGCGAACATTTCTTATTATTATGTTCTGTGAGTTTCTAATATGTATACCCAGCTGATCAAACGTTGCGCCATTGCCTACACCAATAAGCGTCACGTTTGCGATGTCCTTCAATTCAATTTTATCATCTGCAGTATTACAACTGTCCCCAGACACTTTTTCGGTATTACCATGGTTGATGGTTCCAGAAACCTCAATAATAATCGGTGTTTCTGAGGTGTTTCTATTGCACAGTGCTTCATGTATTTGTTTACCCGTTGAGGCTTGAACTACTTGCCCACCTTGGCCGCCAGTTGTACCGCCATTCTGCGTGTGAAAGCCTGATGCGACGACCGACGTGGAAATGGCTAATGCTATGGATGATGCGATTATAGTTGATTGAGGTACTAACAATTTTTGTCTCATTTTTGTGTCCTTAGATTGATAATTGGAAGGGCGTACAGCTTCAATTACTCAACAAGACCACATCAATTAGTTCGATTTTATATATAAACTAATTGAACTTAATCACCGCCCGAATGCCACCGGTAGCACAAAAGACAATAGCAGATATTCGAAAACATTTTTAACTTTATTTAATAACAAATTATTAATAAATATAACTTTAAATAAACAGTTTACAGTATAACATTGAAAAACTTAAGATTAATTTGTGTGCAAATTTGACTAAAACGCCCATAAATTGCCACCGGTATTTTAATTGAGCGTTGAATATCTCAGTGGTTAATAGCTAGCGTGTAAAAAGGGATTACAAGATGAGCAAACGAACACAGATCGCCTTTGGAAAAATCCTCCCTTAGCTAAAAATCATACTGTGTTGGATGGTATTGCATTTAAGACTTAGAGATCGGATTACCTGATGCCTGAGCCCCCCTCTCCTGTTCCATATTGAGCGCAGTAATTGGAAATGGAATAACTATTCCCTCTTCATCAAAACGCTTTTTAAGCATTTTTATAAAGGCACTTTTTATGAAAAAGCGGTTAAAGTACTCACGGGTTCTTAGCATAACGGTTAAATTGATGCTGGAATTATCAAAGGTATGGAAAAGCACAAAGGGCTGGTAAGTTTCAACGCCAAACTCGTGCTGTTCTAGAATAGTATTGGCTACTTCTAAACAGACCTTTTCAACATGTTCTAAGTCTGAACTGTAATGCACGCCAACTTCAACGGGCACCGACAATTCGCGTTCGGGATAGTAATAGTTTATCAGTTTTGAATTAGACAACTTACTGTTGGGCATAATAACGATATTGTTAGGCAGCATCCTAACCCAAGTAGAGCGCCATCCTATTTTTTCAACAAAGCCTTGCTCTCCCGAGTCCAATTCAATGAAGTCGCCTATGCGAATGGGCTTATCCATAACTAACTGAATACCCGAGAAGAAGTTTTCAAGTGTGGGCTGTAGCGCTAATGCCACCGCAAGTGAAGTAATGCCTAACGAGGCAACAATAGGGGTTACAGAGACCCCCATTGTACTTAATATAATGAGAATTGCTAATACAGCGAACAGCGCTCTTACAGCTCCACCGGCAATTGCACTTGTGTTCTTGACTATGGTTGACTGGTCGCGATAACGACTCAAGGAGTAGGTGACAAAACGCTCGAAAAAGAGAAATAAGGTAATGATTAATCCAGCTTCAATAACAATGGTTAATGCTTTAACGGCTCTTTCATCTTCTATTTGAAATACTGAAACAATACTTTTAACCAACTGCAGGAAGATAACCCAGATAAGCAAATTAAGTGGGGCATTAAGCGACAGCACAAGCACGCGATAAATGTCAGACATACTGCTGTTTTCTGAACGGGCCTTGGCTTTCAAGCGCACCAATATGAGGCGTTTAATGATGAAAAGCACAATAACAACCCCGACTAATCCGGCTATTGCTAGTACCTGCTTGTTTTCAAGAAGTTGAGTGCTATCCACGGCTGACGATGCTCCTGCGCAAAAAGTATGGTGCTTTTAATATTAGCTACACGTTAATACGAAAAAGAAGACGCAAAAGGTGCACCAATTGTTGTTAGGAATGTGCAGGAAGCTTTTGTTGATATTGGTTAAAGAGCCATTGATTAGCTTCTTCGTTATCTGTAAAAAACAGGTAATCCATTGAAGCAAGCTCGGGGATCCGTTGGTGCATGATTCCACGGATCACTGCCCCTTTGTATACATATGCTTTCGCGATGAGGCCCATTTCAGGGAGGCGAGTAATAATGTGCTTAACCATATCAAACGCTTCGGGCGTTGCGCCCTCTACTTGGCTAATGTCGGCAAGTAAAGCAAAAGGCTTCCCCTTTAATCCCATAACTAACTCGAAAAGCTCTTTTCGGTAGCTCTCTGCGCTACTCTCATTAAAAATGCCATATAGCTTGGTTGTAATAATGCCATTTGTATGAGATATCGATGCGTTACTTAGATTTCTTGACATGACCAACGTTAATTCTTTAAAACTTGATTAAGCATAACTGAAAAATAGCATCATTTTCGAATTAGAGGCAATATCGGGAATCAACTACTCTTTTTTCAATGCCAACAGGCTATCATTGTCTGGAAAACTTATGAGAGCGTTCACAAGAACTTTATTCGCCTGCTCTGCCCTATCGCCTTTACGAAGCGCAACAACATAGTTGTGTACATACGCTTGTTGATGTTGGCCCACGTCATACCCTTTTTCAAACCAAGTTATCGCCAGTTTGTTATTACCTTCAATGTCAGGATTTTCGAGATAATAATTGGCAATCAGAAAGTAGCTTAACCAATAGGAAGGCCAAGTCTGAGAAGCGGTTTTTAAAAACGCTAATGAACGTGCTTTGTTCCCTACTTTAAGCATGTCGTAAGCGGCACTGACGTATGTAAAAGGTGTCATTTCGGACGACGTAACACCTGGTGGAACCGGAGCCAAGTACCAGTAGTTTCCTCTTCCCCACGTTCTTTCAAAAAGCTCTAGTGACATTTCGTGATTAGGTGTAAGACCCGTATGTAAAGTAACCGTTCCCGTTTCGCTATCGAACCCAACAACGACAGCGTAGTGCCATTGGGGTAATAACTGGATGGACAAATTTTGAAATACAATCACTGGAATGTCGTCTTTCACCAACGACATTATTGACGATAATGTCCCTCGTTTAGTATAGGGCAAAAAACCAAACTGCCGAGTAGCCGTGATCATTTCTAGCTGAAGACTTCCTTCCTTATTGGGAATGAACAACTTAGGTGCGATATCATTTGGAGAGGTGCTTTCACCATAGTAACCAAACACTTCAGATAGCGTAGTAGGCCCGCAATAAAACTGCTCTTGGGGAAAAAACGGAACAGATTGAATAGTGTGGGATTCAGGTAAAGAGGCAAGTCCCTCTTGCCGCAGCTTGTCAGCTTGAGGTGTGGACTGACAGCCTGAAAGCAAAAATAGAAGCGAAAGGCCTGCTAACGCGCAGGCCTTTTTAACTGAATTGATCATTCTATTAGCTGTTCACTGGACGAATAAATGGGTAAACGTCAGTTACACCAATTAGGTCCAAAATTGCGATAATAGCAAGTACGGTAAGCACTGCACCTACAACACCACCCGCTGGAGCTTGATTAATTTCATCATTTAATTGGGCAATTTCGCTGTCGGTCATGCCGTTGATTCTCGAAATAGCTTGGTTGCTATCAACACCTAAGCTTACCAATTTGCTCTGTACGTCTGAACGGTTAACCATGTCAATTAACTGCTGCTTATTGTAGTGAGCGGCTTGGGTTTGCATTACGGAATCTGAGCTAATTGCTTCAGCGTGTACACTGCCAGACATTAAAACCGTTGCCGAAAAGCAACCAATCGCAATTTTTTTCAAAAATTTCATGATGTTTCCCTCTTTAAAATGCCCAGTTTTATTCTTCTTTTGCGTTACCTAAAACACTGTAAAGTAATGTGAAATAAAACTTCGCACTGATTCAGCAGACGCGTTTGCAGTCTGCAGATTATTTTCAGTAGATAGATGCAGCAAAAATAAGACCAACTGAAAAGGCCTTCTTTCTTATGTTAGAGAAGGTTTCATTTTTTCTATTTAACGTAATGATTTAAATAACCTTTATGCGCAAAATGGTGAATAAAGCTTTATTCGTTAATACTGCATTGATGCATCACCGGGCGCTGACTGTTATGTAATATTTTCTTTATGCTGGAATGATTTGCTTGCCGCTAATATTAAAAGAGCAACAAACGGTAAGGGGCACTCTGTGGAATGAGCAGTTGATTCGAAACGCCTATTTCACGCCTCATACCATACGGAGTTAAGTTTCAGGTGCAATTTCTGATAAAAACACGCTATAAAATACATTATCGGGGTTATTACTTTCTTTAGCGTTTGGGTGAAATGCGCATCAAGCAGAGTTTCATATATTGGGTATTGGTAGCGACTATCTGCTGTATTAGCGGATGCAGTTCAGATAAGTTTATGCGTAAAAAAGTATCTCCTTTGTCTTTGGCCAGTGCTTATGGCTATGGCTATTTGCCCGACTTAAGCCACTTCGACAACATACAACTGGTTGCTCGGTGCACATCGTACGAGCAGAGTACTACGCTAGATATCGCGCTTGCGCTCGATTGCTACATCACCTTGTTAAAAAGAGACAGTCTTTCTGAAGAGCATCGTGCTGCAGGGGTCGACGGGTACAACCTCGCAGTAAACAAGCTATTCCGTCTAAGACACACAACTGACAATTTAATTAAGGTTAACTACTCGGGCCCAAGCGAGCTCGATTTAGTTTCAGAGATAGAAGCCTTTGACGCTCGCCTCTCTCCTAAGGTATTTGGTGAACTTGGCAGTGCTGCAGTGGCTCGAATTAACAACCAAGCACAGAATGGCCGTAGTCTCGACCTCAACTATCCACTAGAAGGTATTTACTCGCCTTATTCCCTTCAAGTTGAGTCGGTTGCATTGAAAGGGCTTAGAATTCACATATCCTTACAAGCCCAACACGTCGATGTGCCCACCGAAATACTTGTTGGAAACAACACATACATGCAAAGGTACTCCCCTGCTGCCGCTTACCTTTCTCTTTTACAAAATGCCGACATCCACAATTTCAGCTGGCTGGGATTTACTAATGCACAAGACGCTGAAAAGAGAATGGGAGTCTTTAGTATTGGAGAGCTTTCTTCAGTCAAAACCCCGCTTATTATGATTCATGGCCTCAATTCAGACCCGCTAATTTGGCGCTATCTCACAATGGCTATTTTCAATGACGAAGAATTATCCCAACATTATCAGATATTGCACGTGTACTACCCGTCAGGCCCTCCCCCTTTCTATAACGCCATGCGAGTTCGCAAATTACTGAACAAGCTAAACCAGCGGATAGCGTCACCGGAAGGTGCTTCTTCATCTGCGGTATTGATAGGGCATAGTATGGGCGGAGTAATCGCAAAGCTGATTTCAACGCATTCAAATAATACGTTGTGGGATACTACTTTTACAGAGCCACCAAAAGCGCTAATCGCTGAAGGTGACGAAATGTTGCGAGATATATTTATATTTAATCCCGTGTACAAAGAGAATACGGTGTTTTTTCTCGACACTCCGCACCGAGGCTCAGAAATAGCCAATAGCCTCATAGGATCGTTAGGCTCTTCACTCATCACACTCCCTTTTAGTTTTAAAGCGCTATTTAAAAACTTTATCGACAAAGTAGGCGTGAGCAGATTAACCGCGGCTATGCTTCCATTCTTACAAAACTACGGGCCAGATAGCGTCCAAGTGTTGCGCCCCAATCACCCGCTGATGACAGCGTTAGCCGACATTCCTGTAGAAGGCGAGAGCTATTCTATTATTGGCTCAACCAGTACCTTGTATTGCCAGTCAGAAACAGAATGCGCTGCTATAACTGACTCTGTCGTCAGTTATAGCAGCGCATATTTACCTGAGGCAAAAGACACAGCAATTGTTAACTCGTCACATAACTCATTCAAAAGCCCTCAGGCAATCGAGTTTATACTTGATAAGCTTAGCCAAAAGCACATCAGCGCCAAAACTGTTCAAAATTCCCTCGACATGTAGCCCTCAATTCCTTATAGTGCGCGCGCTTTTATATATTAGTGAAGTGACAACCGCTTTCACTATTATCTCTTCTCATCGTTTTACCCCTGGATACCTGTTTTGATTACCACCGCAAATATCACAATGCAGTTTGGCTCTAAGCCATTATTTGAAAATATTTCCGCAAAATTCGGCAACGGCAACCGATACGGCCTGATTGGCGCAAACGGTTGCGGCAAGTCTACCTTTATGAAAATTCTAAGCGGTAAACTTACCCCATCGTCGGGCAACGTTTCTATGGCGCCAGGCACAAAGCTAGGTATCTTGAGTCAGGACCAGTTTGCGTTTGAAGAGTTTAGTGTAGTCGATACCGTGATCATGGGTGACCGTGAACTATGGGAAGTTAAGCAAGAGCGCGACGCCATTTACAGCAAGGCTGAAATGAGCGAAGAAGATGGCATGCGCGTGGCGGACCTGGAAACCCAATTCGCCGAGATGGATGGTTACACTGCCGAAGCGCGCGCTGGCGATATCTTAAACTCTGCTGGCATCGACGAAAGCTATCATTTTGGTCTAATGAAAGAGGTCGCACCGGGTAAAAAAGTTCGTGTGCTTTTGGCGCAAGCGTTATTTGCCGAACCAGACATTCTGCTTCTAGACGAGCCAACCAACAACTTGGATATCTACACCATCAGTTGGCTTGCTGAAGAGCTTAACAAGCGTAAGTCGACCATGTTGATTATTTCGCACGACAGACACTTCTTAAACTCTGTATGCACGCACATGGCCGATATCGACTATGGTGAATTGCGCGTTTACCCAGGTAACTACGACGACTACATTCAAGCTGCCATGCTAGTTCAAGAACAGCTTCATGCAGAGAATGCTAAGAAGTCAGCGGA
Source organism: Alteromonas sp. S015 (assembly GCF_036864485.1). Lineage (NCBI taxonomy): Bacteria > Pseudomonadati > Pseudomonadota > Gammaproteobacteria > Alteromonadales > Alteromonadaceae > Alteromonas > Alteromonas sp. S015. Next base: position 407,958 of record NZ_JAZETO010000002.1, on the reverse strand, counting down.
AATTGAAGAGCTACAGAGCTTCGTGGCGCGATTCTCTGCCAATGCATCGAAAGCGAAACAAGCTACCTCTCGTGCCCGCCGTCTTGAGAAAATTGAATTGGCTGAAGTAAAAGCGTCTAGCCGTCGTAAGCCTTATATTGTATTTAAACAGCATAAGAAACTTCACCGCCTTGCCATCACGCTTGAAGACTTAGGCCATAGCTACCCAGATCTTCCACTATTCGACAACGCAAATTTGCTATTAGAAGCTGGCCAGCGCTTGGCGATCATTGGTGAAAACGGCGCGGGCAAAACCACCCTCTTGAAGTGTTTGGTTAACGACATTGAGCCCACCGCGGGTAGCTATAAGTGGGCTGAAAACGCTGCGATTGGCTACATTCCGCAGGACAACGCCAAATACTTTGCCGAAGATATCACTATGTTTGAGTGGATGAGTCAATGGCGCAGCCCTAAACACGACGATTTACAAATTAAAGGTATGTTAGGCCGTTTACTATTTACGTCTGACGACTTTAACAAACGTGTGCAGGTGTGTTCTGGTGGTGAGAAAAACCGTTTGTTGTTCGGAAAACTAATGCTACAAGACATCAACGTATTGGTAATGGATGAACCCACTAACCACATGGACATGGAGTCGATTGAAGCCTTGAACAACGCACTTTACAAGTTTGATGGCACGGTTATTTTTGTAAGCCACGACCGTGAATTTGTTTCGTCACTGGCTACGCAGATTATCGAAATAAAAGACAAGAAACTGAATCACTTCGATGGCAACTATGAAGAGTTTTTAGCTCATAAAGAAAACATGTAGCTAAACGTCGATACCTTCGTCAACAAGGGTTTGAGCATTTGACAGAACGGGCACCTAACTAGGTGCCCGTTTTTATTTCTGCACTTTAATGCCAGTTCGCATAGATAATTAGCAATTTCACAGAATAACTTGCTTTTCTGTCAGTAAAGTAACGTTTTACGTAGCATCATGTACCTTACATAAGTCTGTAACGCATTCTATATACGATAATACAGCTAGAAACCTGTTAGAAGAATGAAGAGCAATCAATCAAGTGAAATGCGCGAGCGAATATGATCGTAGAACGCAACTAAGCAGTATTGTGATTAAAAAGGAAATTTACCTATGAATTTAAAAAACGTTATCGGCGCAATGACCTTAGCCTGTGCAGGTGTCAGTTCTGTTCCAGCTTTAGCACAACAAACTGCTGCTCAGCAACCTCAGGGGTGGATGTGGGGTTTCGGCGTTGCAGCATCGCAAGATGTGTATACCGACTTTGATAATCGCATTGTTCCCATTCCTATCATCGGCTATACCGGCGAAAAATTGCGCGTTTATGGCCCATTTGTAGGCTACGAGCTATTTCGGGAAAGCGGCTTTACTCTTGATGCCCAGCTTGTACCGGTGTTTGCAGGTTATGAAGAAGATGACAGCGCCGTATTTACCGGTATGGACGACAGAGATTTCAGCTACGCAGCCGGAATTGGGCTTAACTACGATACGGGTAGCTGGATTTACTCGTTGTCAACTAACGCCGATATACTTGGTAAGTTCGACGGTTATCAAGCGTCAGCCAGCATTGGCAAAAGGTTTAGAATAGATAACTTCATGATTGAGCCGTCTTTGGGCGTAACCTATCAAGACAGCAATTACGTCGACTATTATTACGGGGTGCGGCCCGAAGAAGCCACAACGTTTCGAAGCGCATATAACGGCGATAGCGCAGTCAATACAGAAATTCGCGTTGCTGTTTCTACTCCTCAATTTCTGGACGGTATGACCCGCCTAGAGATTGGCGCTACTTTTTTTGATGATAGCATTAGCGATAGCCCGCTAACGGACGATGATACCGCGCTTAGCGCCATGCTGGTTTATACGCGCTTTTTCTAACATTTTGATTGACGGGTACGCGTAAACGAACATAAACGAAATCTTGTCACACTAGTTGTAATAAGCACCTATGTGAGCGCTGCTGCCACAATAACAATGCCCTCGTACTAGAGGGCATTGTCGTTATTCTTGCTTTAGCTCTTACCCTGGATTTTTAGAGGCGAGCGTTTCCCACAGTGGAACCGTTGACAAGCTATGTTTATAGCTGCCTGATGTTTCTTTAGTACTGTAAGACAAGTAAATCAGCGTTTTTGAGTCGGCATCATAAATTCTTCTAAGCTTCATGTTTTTGAAAAACACGCTCTTCGACTTTTTAAATATCACTTCACCTGAATCTGACTTATCAATGGCGTCCAACATCTCGACCGTGATCGGTCCGGTTTGTCTGCACGCGATAGAGCTATCTGATGGGTCTGACAAATCCAAGTTCGCTTCAATACTTGAAATATGACAGGTCACGCCAGTCACTACCGGGTCTTGAAGCGCATCAATTTTTATATCTTTTGTGGTAAAGAGCCCAAGAGATACGTCGCCGACTTCACTGTCGCTACAACCTGCCAAAATAAACACCGACGCAGCTAGCAAACCGAACACGGTGCTTTTCATAGAAGTACGCACCTCTTGCGAACGAACCCTACGTCCATCTGTTTTCATATTATTCCCACCTCTACTCTATTTATGATCTACCTGTGTTTACTCTAAATACCGAGCCAGTGATCATTTTAGCCTAACAGGTTTAACTGTGTCTTATCCATAAGGTCGTGCTGCTTAATTAGTTGCTTTGCCTTTTCAATATCTGGCGCAAAATAACGGTCTTTGTCGTAAAACGGCACTTGGTCTCTTAGTAGTTGCATCAACGCTTGGAGCTTTTCGCTGGTTTTAAACGGCTTCCTAAAATCTAACCCTTGGCAGGCCGCTAACCACTCAATGGCCAATATACCTGCCACGTTATCGAAAATATCTCGTAAACGCCTCGCGGCGAAGGTAGCCATAGACACGTGATCTTCTTGGTTAGCAGACGTAGGCAACGAGTCGATAGATGCGGGGTGCGCCAGGGTTTTGTTTTCACTAGCAAGCGCCGCACAGGTAACCTGCGCAATCATGAAGCCCGAGTTTACCCCACCATTTTCAACAAGGAACGGCGGCAAACCACTTAAATGCGTATCAATCATTAGCGACATTCTGCGCTCCGATAGTGCGCCAATTTCAGATAGTGCAATAGCCAGCATATCTGCCGCCATTGCCACTGTTTCCGCATGAAAGTTTCCGCCAGATAGAATATCGCCAGTTGGCGTATCAGCGTCATCATTATTTTCAACAAAAACTAACGGGTTATCGCTAACGCCATTAGCTTCCGTCACTAAAATGTCTTGGGCATAGCGCATTTGTTGTAAACAGGCCCCCATCACTTGTGGCTGACAGCGCAATGAATAGGGGTCTTGTACTTTTTCACACCGTTGATGTGAGTTACCAATCTCTGACGTATCTAATAGTTCTTTGAAGGCTGTAGCCACATCGCACTGGCTTTTATGGCCACGCACTTCATGGATACGCGCGTCGAAGGGTACGCGAGAACCTAGCGCGGCTTCAACAGTGAGCGCGCCTATACCAATAGCACTATAAAGCGCATTTTCTGTGTAAAACAGCCCCTGAAGTGCAAACGCTGTCGACGCTTGCGTACCATTTAATAATGCTAAGCCTTCTTTGGGTGCCAGCGCTATAGGCTCCATGCCAGCAATTTTTAATGCTTTAGCTGCACTTATACGTTCTCCTTTGTAAAAAGCTTCCCCTTCTCCTAAAAGCACTACACTCATGTGTGCTAAAGGGGCTAAGTCGCCGCTGGCGCCTACCGAGCCTTTTTCAGGAATGGCGGGGTAAACTTGAGCATTAAACAAGGTAATCAGCGCTTTTATTACGCTTAACCGAATGCCCGAAAAACCCCGTGCTAGCGAGTTTATTTTTAACAGCATAAGTAGGCGCACAGTATCTTCTTGCATAAAGTCGCCCGTACCAGCCGCGTGCGATAACACAATACTGCGCTGTAATAACTCTAACTCGTCAACGTTAATACGTGTGTTAGCCAATAATCCAAAGCCGGTATTGATACCATACACAGTACGGTTTTCTTTAATGACGTTCAGCACCACTTGCTCAGCGGCATTTATAGCGGGTATAGCACTGTCATCTAACAATAAATGAACGTGGCTACGATGTACTTGCCGTAACTGATCTAGCGTCAATGTACCTGGCACAAGATTAAGCTGGTTAACACCCCCGTTTTCAGTAAGAAAAGACGAATGCGACATGACTATTTCTCCCCGCCAGAGCTTTTGTTAGAGCTTGAATGAGTGCTTGTTCCATCGGGGATTTGGTTATTAGCCGCGTTATTGACCATGGGAAGGTCAAGGTTGTGCTTGGCCGCACAGTCTTTTGCTATGTCATAGCCTGCATCGGCATGACGCATTACACCCGTAGCAGGGTCATTATGAAGCACCCGAGCAATACGCTCGGCCGCTTTATCTGTACCATCGCAAACAATCACCACGCCCGAGTGCTGGCTGAAACCCATTCCTACGCCACCACCGTGATGAAGGCTTACCCAAGTTGCGCCACCGGCAGTATTTAGTAACGCGTTCAGCAGCGGCCAATCTGATACAGCATCTGAACCATCGAGCATGGCCTCTGTTTCTCTATTGGGTGAAGCTACCGAACCAGAGTCGAGATGATCCCGTCCAATCACCACTGGCGCGCTTAGCTCGCCACTGCGCACCATTTCGTTAAAGGCAAGCCCCAGCTTTTGTCTTTCACCCAGCCCCACCCAACAAATACGCGCGGGTAGGCCTTGGAACTGAATACGTTCTTTGGCCATATCTAGCCAGTTATGTAGGTGCGGATTATCGGGTATAAGCGCTTTAACTTTTGCGTCGGTTTTATAAATATCTTCTGGGTCACCTGATAAGGCAGCCCATCTAAAGGGGCCAATACCCTGACAGAAAAGCGGACGAATATAGGCGGGTACGAACCCTGGAAAATCAAAGGCATGTTCAATGCCTTCTTCTAGCGCCATTTGTCTGATGTTATTACCATAATCAAGTGTTGCAGCACCGGCTTGCTGAAAACCCAACATGGCTTTTACCTGAAGTGCCATCGACTGTTTTGCGTTCTTTACAACACCCGCCTCATCTTTTTGACGCTGCGCTTCGGCTTGATCCAGCGTCCAACCCGCCGGCAGATAGCCATTAAGTGGATCGTGTGCACTCGTTTGGTCGGTCACAACGTCGGGAATGATCCCTTTTGCTAGCATATCGGGAAAGACCTCTGCCGCATTGCCGAGCAGACCAATGGAGACGGCTTTATTGTCTCGTTGGGCTTCGTCAAGTAGCTGCATGGCTTCTTCTAACGAACGCGCTTTTTTGTCCAGATAGCCCGTTCGAATTCTGAAATCTATGCGGGTTTCATCCACCTCCACCGCCACCATTGAAAAACCTGCCATGGTAGCAGCAAGGGGCTGTGCTCCGCCCATACCACCCAAGCCGCCGGTTAAAATCCAGCGCTTCTCAGTGCTGCCTTCAAAATGCGTTTTGGCCACGCTCACAAACGTTTCATAAGTACCTTGCACAATACCTTGCGAGCCTATGTATATCCATGACCCTGCGGTCATTTGCCCGTACATCATCAAACCTTCTTTATCCAAAGCGTTAAAGTGCTCCCAGTTTGCCCAGTGGGGCACAAGGTTAGAGTTGGCAATCAACACACGAGGTGCGTTTTCGTGAGTGGGGAATACCCCAACCGGTTTGCCTGATTGAACTAGCAACGTCTCATCAGTATTTAAGCGCTTGAGTACTTCTACAATTTTGTCGTAAGACGCCCAGTCACGCGCCGCTCGCCCTATTCCGCCGTACACCACCAAATTTTGTGGGTGCTCTGCGACGTCTGGATCGAGGTTGTTCATTAACATGCGAAGCGGCGCTTCAGTTTGCCAGCTCTTTGCATTTAGCGTACTGCCTCTTGGGGCACGAATTTCTCTTGTAGGGTCGAGGCGTTTCATAAACTTCTCCTAGGCATCTTTTTCTTTTACTGAAATATTTTCGTTATAAGAAGCAGTATCTTTATAAAAAGCGCCTTGAGAGTTAGCGTCTTAGGCGCGTTTGCACTTAAAACTCCAAGTGTCCTCCCAGTCGGTATCTACTGCCAGGGTGGAACAACACAGCGTGGCTAACCACAGCGGCTGACCCATTGTCATTCCCTGTTCCACGAGAAAATGTCCTTCGAGTAATCTTTAGGCAAGGTTCTTTAGGCTTTATCAATAACGCTTGTGCAATATCTTTTTCAACAACTACAGCTTCTACACTGTGGTCGGCTTGTGAAAGGGGCGCGACCTGGTTCAAATAAAAGTTTGCGGTTTGCGCTTTAAAGTCTTTATCTAAGTAGTCACCAATCCATGTGGGATTAACCCACCGTTCTTCATACTGAACAGGTAAGTTGTTCTCGCAATGCACAATGATGCTGTGAAATACTGGCGCTCCTACATCAACGGCTAAGCGCTGGGAAATGGCCTCACTAGCAGACGCGGTTTCCAGCACCAAAATCTCGTTAGTGTATCTATGCCCTCGCTGCTCTATTTCATCGCGAATGCTTTTGATCTCAAGCATTGAGCTCATAGGGCGACTATCTGACACAAACGTGCCTATCCCCTGGCTGCGCATTAAAATGCCTTCGTCCACCATTTCACTTAACGCTCTTCGCGCAGTCATTCGGCTAACACCGTGCTGCTGTGCAAGCTGGTTTTCTGAAGGCACTTGGCTGCCCGGCTTCATCTCGCCACTTTCGATGGCATCCAAAATTGCTGTTTTAATTACTCTGTAACGAGGTTGCATATCGTGGGTTCACAACTAAATTGCTAATAATATGTTAACAGCATACTTGTATATACAAGTGTACACAAGTACACTGAAATCAAAATTTACACTGCGTTTCAGTAAAAATTCTGAACAAAGCCAAGACAAAGAATTAGACGACCAATTAGAAGAAAAACAAGACAAGGGGTGGCTTAGAGTGGAGCAGGTTATGGGTTATCAATACGACACGCTTATTTACAACGTTCGCATTGCATCTATGCAAGACAATGGGTTGCCTTATGGCGAATTAGCGCCACATGCCATTGCCATAAAAGACGGCAAAATTGCTGCATTACTTCCTTGCGATGACTCACTGGGCGAAGTGTTTACGCAGGCCAAAAACGTAATAGATGCCGCTACTCTAATTCCACGAAATGAAGGTGAAGATGAAGGAGCAATAACCAAACACCCATGGCTATTGCCTGGCTTCATCGATTGTCATACGCATCTAGTGTATGGCGGCAACCGCGCCGAAGAATTTGAAATGCGATTGCAGGGCGCTAGTTATGTAGATATTGCGCAGCGCGGCGGTGGCATTAAAGGGACGGTTGAAAAAACACGACGCGCTGACGAACACACTCTGCTTCACACTGCAGTAAAACGCGCAAAGCGACTGTGCGAAGAAGGTGTTACCACCATTGAAGTAAAATCAGGATACGGCTTGGATTTAGGCACTGAAGTGCGCATGTTACGGGTGGCTAAATCCCTTGAACAGCATCTTCCTGTGAGTATTCAAACTACCTATTTAGGCGCTCACGCCCTGCCCAATGAATTTGCCGAGGACTCAGACGGGTATATCGACTTTATTTGCGAAAAGGCACTTCCTTATATTGCTTCGCAAAACTTGGCTGATGCCGTTGATGTATTTTGTGAAACTATTGGTTTTTCTACTTCACAAACTGAACGTGTATTTAGCAGTGCACATAAGCATGGCTTGCCAATTAAAGCTCATGTAGAGCAGCTTAGCGACAGCAAAGGTGCAGTTCTAGCAGCTAAATACGGCGCACTATCGGTAGATCACATCGAATACTTAGCTGACAGCGATATTCCCTTACTTGCGCAAAGTGGCACCGTTGCCGTGCTTTTACCGGGCGCATTTTATTACCTAAGTGAAGTTCAAAAGCCACCGGTAGACGCCCTAAGGGCGCACAATGTGCCCATGGCCCTAGCGACTGACTTTAATCCAGGTAGTTCTCCGCTAGCCTCAATCCTTACCGCGATAAATATGGGATGTGTGCTGTTTCAACTGACGCCACAAGAAGCGCTACGCGGCGCTACTGCACACGCGGCTAGCGCACTCGGGCTAAACGACCGAGGTATTATCGACATAGGGAAGCTGGCAGACTTCACCTTATGGGATATCGAAACGCCGGCAGAACTTGCCTACTGCATTAATGGCCACCGCCCTATTGCTGTGTACAAGGAGGGGAAACATGTTTAAGTGGCAAGGCAGAGTAGACAGTGAGGATGGGGTTGAGGGCCTACGCTGGCATCAAAAAGTAAACGAACTTGAAGTGGGCGAAGCGTGTTCATTGACCAACTCCGTTACCCTTGTCGGTTTTGAAAGTGATTTGGGCGTGGCATTTAACAAAGGGCGCGTAGGTGCAGCTGCGGGACCAAACGCTATTCGCCAAGCACTTTCAAACTTACCTTGGCACTGGCCTACCGCGTCATTAATTGATTTAGGAAACGTCACCGCCAAGGAGAATTTAGCCCAAGCGCAAACCCAATATGCCGACGCCATCTGCTATGCGCTCAAGCAAAATGATGGATTGGTCATTGGGCTGGGAGGGGGGCATGAAATTGCTTGGGGTAGCTATCAAGGCGTTTTCAATGCTAAGCCACAAAGGGCCCGCATTGGTATTATTAATTTCGACGCCCATTTTGATTTAAGAAAGCCTTCACCAAACACCAGTTCAGGTACGCCGTTCAGGCAAGTGTATGAGCACTGTCAGTTACACGACACACCGTTTCATTACGCTTGTTTGGGCGTATCGAAAGCAGCCAATACACCAGCACTGTTTAACTTTGCCAATACGTCCAACACGCGCTATTTAACCGATGTGGCGTTAAATGATGAATCACTGTGTATGCAGCGACTAGATGAGCTGCTATCGCCGATGCTAAAAGACATCGACGAGCTTTACGTCACCGTGTGTTTAGATGCATTTCCAGCAGCACAAGCACCTGGCGTTAGCGCGCCCAGTGCGCTGGGAATTCCCCCCACACTTGTCATCAACACGCTGCACTTTTTAGCACAGCACCAATGTACTTACGGGTACCAATGGAGACTGTGTGACGTTGCAGAAATGAACCCCAATTATGACATTGATAGCCGCACAGCTAGGCTGGCTGCACGGCTAATTTTTGAAGCAGTAGATGCAATAAGCACGCAGACTTAACGAGTTAACGCTTTAACGTTTACTTGCCGCCTGCCCTTTCACACGCAGCGGCGGTAAACAAGACATCGGTGGAGCTATTTAATGCTGTTTCAGCAGAGTCTTGCAGTACGCCAACAATAAAGCCCACCGCAACCACCTGCATAGCCACTTCATTGGGTATATTAAACAGACTACAGGCAAGCGGAATAAGCAATAACGACCCGCCAGCAACACCTGAACTTCCACATGCTGATACCGCAGCAATAACGCTTAACAGTACCGCAGTGGGAAAATCTACAGAAATACCCAAGGTGTTAACCGCAGCTAGCGTCAACACGGTTATTGTGATTGCCGCCCCAGCCATATTAATGGTGGCGCCTAACGGAATGGATACTGAATAGGTGTCCTCATCAAGCTTTAGGCGTTTACACAACGCCATGTTTACCGGAATATTCGCTGCCGAACTACGGGTGAAAAATGCCGTAATGCCGCTTTCTTTCAGGCATTTGAACACCAAAGGATAAGGGTTCTTTTTCGTTGCCCAAAATACTAATAAGGGGTTGGTCACAAGTGCGATAAATAGCATTGCGCCAATCAGTACCGTTAATAAATGAGAGTAGCCAAGCAATGCGTCAAAGCCCGTTGTAGCAATGGTATTGGCTACCAAGCCGAAAATACCGAAGGGCGCGAGTTTAATAACAAAACCCACCACAGTTGTTACGCTATCTGCCATATTTTGAAGTAGCGCTTTTGTTGCCTCGCTAGCATGACGAAGACCTAAACCTAGACCTACAGCCCAGGTAAGAATACCAATGTAATTTCCATTTACTAATGCATTTACCGGGTTATCTACCATGTTATAAAGCAAAGTAGTAAGGACTTCCGACACACCTTTCGGTGCAGCTTGGCTAACTTCTGAAGTCACTAAGCTTAAGCTTGTAGGAAAAGCAAAGCTTGCCAGCACGGCGGTGAGTGCGGCCATTAACGTACCTACAAGGTAAAGCACTAAAACAGGCTTTATGAAGGTTTGCTCGTTTTGCTTGTGGTTGGCAATGGATGCCATGACCAAAACAAAAACCAATAAAGGCGCAATTGCTTTTAGGGCTTTTACAAATAAGTTACCCAATAGCCCTGCTGATTGAGCAGCTGAAGGTGAAAAACTCGCTATCGCAATACCACATACGATACCAATGATAATTTGCAGTACCAAACTGCCATTCATGTAGCGCTGAAACAGGTTCGGGCGTGACGTTGAATCCATAAATGTTGGTCCATTATTATTTTTGACGACGCACCATAATGTAAAACCCCAGGCAAATGAACCTGTTTGGTCTTAGTTACTCGCAAATAACCGTATGCTTGCCGTTTATAAGGGTTTACATGCCTTCAAGTATCTTTTGCGTATAAGACGTCCACTGGTAAAGAGGACGTTCTCCATCAATATAATAGTCTGGCTGAATGCCTACCCCATCAATGGCCATATGCGGAATGCGTAAACTTTTAGTCAGGCTGTAGTACAAAGTAAAAGTACCGCTCGGCGAATCAGTTTGATACATGTTAGATATATCAAGTACACCTGCGGTGGTTTGCCCAAACAACTTTACTTTTTTGCTTTGTTTAGCCGCCAGTAAGAACTGCTCAGCGGTGCTGCCATTACTTGAATCAACAAGTACGCCAATACTCTTCGGCAAGGGTTCAATTTTATCGAATGTCTCCACCGTTACGTCTTCTTCAATATTGATGTAGCTGCCGATATGCTGCTGAAGAATGTCGTACCCGTCTTTGGCCCACTGCTTTTCTTCTTCACTAAAATGAGGGTTGTGCAAAAAGCCCAGCATTCTAGAGTTATTAAGCTCGGTAGATAAGTATTCCATGCCTACAGTGCGAATAGGGTTGGTGTATAAAATAGGGAGTAAAGACGCATAGCTTACGTCGCTACCGCCACCGTTCCCTCGGATGTCGATAATGAGGTTTTCAGTTTTTAAAATCGTGTCTAGGTGCTTAGCGATAACCGCGTCGATATCTTTTTTGAAGGCATGGTCGAAAGCCGGTATGCGAACTAATACTGTGTTCTCTGAAATTTTCTCGAACAGCGGAGTCTTTGTACTAAGCAGGCGCACATAGCGTGTTATTTCAGGCGACGATTCTTGTCGCGGTTCCTCACGCGACATAACGATAAAGCTATTTCCCAATACCACTTCATTGTTACCCAAGAGCGTCATGGTATCTATTTGTCGGGTGGAGTGATCGCCCATGAAAAACGTCACTCTTGCAGTATTGTTGTTTTCAGGGTCGTTAACGATGAACTTTACTTGTCCCGCCTTCCAAGAAGGGTTAGCACTTTCAACGATATAAGCTTTATGGACATTGCCCTCTTTTTTTAACGCAACCGTATAGCTTGAGAATTGCCAGATCCCCTCAAGCGTCTCGTCCCGTTTGCTTTTTAAATACTGTTTAAATGCCGATACGTCGAAATCATGTACTGCCGATTCGGTTACCGTTTCGTTTGAATTATTTGTATTTAGCGCAAGACCAATATGGCCCTTGCGAAAAAACGCTAGCCATTCGCTAAGCACAGAGTGGCATTGCGCTTCGCTTTTCGCGCTTTGTACCCGGTCCAGAATAGCATTATTGTGAGCGGAATAAAGGTCGAGCCCTTTCTTTTCAACAGTATATTGAAAACCGGCATCGTTGTTTTCAAACGTGCTTTTTAGCCATGTAAACTCACTTTCGCACTGAAAGGTACTACCAAACGAACAGAAAGAGGCAACAAGAGGGAGTATCGCAAGTCGTTTCACTAAATATGATGTCCATATCTATTATTAAGAACGATAAAGTAACACAAATCTGCGAGCCAACTAGAGCTATATATGTAAATAGATTTTACAATAAGGACTGATAAAAGAATGACGTAATGTTTAACTGAAAAACCACTGCCGTATTGGACAGCCATCAAGCACGTCGTCTTTCAATAGCTCAGCACTTTTTGCCCTGCACCTAGCAGGTATAATTACTACGATTTGTTGCGTGTAACGCTTACATTATCAGGCAGTGAGGTTCCTTTGAGTTTTCATCAAGATCCATATAGTTCTTCATGACTGAGAGAACATTCCTAGCGAACGATTCCGTATCTAGAGAGCTAGTGAGTTTATCTAAGTAACGATGAAGCTGGTTACGCAATGTAGGGTTAATCTCTTGAAAGGCATCCTCTTTGAATCTTGAATTGTAATTCATCCAGACTCTGTTCGAATCAAGAATATAGTCTCTGCATAAACTCACGACCTGACTTGCCCAAATGACCTTTTCAGCGCTGCTGTTGCCCGTGTATTTCTCTACACAACCATCACTTAAGAAATTTAATAGGGATATACGTTTTGATTCTAGCTCCACTTCAGTCGCGTATCTGGGGCCAAGAGCCATAATTTCTGTCGCCAGTTTTTTCATGTACGCGGCTTGACCAAACTGGTCGTAGAGAATTTGACTCATTTCAAAGCTGACCGGAAAAAATGGGTGGGATGCAGCGTGTGAATCGCACAGAATGTTCAGTGCCTCACGAAAGTTAAGGATCATTGCCTGAATGAGAAAGCCATCCACTCGCTCTTGCTTTCTGTACCCTGTTTGGCAACTCTCATCGATTACAATTACATCAACGTCTGACTTGTCGTGCGCTTTGCCGTTTGCATAGGATCCAAAAAGCGCAATTGCTGTAACTTGCTGACAACTCTGCTGGCAAAACTTAACAATTATTGAGGTTAAATCGATCGGATTCTCTTGTGCACTCATATTTTTCCCTCTTAACTTTGTTTTTAACTTTTAATAAAGCCTGTAGTTGCCGCGCCGAATGCCCAACAATTTAAAAAGAACGCCCAATAAGCGTTATTTATATCGGTGTAATGCCAAAAGCAAAACAGCGAAATGATTGAAGGTGTAAAAATTAGAATGCTTGTTACTGACGCTAAGGCACTAGGTATTGACTGCCCTTTTGGTAACTGTATTTCGTTTCGATAGCTAACGATGCTAGCCACCGCAATGTTTATCAGGCCGTAAATGATTAATTTAGGCTCTACATTCGACACAAAGACGATAACGGGTACTATGCTAAAAATGAGTGCAAACAATTCAAATTCAGATTTCTTCATTGACACATTTCCTAATTAAAGTACCCGTAGAGAGTTCTTTAATATTGCCGATAGTTAGCTAAACCAGCTTCCGAACGTACCACCTATATAAGCACCAAGGCCACCGCCAATAGTGCCACCAAATCGCCCTCCGATGTAGCCACCAATAAATGCTCCTGCAACCGTTCCTGCAGGACCGGCAATACTGCCAATAACAGCACCAACTGCTACACCGGCTGAACGCCCACCAGCCGTACCAGCAATCCCCCCTGCGACACCGCCAATAGAAGCGCCCTCTCGCGTATAATCTCCACCTGAAACTACTAAGATTTCATTATCTGATAGTGGGCGAATCTCGCTGTTCACCGCCATATTTGTATTCATGATTTTTCCTTATTACATATGAATATCTTCTTACACTGAGCATAAGAAAACTACCACCGACGAATTTCGGTGACGAAGTAATTTGCGCAGAAATCTTCACGTAACACAAATTTCGCAAAACTCTGATAATTTGTTAATAAACAGAAGCTTAAAATCAAACATTACTATATGATAAGGAATAAATCATACAATATAAGACAAAAAATGGAGAGCCTCTGCTTTTTTTGGATGTACTTTTCGTCGGAAGGAAGTCGGACCTATTTAGCTTTATATGAAAAAGTTTATATAAATAAAATTCTGCTACTTCTTGCATATTTAAAAACAGTACTATTTAACGATAGTAAACTGCCCGTTTTAGTTCACCGCATATGGCTTTTCTAGTGCACTTAAGCCCACGCCGTTGCGTTTAATTACTTTTAACTGAGTAGGAATACGCTCTTTCATGGCTTCAATATGGCTTATCACACCAATCATTTTTCCGCTGGCATTTAAGTTGTCTAGTGCATCAAGGGCCACATCTAAAGTTTCCGCATCTAGGGTGCCGAAGCCTTCATCTAAAAATAATGAATCGATACTGGTCTTGTGACTGACCAAGTCAGATAAGGCTAAAGCCAGCGCTAGGCTTACTAAGAAGCTTTCTCCGCCAGACAGGGTTTTGGTATCTCGCACTACGTCACCTTGCCAAGTGTCTAATACACTTAAACCCAACCCTTCGTTTTCTTTTCGAATTAGCTGATAGCGACCGTGTAATTTATCAAGCTGCTGATTAGCAAGCTGTACTAAGTTGTCCAAAGTAAGCCCTTGGGCAAAACGCCTGAATTTGTCGCCGCTTGCTGAACCAATCAGTGAGTGCAGGTAAGTGATATCATCGTAATAAGCCTCGAAGGCGGCCATTTCGTCCACAAGCTGCTGCTGCTTTTCACGGGCTTGATTGTTAGCACTGAGCTGCTGTTCTATGTGTCCTATAGAATATAACAGCGTGTCACGCTGCTGGGTTTGTTGGGCAATTTTTGTATCAAGCCACTGTGCACCGTGCTCTTCTAACTCGCTCTGCCACTGCGCAGCATTGGCATGGGGTTTTAGTGATTGTTGGGTAGCTAGCGCGTTTTCCAGCTTTAAGTCTGATTGTTGTTTTTGCTGCGTTAATCGTTTTTGTAATTCAAGCAAGGTATTGCGGGTTCCTTCGTCTAAAAGTGCATTGCTGAACGCTTGCTCGTCGGCAAATGGGCTGCAGGTCAACTGGTGCTTAAAGTGCTCTGTTGCCTCTGTAAGTGCCTGCTCTTTTTCGCGCATTTGCTCATTAAGCTGGGCAATTTCTGCTTCTAAACGAGACAAAATAGTGTCCGTTTGTTGCAGGCGAGATTTGCATTCATTTACGTTTCGCTCAGCGTGTTCTTGGGCTACGCTTGCCTTATTCCTTGTTTCCGCAATATCACCTTCAGGAAATACGGTTGAACGTGAATCACGCAGCGCTTTCAGGTTGTTGTCTAGCCGCACAAGATCTTCGCATACACCCTTAAGCTGATTCTCAGCGCTTTCGATATCACGATTGACCACAAGCAAGGTGCTACTTACCTCTTGTAGCTCATCTTTAAGTTTGGCGTGTAGCTGATGATTGTGTTTATAGGTCTTAAGCGCTTCGGCTTTTTCATTTAACCACTTAGCAATTCCATCAATAGACAGGTTGTGAATGTCAGCACCATGCGCGATCATCGTTTCGCTGAGCGCTAAAATACTATCGTTAATCCCTTGTGTTTTGCTCGCTAACTCTGCATTGCGTTCGACGAATTGCTTTTCCAAGGTTTCGCGCTGCTGCAATGAAACAGCGCGCTCTGACTGTTTGGCTTGTAGCACCTGTTGCGCTTCACTTTTAGCCTGCTGTGCGGCGTTTAAGGCTTGCTCGCACTCTTCTAAACGCGTTAATTGGGCACTAATGTCATTGAGACGGTTTTTAAACTGCTCGGTAAATTGAGTGACGCTTTGCGATGTGTTGATGTCCACCCGCTTAAAGCACGGCAGGTCGGCGCTAAGTACGCTTGAAATCTGCTGCCACTTGTCTAACAACGTATCTCGTTGCGCGCTTACATGGTCTAGCTGCTTATTTACCTGAGTAAGAGTGAATTCAGTGTGTGTAACGCTTTCTTTTGCCCGCGCCCCTTGCTGCTCAATGTCATCTAACTGCTGCTTTAAGCTATCTCGCTTTTGGATAGTTTCAGGCACATCAATCGCCACGCTAGACGTGGTGTGCTCGTTAGCCCCACAAACAGGACACGGCTCGCCACTTTTTAATTGTGCGCGCAGGTGCGCCACTTCAGCATCCAGAGCGATAAGCGCCTCTATGTCTTTCAAATTACTGCGAATTTGCTTGTAAGCGTCAACCAAGGCTTGGCGGTCAGATTGCTGCTGCGCTAGTTGCTTCGCCAAGTCGTCTTTCTGTGCACTCAGGATTACTTTGTCTTGCTCTAGTGTCAAATATTGCTGTTGTATATGCCCTATCTGTACCACGTTATCCCAGTGATGAAGCTTGGTATCGCGCTCTTGCTGAAGGCTTGCTTTGCTAAATGCACTGGCATTAGCGCTAGCACTATTAGTATCAGTTAATTTGTCAGATAGCGCAGCATGAAGTGCCTTTTCGCACTTGGCAACTTGTACGTTTTTGTCATCGAAGGCCTGCGTTAACGCGCTTAACGACTCATTTGTTTTTACAATGGCTTCATCTAGGGATGAAAGCGCCTGACGATCATTCTTTACGCTTTGTGTCAGTGTTCCTAACTGCTTTTTATCATGTTCAATATGGCGCGCCGTTTCACTCCAGCCACTTATAAACTCCGCTATGCCGCTAAGTGAATGATGTTCACGTAAGTAAGTCTCCAGTTCAACAAGTTTTGTCTTGTTATCTGCCGACGCGCTCTCTATTTCCGTGCGCTTTAGCGTTAACGCGTTTATTGACTGCCTTAAACTTTCCGCGCTTTCGTTTGCTTTTTGCTGTTCGGTAGTGTGTTGCGCTATTTGGTTGTCTAGCGGCACCACCTGCTCATTTATGCGCTTTTCAAGTTCACTGCTTTGTTGCTTTGTATGCGCTAGCGCTTGTTCAGCATCGGCCACTTCCAAACTGAGCTGTGCCTTTTGCGTTTTTAAGTCGGGCAGTTGCGCTGCCTTCTCGTTGAGCTTTTCTTTATAACGGGATACGTCTTGCTGAAGCCCATTTCTTTGCAAGAATGGCAGGCGAAGCTTCTCAGCTGGCTCACTTTGGGTTAGAAGATCAAGCTCATGCTTCGCCTCATCAATGGCGTTTTTTGCGGCCTGGTGTGCTTCACGGGCCTCTTTAATAGTTAGCTCGTTAGCATTAAACGCTTGTTGCCACTGCTGTTGCTTTTGCAGTTCAGCAAGTGTTTGGTTAAACGCTGCGACTTGGCGCTTGGTTTGTGCTTGATCTGCTTCAAGCTGGGCGATTTGCTCGTCGCTTAGCAAGGTTACGCCTTCTAGCTTTATCGCAAACTCTTTTTTCTTTTGTTTAGCGTCACTAAATTGCTGATGCACCGTCTGTGATATCTGCCCGTAAATTTCGGTTCCGGTTAACTCTTCAAGCAGCTCGGCCCGGTCGGCCTCGTTGGCATTTAAAAACGCAGCAAAATCCCCTTGCGACAACATCATAGACTTGGTGAAGCGGGCAAAATTAAGGCCGGTCAGCTTTTCAATCTCTTCACTTTTTGGCCTAACTTGAGTAGCCAATACCTTGCCGCTTTCCACTTCGGCAAGCTCAACATCGGCACTTTGCAGGTTACCGTCTACTTTCCCTCTGGCACGGCGCATACTCCAAAACGCGCGGTATGCTTTACCTTTAATATCAAACTCAACCTCCGCCAAACACTCCGTCGTGCCGCGAGTCATGATGTCGTTGTTCGACGTTGAAATTGGTCCCAAGCGAGGGGTTTGATGATAAAGCGCTAAACATATGGCATCAAGCAGCGTGGTTTTACCCGCCCCGGTTGGGCCAGTGATAGCAAATAGGCCATTGTCGATAAACGGCGACTGAGTGAAATCTATCTTCCACTCTCCTTTTAGGGCGTTTAAGTTTTTAAGGCGTAAGGTCAATATTCTCATTGTTTTACTCGCCTTTGTTTTCTTTAGTGTTTGCCAATGATGCCTCTCCTGAACCACCGGCATCTTCATCATTGGTCTGCACCCGCTCTAGCGCTTCATTAAACAGCTGCCTTATCCGGTTTATGCGTGAAGCGCTTTTCTCTATGCCTGCTTCTTCCGCTTCTCCGGCGCTTTGGTCATCATTTAGCAGGGTTCCTTGTGCCGACTCACTTGGTGCTGACTCACTTGTTGGGTTATCTTCTATGCTCTCCAATGCCAAACGCGCTTCAAATACATCGTTTACCGACAGCTCGCTAAGTTGAACGTTTTGCTTTTCCGTTAAGCTATTTACCGTGCGCTTACGCTTGCGTTTTAACTGTAAAATTTCAGCGTTTTTCCCCTCTAATAAGCCCTGAATACGCTGCTGTAGATCAGTCAGATAGTCTTCTGTTTCAACTTCAATGCACAACCATACAGGGTCTTTTGAACCAAACGCTTTCTCGAAAGAACTTGAAGTATCATTATCGGCGAGAAGTTCTGAACTAGCGTTTTGCTCTTCGCCCGCTAGAGAAGCTTGTGCTATGGCTTCGCTTTTATTAATGGCCTTCTCAATCGTTTTTAAGTCACCTTTGATGACTTCCATGGCCTGAAAACGCGGCACCGGAAGTGATGAGATACTTGGCGTGGTATTTTCAGATTCAAACGACACTAACACCACTTGTTTCTGCGTGTTTAGTTCATCAAAACTTAGCGGTATGGGAGAGCCTGAATAGCGAATGTGCTCGGTTTTAGCCACTTTTTGTGGCCTGTGAATATGCCCAAGTGCAATATAATCAGCGGGCGGAAACCCTTTGGCATCAAAGCCTTCAAGGGTACCAATGTAAATATCACGCACACTTTCTGACTGACTCACACCTAAAGCGGTCAAATGCCCGGTAGCAATAATAGGCATGGCTGCACTATTTTCACTGCCCTCTTCTACTCGCTTTTCTTGTATCGAGGCGCGCAGTGACAGGGCTTCATTATAAAGCGAGGCATAATGTTGCTTAATCGCATCACCAAGTGCTTGACGCTTATCTGTTGCGCTTTGCCCTGCCTCACTGACCAGCACATCACGTGGGCGAATAAATGGTACGGCACACAGTACTGCACTGGGCTGCCCCTTGCGATCGTTAAGCGTAATGACTTGTTCACTTAATTCGCCGTATGTACTGGCAATTACGTGGCTGTTTAGGTATTTCAGTAGCGCCTTACTTTCATTTAACACCGACACTGAATCGTGATTTCCCCCCAGCACCACCAATGTACACTGCATGCCTTGAAGTTCACCGATAAACGCATGGTAGAGTTCTCTTGCGTAGCTAGGCGGCGTGCCCGTATCAAACACATCACCAGCGACAATAATCGCATCTATTTGATGCATTTCTACTTGTTGAAGAAGCCATTTAAGGAAAGCGGCATGTTCGTTTTTGCGACTTTTCGTAAAAAAGCTCTGACCTAAATGCCAGTCAGATGTATGCAGTATTTTCATGTAGAAGTGAACCAGGCTTATTGCATTGGAGATAGATAAACGCATTCGGCGCTGTTGCGCTGGAGCGTCGATGTTGGAAAACGCGCCGTACCGCAACTATAGAGATTTTGTGGTTTTATGACAATGGCTGATAGTGGGCTTGCTAGATATAAAATGTGACGTAAGTGCAAATCAAACTGGTTAATAAATATTATCCTAATAATCATTGAGTATCTTTGTTTGGGCCAAAGCGTTGTAATAGCATTGGGTGGTCTTATTAGTTCGAATGTTTCTTGTTAGATGGAAATAGTTACCGTACTGTAACAATGAAAACAAAAACTTATAAATAAATTAAGCCTAATTGATAATCCATTAGGCATAGACTTCGCCTAATAACTAAACGACATAAATATTAAATATAGTTAACATAAACTACACTGATACTTGATTATACTCGTAATTTTCGGAGACGTTATGTTCGTATCAAGTTCTCGATACAATAATGACATTTCGGCTCTTAGGGAAGAGAGCCAAGGCTTGCTTGGTACGCTGGATGCATTCAAAAACACAATGGCCTATGCCATCTACAGGACTGATGGACAGTGCACATTTGCCTCTCCCGTATTACTTTCCATTTTGGATTACCCAAATTCAACCGCAACGTCGTTTTCCCATGCGGCTATGCGCGTTGAAGGTGTTGAACCTGAGTCACAGTACAAATCGTTTTGGCAACATTTGGTCAATGGCGGCAGCTTTAGCGACACGGTTGCAAGAAAATCGGCGCTAGGTGAAACGAAGTGGTTTAAGGCAAGCTACGTGGCGGTGAATATGCGTGGCGTTACAGAAATTCATGCTATTTACCATGATATCACTGAACATGAAAATGCCTATTTTGCTGGGAAAGCTGTGACTGACGCACTAAACAAGTCGATGGCGGTAATTGAGTTTCATCCTGATGGAACAATTATCACGGCAAATAAGAATTTTACTGACACAATGAAACACCGTTTGACCGACATTCAAGGCAAGCACCACCGCATGTTCTGTCGCGATAAGTTCTATCAGGAAAACCCTAATTTTTGGGATAATCTTGCTCGTGGTAATTTTTCTTCAGGCCAGTTTGAACGTGTGGATGCACACGGTAACGCAGTGTGGTTAGAAGCGACGTACAACCCTGTATTTGATGCCTCAGGCAGTGTGGTGAAAGTCATTAAATTTGCATCTAATATTACCGACGCAGTTAACGAAAAGAATGCAATAGCACAAGCAGCGGAACTCGCAGTATCAACGGCAGAAGAGACTTCGCAAATTGCTTCTGATGGAGCGTCGTCACTTCAACGAAGCGTTGAGATTTTCAATACAGCCATGTTAGAAGTTGAGCAAACCAATCAACTTATGCAAGAACTCAGCGAGCAATCGCTAAAAATTGAAACCATTGTTACAACCATTAGTGGCATTGCTGAGCAAACCAACCTTTTAGCACTAAATGCCGCTATTGAAGCTGCGCGGGCAGGCGATCAAGGTAGAGGATTTGCTGTAGTAGCAGATGAAGTGAGGCAGCTGGCGCAACGTACCAGCGATTCGACTGTGGAAATTGAAAGTGTAGTGGCAGAGAATAGAAAGCTGGCTGACAAGTCAACGAAGAAAATGGCAGGCGTTAAAGACAGTGTTGACCAAAATAGTCAACAGATTGCGCAAGTGCAAAGCATTATTGACGAAATCCAAAAAGGCGCATTGAATGTATCTGAAACAGTGTCAGGCATTCTACGCTAACAATCATGTAAAATTAGTGAAAAGGGCTGTTGTATAATCAATAGCCCTTTTTTTACCCACTTTTTCACACAAACGATTTTTTGCGTACGCATACGTACAGGCCTAACACCGTTTAATTGTGGGGGTCATTTTGCGCGTGCCACGCTAGCAATTTGCTGCTGTTGAATATTCAGGTACTTCTTGATGCTTTCCCCATTCTTACCATATTGATCAACAAACGCAGCGACCGATAGTCCGTTACACGTCATATCCTGTGCTACGTACTTTTTATCTAACGCTGTTTCTTTAATTTTTTTATGTAGCTTCCACTTGTTCCCAGTGGCGGCTGCAACGCAAAGGCTGGAAGTAACCGAATCGTCGGTAGGCTCAAATTCTACAGAAGCTAAAGCACTTCCAGTGAAAGCAGATGTAAAAACAACAATAGCGATAGCAGTGATTCGTGATTTCATAGCATGATTTCCTTATTGGAACGAGGTTACGTTGTTGTGGCGCTACACCTTAGCCACATTCACATTAACTATTACAATCACCGCGCCAACTTTATAAAGCTATTTAAATTCAGAAACTTAAATAAGAAAAAAGAAATAAGAGCCTGCTAGAACGGTAAACGAAAACCGACCTTTCAAGGTATTTCGCCAAATAGTAGTACTTTTGACCACTGTGTTCTATATGAGCTTATCAACATCGAAAATTTCGCCTTATTTAGCGATAAAACACAGCACTTATATTATTAAGCTTAAATAAAGAATGGTCTTGGCTTACAATGTGCCGATGACTTATCCCGTTCCTGCCAAACAGGTTGAAACCCTGTACGAAATAAAAAAAAGTAAATTCATTGCTTGTGCCGGCTTTGCCAACTCTCGTGAAAGCGCAATGGCGCTTTTAGAAAGTGTTAAACAACAATACCCCGACGCCAGACATCACTGCTGGGCTTACGTTTTTGGCAACCCCAACGCACCAAGCAGTGCGGCAATGGCCGATGACGGTGAGCCTAGCGGCACTGCCGGAAAACCCATATTAAATGTACTCCAGCACAAAGATATCGGCGACATTATGATTATTGTCACGCGGTATTTTGGCGGCATTAAATTAGGTGCTGGTGGGTTGGTAAGGGCTTACTCGGCTGCTGCACAGCAAGCCATTGATGTTCTTGAAGTAAGACAAGAGATTAAGCTTGAACGGCTCAGTGTAGACATCGATTTCAAACACGAACAATTTGTACGTCATCTAGTGGAACAAGCTCAAGGTAACATTGCTAACTGCCGCTATGGAAGCAGTGTAATTGTAAATGTTGAACTACCTTTAGATGCACTGAATGACTTTAGAAAGCAGATGGCGCCCATTGCTTTGTCGGTATCTGTGGAAAACGAGTAAGCTACAGAAAACAAGAAGTTTACGTTGACTTATGAATTCGCTTAAGGTGTTTTTAGTATGTCAATAAAAAAGGCCCTCTTAAATACTAGGGCCTTATTTTTTAACAACATATTACCGTTATCACCGGTTAATCTCAGGCTTTAAACGTGCCTCGAATAGGGTAGTTATTTTCTGGGTTGCGAATAAACTCTAAGCCCGACACGAGTTGTTCTAAGTCTGGGCGTACAAAAGGCGCATTGGCAATTTCAGCAATATGGATATCGTTATCGCCGTTAAGAACAAACAATGCGGGCTCTGCGAAATTGTGATCCGTTTCTTTTTCTGAACGCGGCTCAGAAATATATAACCCCAGTTTTTCCATATCGCTTTGCGACAACCCGTAAGCAATAGGGAAGTTTATAGACAAGTCATTTAAATGTTCTTCAAGCTGCGTTTTACTGTCGCCACTTACTGCAACAACGTCAATATTAAGCTCGCGTAGTCGGCCTGTGAAATCTTCAAGTTTGTTCAAGTATTTGGTGCAAATTGGACAATGCTTACCACGATAAACCACTACCATTTTCCAATCGCACCCTTCGCTTTTATCCGCTAATGATATTGTTTCTCCTGTTTGTAATGTTGCCTTAACTTCAGGGAAAGTAGTGGCTGGGTGCATTTTTTGTGTATACATGAAAACTCCTTACTGTTTAATTCAAATCCTTCATCGTGCGCCTAGCAATTAAACTGCGAAGGTGCACTTGAACTACACTGAGTAAATACTAATACGCTACAGCTCACTTTAAGATCGCCCACTTGAACAGTTGTTCAAATTTTAAAAATTAATTTTAGTTCACTTGGCAATAAAAAAGCAGCGCCTATTGCGCTGCTTTTATCCCACTAATGATACAGCTAACGCTTAATTCACATAACCTTCGTTAGCTTTTACCGTAAGTGGATGATATCCCGATTTCGCTTCTTCAAACGCGCGCTTTGCAAAGGCTTTGCCTTCTGGCGTTTTAGATAGCTCACGGTAAAGGGGTTTAACAAGCTTATTGCGACCTATCGACACCAAGTAGCTATACAAACGATCATAGGCTGGCTGATAGTTATTCTCTACCGCTATCATCAACCAACTGTGAGCAATTTCGTTGTTTTTAGTCGAAGTGAGTGAAAACGCTGAATCTAGCTCAGCCAGCTGTGTTTCGCTTAACGAACCAGGCATGTTGTTAAGGAAATACAACCACTCGTGTACAGTCCATTGTGCAGTTTCAATTTCCGCTGCTTTTACGTCGCCAGAAAGCCAAGCGCTTCGCGTATCATCAATTTTGGTGAAGGCATCAGATTCTGGCTGTGGCGCACCTTGTGGAATGCCTGGCTCGAAAATCCATGTGTGAATGCGCTCTGCATCAAGTTTATCTGGGTACTGTTTTAACAAGGTATCATCTAAATAAGCGATGAACGTGTCGGTAGTAATGCTCTTGAAGGCAAAGTCTTTAAAGTACTGCATTAAGAACGCATCAAAGTTTTCGCGACCAATATTTTGTTCAACTTCACGTAAGAACAGTGCACCTTTTTCATAGGGAATATTTGAGAAAACATCGTCCGGATTGCGGCCACGAAGGTCGATAGCGAGGATTTCATCATTCTCATCTAGAGCTGCAATATCGTTCTCTAAATCTTGATAACCCAGCACGGCTTCTTTTTTGAAACGATCATGACCATAAATCATTTCCATAATTCGGTAAGTTAAATAGGTCGTGAAGCCTTCGTTTAACCACAGATCGCGCCATGTAGCGTTTGTCACAGTGTTACCAGACCAGCTGTGTGCTAGTTCATGGGCGATTAGTGAAACCAAGCTTTTATCACCTGCGATAACCGTTGGCGTGATAAATGACAGGCGAGGATTTTCCATACCGCCAAACGGGAACGACGGCGGTAGAATTAGCAGATCGTAACGGTCCCATTGATAAGGCCCATACGTTTTTTCTGTTACCTCTAGCATTGCCTCGGTATCTTCAAATTCTTTCGCTGCACTTTCCAGCAGCGCAGGCTCGGCATACACACCGGTACGCTCCCCCATAGCTTTAAATTCCAAATCGCCTATCGCCAGCGCAATAAGGTACGAAGGAATGGGTTGTGGCATAGTGAACGCGTACTCGCCGTCGCGCTCGGTAGTAGGATCGTTTGACGCACTCATCACCGCCAACAAGGCTTCGGGTGTCTTAATGGTCGCGTCGTAGGTTACGCGCACTTGCGGTGAATCTTGAAGCGGAATAAAGCTTCGAGCGTGAACCGCTTGCGCTTGAGTAAACAGGAACGGGTGCTTTTTACCTGCAGTTTGCGCTGGCGTTAACCATTGTACGCCAGACGCTTCAGATGAGGTCGAATACGCTACCGTTACTGCGTTTGCAGTGCTAGGTAACGTTATCGTAAGCGGTGTACCTAAATCAGGATCAGTCTCTCCCATTTCAAAAGGCACACTTTCACCGTTTACGGTAACGCTTTGAATATCTAATGCTCGCGTATCTAACACCAGCGTATTGTTGTTGGGCGTTTCACGCTTTACATCAAGGGTTACCTCGCCAACAAGCTGCTTGGTCTCAAAGTTTGCAGTTAGGTTTAGACTAAGATGGGTAACCCGAACCTCATTAGGGTTCGCGAAAGAGTGATAGTCTACGCCAGAGGCAATCGCTGCCTCGGTGTGGTTTTCTGCCGCGGTACCCTGTGCTTCAGCTTTTGCTAAATTGACGTTTTGTGCTTTATCTGTCTTGGCTGTGTCTACATTGCTGTTGTCACTACATGCAAACAACATAGGCGCGCATACGAATGTAGCCAGTAATCCGTATTTTTTCATATAACTTCCTAAAGGGTGATTGATACAAACTCAGTGTATCAATCTGTTATATGACTGGCGACTCTAATTCGAAGAGCTGTCATTGACGTGCGCTATAATTCAAAACCTTATTTTTCCAACGCAGTACAGCTAAATTTGAAGGATTATATCAATATCAACTGGCTGTGAGGCTTACCGTGAAAACTGACGCTATGTTTTCAAGGGGCAGAAGGACTTAATACAAATATTTACGCCCGCTGTGGCGGGCGTAATTGATGAGCCTGCTATCGTATGGTTAGGCTAAGGTGATGTCTACTTCAATATTATCGCGGGTCGCATTTGAATAGGGACATACCTGATGCGCAGTGTCCACCAAGCTTTGCGCTTGTGATTTATCCATATCGCCTAAATCTACTGTCAGTTTAACCGCTATGGCAAAGCCTTGCTCAATAGGGCCAATTGCTACATCGCCCTTCACACTAATGTCGTCGGCCAGCTTAATCTTTTGTGACGCAGCCACATGTTTAAGTGCGCCGATAAAACATGCCGAATAGCCTGCCGCAAACATTTGTTCGGGGTTGGTGCCTTCTCCACCAGTGCCCCCCAATTCTTTGGGTGTAGACAGTTTAAGGTCTAGCTTACCATCACTCGATTTCGCTGTGCCTTCACGGCCACCCGTTGCTGTAGCACTTCCGGTATAAACGACTTGTTGAAGCTTATGCATAGTTACTCTCCTCATAGGTTTATTTAAACAAATACTTTGCATGCAAATTAAATTAACATCGGACCAACTTGCAGATCAAGTATTTTGTATGCAAAATATTAATGGTAAATTAAAAAATGTATCGATAAGGGTTAAGCGACATGTCAGAATTATTAAAGTTGGAAAATCAGCTTTGCCACCGTTTTTATACGCTGTCGAATGCATTCACTCGCGCTTACCGTCCCCTTCTTAAAACATTAGATATCACCTATCCTCAATATGTCACCCTAATGGCACTGTGGGAAAATGACGACATCACCATTGCCGACCTTTTAGAGAAAACGGCCATCGACGGCGGGGCTATGTCGCTAATTCTTAAAAAGCTACAAGACAAAGACTTTCTCGTTATCACTAAAGATAATGCCGACAAACGCGTTAAGCGCGTTCAACTCACCGAAACGGGCAAAAAAAAGAAAGCCATAGCAGAAGACGTGCCTGTGCAAATGCTTTGCAAGCTCAACGGCATGAGTGTAGATGAAAGCCGCACGCTAAAAGCCCTGCTGGACAAATTAGGCGGTTGTTTCGAGAATGCGCACTGATAATTTCTCCTTGTAATCTAATTGTCATCACGTCATTTTAGTTATCTGTTATTAATTTTGTTTTGAGCGAACAAGTGTGCGCTATAATTGTCTTAATTGTGTGAATAGACACAAAAGAGGTGCGCATATTTCTACCGATGACAAAACAGGAGACGTGATGACAGACGTAAAAGAACAAACAAAAGCTATTTCTGCCAAAGCTTATTCTGTATTAGAAGAGTGGCTGAACAGTATTAGTCATGGGGTTGGCTTTATTGCCGCTATCGTAGGTTTAGTATTTATGTTGTATCGAGCGGAGGATACGCTCGCGTTAACTACTGCAGCTATTTATGGCTCTACACTCATTCTGGTGTTTTTAAGCTCAACCCTTTATCACGCTATTTCTCATCAAAAGGCAAAGGGATGGCTTAAGCTATTTGACCACAGTGCAATATACTTATTGATAGCAGGTACTTACACACCATTGTTACTGGTTTCGATTGGTGGCGTATTGGGTATTACCATGACCGCGATTATCTGGAGCTTGGCAATTGGCGGCGTGGCGTTTAAGCTCGTAGCGCAGCATCGCTTCCCCAAAGTATCTGTGATGACGTATTTGTTGATGGGATGGATTGCACTAGGTCTTATCTACCCTCTTTATGTCGCCCTTCCGAGCGCTGGCCTGTGGTTATTGGTAGCAGGCGGGCTGTGTTTCAGCGTAGGCGTGTGCTTTTATGTAGCAAAAAAGGTAAAGTACACCCATGCGATTTGGCACATGTTCGTTATTGGCGGATGTAGCTGCCATTACTTTTCCATTTATTATTTCGTTGTGTAACAAAAGGTCTTAGATAACGCAGCTATGCAAGAAGCTGAGAAACAAGAAAATAGCGCTACGGTAACCTCGAAGAATATCGCATGGTTTTCACTACGCGCTGGTCAAATATGCTTAGGGAAAAAGCCGGTTGAAAGTGACTTTAAACGCCTTAAGACAGTGGGCGTTACTCACATAGCAACAGTACAAACCAGTGAAGAACAAGCGCCTGTTATTCGCAATAATTCACTTGCTGTCGGATTAGAGTGGCTGTGGGTTCCTTTCTTACACCCATCGTCAGAGTCGCCGACAGAGGATGTACACCTACACCAATACCTTCATGAGTTGTCTCAAATGCTGACGGAGGGGGCTAAGATATATTTACACTGCGATGGTTCACAGCACCGCTGTAGTCTTTTGTTCTATGCACTTTGTCACTATTGCCGTGTTCCATCTAATAGCGCTTACAATGCGCTGCACAGCTTTGGGGCTAGTGCGGCAAATAACCTTAAGAGATCCGAACTCACATGGGCTGCAGAATTAGGGCATATTGCACCTAAAATGTAGGCTGTTAAAAAAAGCGCCTTTGTTAACAACGCTCATTAACGAAGGCGCGCGCGTTGTTTCAACAGAGCAAAGCATTCATAAGTGCCCTTAGCTATCTGTTTAAAACTGATAAATATTAGCGTTGGTAAGAAGCTTATTCGCGTCTATTTTTTCTTGAACACAGCGCACTATATCAGCACGAGTAAATACATAAATTCGATCTTTGCGCTCTCGGCTGTCGTCCATCTCAAAATCTTTCAGCACCATGCTGATATGTTCATTTTCCGGCAGACCCCGCAAGCCTGACCCAAATCTGCATAAGGTCTCGCTCATGCCCGACTCAAAACCGGCCAGAAACGTTTTGTAAGCTTGCTGCTGCTGCGCTTTACGCGCCTCCAGTTGTTTAGTCTGCTCTTTCTCAATTGCTTTAAGCTCATCTTTCATGCTTTTTTCTTTCGCTCCTAATTGCTTAAGCTGCTCTCCAGACCGCTCTTTTTGCGCGAGTAATTCTTTTTTTCTTGCCTCGTCTGCGTGACGCAGTTCAAAGGTAATATCTCGCAGTTCACGTTCTACTTCCCTTGCTTCCCACGCAAGCTCACGCTGCATGTTGCGTAAGTCCCGTAAGCGACTGTTGTTGTCAGCAAACGCCTGAGAAAAACGATGGCTGGTTTCCTCTGCGTACGCTTCCCACTCTCTGGCTGCTTCAAACACAATGTCGTCTACATCGCTAAACCCGTTTGCCGACGGGACTGGTGGTGCAGGCGGGGCCGGTGGCACTGAGCCAACCAATCCTTCTACCAGCGTTTCTATCTCTCGTACCCAATTACCGCTTTGGCCTCTTACTGAAAAAGTAAATACTGCCCCCTGCCCCGCAAGATAACTGGTTTCAATTTGACTCACTCTCCAAGCTTCTGTCGCGGCATTTTGTCGTAAGGACGTTTTGAGTACCCCTGACATTATTTCTAACTCATTCGATAGCGTGTCATATTTTTGTGCACTTTGTGCGTTCGCAAAACCACCAGCAGCAGAGCAAAGTAGTACAGCAGTTAATAAACGTTTCATAATTTCACCTAATTACATTAATCATCTAGCGACGACTGTGGATTGTTTGTTTCATACGGCATGGTTAATGGCACTTCAGAACGGCTGTTAGGTAAATTTACCGCACTGTACCCTATTTCAATGTCATCAATTTCATCCTGTAGACGCGTAAATTGGCGTGCATAGAATCTTTGATCATCAATACGCTGCTCGTTGATAAATTTAATAAGCTCGGCAAAGTCGTGTTTGCGTTCTTCTCTACTCGACGCTAACAAGTACTTAGTAAGCTCTGCGCTGCTTTGTTGCTGCTGTGTAGATAGCGCCTGAGCGTATTCTTTGAATAGTGTGTGGTTTGCTTGTTGATAGAAATCACGTTGCTCACCTAAAGCTTTAGCAACTTCTTGCGTAACGCGCTGCTCAACCATTTCATCCACTGTGTTGGCGCTTTTATTTGAAAACGTAAGCGCTATACCGTTATCGCTATACGACAGCTTTGCACCGGTGAGTACGGCTAACAGCGCACACGCCGACATGGCCATGGCACACGCTGGCAAGCTAAACCAAGACAAAAACGAACGTGGTTCATCTTTCTTAAAAAAGATCTGTTCTTTGTCCCACAGAGGAAGTGCCGGAGCGACGAAGCTTGCACTTGCGCTGTTCAAACGGGCGCTATTTTCTACCGCCTGCGCGAACTCAGAATCTGAGTCACACAACGCGTTAAACTGCTTTTCCTGCTCGCTATCCAGCGAGTTCTCCAGATAAGCTGAGAATAAGGCTTCTTTGTCATATAAGGTCATTATTCCAACTCCAACTTCAACTTTGCTAGGGCTGCGTAAAGTCGCGACTTAGCGGTATTTACTGAGATATCCATTTGCTGTGCAATTTCTTCGAACGTGAAGTGGCCGAAGAATTTCAATTCCACCACCGCTTTTTGGCCCAAAGGTAGGGTCTGCATAGCCTGTGTTAATGCTCTACTCTCTCTGTCACTATAAAGCTGCATTTCAGGGCATGGCGCGCTGCAAAGCGGCGCCTGTATATCGTCAATGTCTGAATGCGGCTTTCGCTTACGATACAGTTCAACGCAGCGACAGTGGGCGATGCGATAGAGCCAACTTTTAAAACTGCCCTCACCTTTAAAGCAGGCAAGGCTGCGAAACACAGAGATAAACGTCTCCTGCATTAAATCTGCTGCATCATGGCTATTCCCTGTCATTCGAATACCGTATTGATACATAGCGGTTTCGTAGCGAGATATAAGCGTAAACCACGCTTTTTTATTACCCTGTAATGCCTGTTCCACGAGTTTTTCATCTCGTTTTTTAAACACGCCGTTCCCCGTTTTTACGCTCTGTTTTTTTACTTAACCATTAAGTCGATAAGCGTTGCAAAAAAGTTTGTTTAAATGATAAATAAATTGCCATTTAAGCATTAACTCAGTGAAATGGCGCTTTGAGCAAAGGATGCAGGACTTTTTTGGGGAGTAATGCGAAGCGCAATAATTTATGTCAGCAATAAAAAAGCGGCTGAACCTGCAGGCTCAACCGCTTTAGCTAAATATGAAAGATAGCGCGCTCAGCGCCAACACTACTTTAGTGTGGGGATAGGCAGTAGTGGCGAGATAATTTCGCCGATACGACGAAACAGCTGCATGCGAGTTGTGCCTGAACGCCATACTAAGCCAATCTCACGAAACCCCTGCTCTTCCGCTGGAAAGCTTTTAAGACCGGTGTGTTCAAGAATAGATTGGTTTATCGCAAGTTCAGGTAAAAAAGTGTAGCCCATTTTGCTATTTGCTAATTGCACTAAGGTATATAAGCTGCTTGCCGCCACGCTGCTGATTTGGTCGCTATGCTGAAGATTGCACGCGCTTACCGCATGCCCGGTCATACAGTGTTCTTGCTGAAGTAAGAAAATACTCTTTTTAGGCAAGGTTGAAATGTCGACAGGATTAGGAAGTTGCTCGGCCATATCTTTGTGTGCAATAAGATGGAACGGGTCGTGCCCCAAGACCATCTGTTTGCACCCGGGCGTTTCCATTGGCAATGCTAGAATAAGTAAGTCCAATCTGCCGTCGGTTAACTGCTGTAGCAACTTCTCCGTAGTGTCTTCCTGCATTTCCAAGTTAATTTCTGGTAGGAAAGCTGAAAATGCCCCCATCATGCCTTCAAAAAGAAACGGCGCAATGGTGGGAATAACACCTAGTTTCAAGGTGCCTCGCTGCCAGTTGCCCGCATTTTGCGCATACTCAACCAGCTCTCCCGCTTCCTGAAGTAGCACTTTACTGCGCTCAACAATATCTAGCCCCAATGATGTAAACACAAAGGTTTTATGTTCACGTTCAAGAAGTTGGCTTCCAAAGTGCTCTTCAAGATTCTGAATGGCCGTACTCAATGTGGACTGGCTGACATTGCAGCGCTGGGCAGCACGATGAAAATGTTGCTCTTGATGTAGCGTCACCAAATAGTGCAGGTGCTTAAGGTTAGGCCATTTCATGGGCGTCTCACAGTTATTTAAAAATGGATTAAAAAATATTGGATTAATCTAACATAAAGATTAGATAGCGCCTAGGGTTGAAGCCATGGTTGGCGAATACTATCTTCTATTAACCACAGCCGTATTTTTCTTCCTCCGTAAAACCGAAGCAGATAATTCTGTTTAGCTCGTAACCTATAAGAAGCTTTTAAGAATTTGTTGTTTACCGCTGGAAAGCCTTTATAAGTAGCGTTAGGATTAAATTAAAGCGTTATTTACAACATATTTTTACAGCGAAGTAAGACCCGCTCTTGTATCATTCAGTCAATAAAGCGATTAACTATTGAGGGCAGTATGAAAGGACATTATAAGAATATTTTATGTGTATTGAGCGACTCTCACCGACAAGACGATACGGTTGCCCAAGCACTGCATATCGCCAAAGCACATCAAGCCTCGCTAACTATTATGCTTTCGCTAGAATCTTTGCCGCCCAATGCTAGTATGGTGATGGAGTCTTTCTCTTACGTTGATTCTCAGCAAACTATGGAAACCCAAGCCCAGCATTGGTTAAAAGAACAAGCGGAAAGCTGGGGAAAACACTATCCCGTGTCTACCGCGGTAACGGTAGGTCAGCCGCTTATTGACGTTGTGCGTTATGTAAAAAAGAACAATATTGATTTAGTGATTAAACGGGCAGAAGAAAGCTTTCTAGATAAGTTATTCGGAAGCTTAGATATGCGTTTATTCCGAAAATGCCCTTGCCCGGTTTGGATCATTAACCATAAGCCTCGCAGTCAGTACAAAAACGTAGTGGCTGCGCTGGATTTGAATTATCACTACCCTCAGCATGAAATATCAATTAGGCGAGACCTTAACCGCGACATTTTACGTCACGCTAGCCAGATAGCTCTGCTAGAGTTTGCACAGCTACACATTGTTCACGTTTTTGATGCGGTTCCTGAAAATATCGCCAGAGACGGTTTTATTACTGTCGATAACGATAGAATGGAAACTGATCTTGCTAAAATTCATGCCGAACGTGAAGCTGAACTAGATAGGCTGCTTGAAGAACTGGGTAATGAACTCGATGACAACGTATTAGAGTACTTAAAGCCTCAGAAACACATTGTTCACGGTTATCCTAGAAGAGAAATTGCAGCTACTACCACATCGCTTGATACCGACATTATTGTGATGGGTACAGTGGCACGTTTGGGCGTTCCGGGCTACATAATGGGTGATACCGCAGAAGAAACTATCCATCAGCTTAAGTGCGCTGTGGTAGGTGTTAAACCCAGAGGCTTTGAAACACCTATCTCTATTGATTAGGTTATTAAGCAAACGCTTAACAAGAAAAAAATACGAAACAAATAAAAAGGCCGCGCTTCACTTCAAGCACGGCCTTTTTAATGCTTTTCGCTTAATACGAACGTTTGTAAGTGCTAAGTTCTAGGCTACGCCAAACGACGCTTTAAGAATATAGAAGAATATGATCGAAAGAATTGCGCCCGCAGGCAAAGTAACAATCCATGATACGATGATATTTCTCACTATGCCTAGGTTGAGCGCCGATACACCGCGCGCAAGGCCTACACCTAATACCGCACCTACAAGCGTTTGGGTAGTCGAAATAGGTAAACCCGTCCCCGATGCAATAACTACCGTACACGCAGCAGCGAGTTCTGCTGCAAAACCGCGGCTTGGTGTTAAGTGAGTAATACCTTGACCAATGGTTTTAATTACGCGATGTCCAAATAACGCAAGGCCGGCAACAATACCTAACCCACCTAATGGTAAAATCCACCAGGCAAGCGTGGTGCTTGAGTTAATCTCACCACCGCTGGTAACGACACTTACTACAGCCGCCAGAGGGCCAATCGCATTTGCTACGTCGTTAGAGCCATGGGCAAATGCCATACAGCACGCAGTCACGACCATTAGCAATGCAAATACTTTTTCAACATTAGCCGCTTGTAAGTCTGCATCTTCCGAACCGCTGAACTTCATACGGCCGATAAACCATTTCCCCAAAAAGCCCAGCGCGACAGCAATTCCAATTGCCAATAAATACCCGTTAACTGCGCTTAGCTCTAAACCAACGTGTTTAAGCCCCTTCTTGATGGTAACAAGCGACATAACAAAGCCCGCCAGTGCCATATAAAATGGTACATAACGCTTCGCATTGGCGAACGGGGAGGCTGTTTGGAAGATGAGCTTGTGCGCACTCATGAATATAAGATACGCGATAATGCCTGATATAGCTGGGGTGACTACCCAACTACCAACAATACCACCCACTTTGTCCCATGCCACTGCGTCCATGCTTACGCCGGTTGCTGTAAAACCGATGATTGCACCGATAATGGAGTGGGTTGTAGATACAGGCCACCCCAACCATGACGCTACCGCTAGCCAGATTCCAGCTGCAAGTAGTGACGAAATCATGCCCAATACAAGGTATTCAGGTATGTCTATAAAATAGGTTGAGTCGATAATCCCTTTTCGAATAGTAGACGTTACTTCGCCACCTGCTAGGTAGGCGCCAGCAAACTCAAATATCATTGCAATGATAATGGCTTGTTTTATGGTTAAAGCTTTAGAACCTACCGACGTACCCATTGCGTTGGCAACGTCATTCGCTCCAATACCCCATGCCATGACGAAACCAACGCCGGCGGCAAGGATTATAAGAATTAGGCCATAACTTTCAAAAAATTCCACGGATAATCGCTCCCGATCTAAACGCGATTTAGGCTGGACGCTACTTGAGTAAGTAGCATGATCTCTTCACCACAAGGGCTAGAGAAAGAAGTTAAAGACAAATTGTGTTTTATCATACGGTTCGATTAAATTTTGCACGATCTGTTCTTGGCTGCGGCGCATGATAACGTAATCATGTTAGAAGCCATAGCGAAAATCACTGAAAAACGATAAAAGTATGCGGAATTATTTGAATACGATGATAAATCCACCAAATATTTCAGTTTTATTACAAATAAATTTCGCATGTATCCATATTTGAATATCAATACGCAAAATCGCACTGACCATTTGGACAGGATTACGTCAAATCTTCCAACTTTTGCTGTATATTTTCCAGCGGTGTATGCCTAACATCAGTACCGCGAGTAAGATAAACCACATACTCACACACGTTTTTGCATCTATCACCAATTCGCTCTAACGAGCGCATAGCCCACAACACATCCAGCCAATCCTGCATATCTTCAGTGCTTTTCTGCATTTCGGAGGTGGTATACGACAGCAATCGCTTGTATTCGCTATCTATGCGGTTGTCTTGGTCGTACACTTCTAATGCAGCGGCTTCATCCTGACGGGCAAAAGCATCGAAAGTACCCCGCATCATGGCGGCTACCCGCTCTCCAATAAGCAACATGCTGCTCTTAATAGTATCTGAGCTCGGCAGCTTATTACGCGTTACCAGTTTAGCAATACGCTCTATTTCATCGCCCATTCGCTCAATATCGGTAATGGCTTTGGAAATAGTCATGATTAAACGTAGATCGCTGGCGGTAGGGTGGCGTTTGGCAATAATGCGCAAGCATTCTTCGTCAATTTGAATTTCCATGGAGTTAATTTTTAAGTCGTTTAACACCACCTTTTCAGCCAGTGCAGCATGATTGTGCTTAACCGCTTTTAGCGTATCGACCAACTGCTTTTCAACTTCGCCCCCCATGGTGAGTACCGAGTTACGCAAGTTCTCCAACTCGATATTAAACGTCCCCGAGATATGCGTATTTAAGGCTACCTGTCGCATAGTGATTCCTCCTCACGGCTCAAGCTCGTGTTAGAACACGCGTCCAATGCTACGTTATCCATATCGCCCCGTTATGTAATCTTCGGTTTGCTTCTTTTCTGGCATAGTAAACAAGGTGTCGCTGTCTGCATATTCTATCAGCCTACCCTGATGGAAAAAGGCCGTGTAGTCGCTTACTCGGGCTGCTTGTTGCATGTTGTGTGTCACAATAATTATTGTGCACTGTTTTTTTAATGCATCCATTAGCTCTTCAATAAACAGTGTAGTTAATGGATCAAGGGCCGAAGTGGGTTCATCTAAAAGTAGAATGTCAGGCTTTAACGCCAGTGCTCTAGCAATCACCAAACGCTGCTGCTGACCGCCAGATAAAGCATGTGCGGATTCAAACAGGCGGTCTTTTACCTCATCCCACAATGCAGCTTGTTTTAATGCGCCTTCGACGGCATCGTCTAAGTGCCGACGAATTTTCACGCCCTGAAGCTTAAGCCCGTAACACACGTTCTCATAAATGCTCATAGGAAAGGGGTTGGGTCGCTGAAATACCATGCCCACATTTGTTCTGAGGCGTGACACGTTTACTTTGCGGCTATTGATGTTTCGCTCATCAATAATAATTTCCCCCTCGTATTTGCAGCCATCGTATAAATCGTTAAGGCGGTTGAAACAGCTGATAAGTGTGGATTTTCCGCAACCACTTTGACCAATTAAAGCGGTTATTTTGTTTCTGGGAATTCGCATGCTGATGTCATTTAACACCTGCTTATTACCAAACCACAGGCTAAGGTTTTTTACCTCTACTGCGGTTTGATCTTTATTAATATCGTTTACGTTTAGCGTATTGTGTTCAAACAACTTCAACATGTTACAAACCCTGTATTATCCTTTGAGATAGCGTTTGCGCAAACGCGCTCTAAGTACAACTGCCAGAATATTTAAAACAAACACCACTACGAGTAAAAGCAAGCAAGCGGCAAACATCATACTTGCGCTTTTTCCATCGGTTTGGCTGTGGAATGCGCCGTCATAAATAAGCACGCCCAAATGCATAAACTGTCTATCAAGATGAAGATAAGGGAACTCTCCATCTATGGGCAAGGTTGGCGCAAACTTGACCGCACCGACTAACATGAGAGGGGCAACTTCACCTGCCGCCCTAGCTATAGCTAGAATTACGCCGGTCATAATACCTGGCGAAGCGATAGGCAATACAGTACGCACTATAGTTTCAATTTTGGTCGCCCCCAGTGCGTAGCTGCCTGCTTTCAATCCTTCCGGTACTCTGCGCAAGCCTTCTTCAGTGGCTACAATCACAACGGGTAAGGTTAAAATTGCCATGGTTAAGGCCGCCCAAAATACACCTGGGCTTCCCATTGTTGGAGCCGGCAGTGTTTCACTGAACAACAGCTCGTCAATACTGCCGCCCAAGGTGTAAACAAAAAAACCAAGCCCAAACACGCCATATACAATAGAAGGAACACCCGCCATGTTGCTCACACTCACACGAATAATGGTGGTCAGCGCCGTGTTAGGTGCATATTCGCTTAAATAAATGGCGGCTAATACACCAAAAGGCGTTACGATGATGGTCATTAAGAACACCATGAGGATTGTGCCAAACAACGCAGGAAATACGCCGCCAGAGGTGTTTGCTTGCTTAGGGGAGTCGGAAAGGAATACGCCAACCTCTGAAAGTACCACTTTCCATTTTTCAAATGTGCTTAAGCGACTAACAAAATCCACATCTTGAATACTTGAAATGGGAATAATGAACGGCGCCCCATCTGCAAAACTTACCGATAAGGTATACTCGGCCCGTGTTTTCTCTAACACTTCTACTCGCTTTTGATATTCTTTAAATGACGCGACTAAGCGCTCTCTAGCTGGCGCGTCTGCCACCACGTCACGTTTATCAAATTGAGATAGTGCTTCATGGATAGACGCAAGATGACGCGTGTTGAGCTCTTCAATTTGCGCACTTATCTGGGCAACGTCCTCTATAATGGCATCAATTTTATCCAAGGTTTGAGGCGGTTTAGATGGCACGACGATATGTTCGGGAATAGCCAATACGCGCCTACCATCTAATAGTTTTATTTCTGCACTCTCGTTCGCAAGTAGAGAAGTATCGATTTCCTCTCTGGATAACTGAATTTGAAAACCATAAGGATGCTCAGTATCTGAATATTTAAGAGTGACATCTTCATTTGCTGGTTCATCAAATACGTTCGCAAGCACCGAAAACGTTGTACCGTCATGATGTGTCCCAGTAACCATATAGATAGGCTCTGGCCAAAAATATGCTGTACCGCGAAAACTAATTAGTATGAGAACGCTAACTAGCGCAATAAGCAGCAGGCTGGTGAAAAAAGCCGTTAAGCTAATAACTAATGATTGGCGCTGTACCGCACTTATCCCAAACGTTGTTCGATTAACCATAGTACGCCCTACTTCTTATACGCTGGCGCAAGAGCTCTGCCATGGTGTTTACCAAAAAGGTAAACAGAAACAAAATACACGCGGTAAAAAAGAGAATTTGATAGTGCGCCGATGATACATCAGCTTCTGGAAGTTCAATTGCCAAGTTAGCAGTAAGTGCTCGCAAACCTTCTATCAATCCCCAACTGGATATTGGCGTATTTCCCGTAACCATTAAAACTATCATAGTTTCGCCAAAAGCGCGGCCAAAGCCTAGCATTATAGCGGCAACAATACCCGGTAGTGCTACGTGTAGCACTACATGAAGCAAGGTCTGCAATCGCGTGGCGCCCAGAGCGAATGAGGCATATTTAAGATCACTAGGAACGCCGTTTATGGCATCTTCCGCTAGGGAATAAATACTCGGTGAAATAGCCACACCTAACGCTAGCGCTACCACTATAGTAGTTTTTCCTATGGGGCTATCGGACTCAGCTGCTAACATTGCAAATCCGTCTCCTCCCATTAGCGAAAAAATAAGCGAGGGCGCATATTCCACGCTGATAAAACCTAAAAGGAACACACCGCTTACTGCAAAAAGTAATTCAGCGCCATGTCTTAACTTCTTTGGTAAGTATTCCGCAACAGGGCGCTGTACCAAGGCAACGACAATAAGCACAAAAGGGATGACAATAAGGAAAAAGGCAAAGGAAAATAGAAACTGCTCGGCTTTTGGCGATAACCAAATGGCCGCGATAAAACCGATTAACACACTGGGGATCGCTTCTAAAAGTTCGATAGCTGGCTTGATAACATTGCGTAAGCGACTTTTAGCAAAAAAAGCGGTATAAATTGCGGCTCCGATAGCAACTGGAATAGCAATAAGCAGCGCTAGAAGCGAGGCTTTGATACTGCCTATTAGTAGCGGAGTTAAGCTAAATTTAGCCTCCTGAAAATCAGAAGCGCTGGTGGTTTGCCATACGGTTTCTTCTGTTTCATACCCTTCGTAGTGCTGCGGTTCAAACAAAGAAGCCCAGGTAGTAACGCCGCTTAAGTACTTACCTTCCCATACTGATAAGGTGCTATCTGAATAGCCATAGAGCTTATCGCCGTACCAAACGATATTCTCAGCAGAACGCTCTATCTGTTGTGATGCCACTACATCGCCCGATACACGGTTTACCAACAACACCCTTGCTTCATCGGTCAACACAGCCACTAAGTTCATACTGGCGTGTTCTGCCACATCCTTAACTTTCTCTCCTGGTAGCGCTACTTGGTAGGTTTGTTCAAAGGTAAGACCTTTGTCGCTTTTGCTCAACACCCAGCGAGTAAGCACCTGTGTTTTATTATTCATTAGGAAAAAGGTGCGGTCTTTAGCAAGTGGAAATACAATCTTCTCATCTAACGACGCTGTGATGTCTCCTGCTATGGGTATTAGTGACGCCCCTTCATCTGTGAGTCTATTAAGGAAAAGCGCATCATCCACTTGAAGCAACACGCTCTGACTGCCGGGTAATAATACGAGTCGGTCTATATTATGAAGCCGTTTATCCACTACTTGTGTAGGGCGAAGCCGATTTACCCAACGGATAAACACGTCATTGCCTTGAGCGATTGAAACCACTGCCCATTTTGAAGACAGTGCTATGCTCCAGTCACTGCGACTCTCCCACTCATCTTTGGGAAGCGCGAAGGTAATGCTGCTTGACAACGCTGCTTTCGGCGTACTTGTGGCAATATCCTCTGTGCTGCCGTCGGCCATATTGAATGTTCTAACCGGCAAAACTCTCACTTGAGCGTTGGGAGAGACATCTACGATATAGTTCTCTCCCATCACGTTGTGGGCCGACAGCCTATGCTCGCACGGACGAATATAATCGTGATTGGTCACCAGAGCATCGCCTTTAAGCAACTTTAGCCCCAATCGACAGTCAGACTTCCTAACCAGCATTGGCTGACTATTAATGATGTCGCCTGCGCTGATAATTTTTTCATTATCTGGCGTTTTCAAGCTCAGGAGATGATTTAAACTAGGAGTATATGCCAACGGCAGAGCTTGGCTGATTAGATGGGTGATAAGAATAACAAGGGTTAACAAAACAAGGCCGCCAAAGCCGGTCACGATATAACGTGACCATCTGTCGCTTCGCTGGCGTTTTTTGTTTGTGCTGTTGCTGTCGAAAGTCATGCGGCTGTTTAGTAATTCTTATTTTCGAAATTCTTCATTTTTAAGAGGAATAACCCTAAATTGCACTGG
Source organism: Alteromonas sp. S015 (assembly GCF_036864485.1). NCBI lineage: Bacteria > Pseudomonadati > Pseudomonadota > Gammaproteobacteria > Alteromonadales > Alteromonadaceae > Alteromonas > Alteromonas sp. S015. Next base: position 368,118 of record NZ_JAZETO010000002.1, on the reverse strand, counting down.
TGAGCAGTGTAAGTTTTGTTATGCTAATAGCAAGTGAAAGTTTAAAGCATTACCTTCGCGCAACCTACTCTGCGCCTATGGTATTACCCTACAGGAAGACGATCAAAGTTTTTCTCTACACGCCCAATAAGGAGCATCGTATGCAATCATTGGTTATAAGCATTATGGGTAAAGACAAGCCTGGTTTGGTAGACGCACTGGCTAAGTGCGTATACAAGCATGAAGGCAACTGGCAAGGGTCGAGTTTTGCGCATATGGCGGGAATGTTCACCGGCTTCGTAGAAGTGCATATTGCCGATGACAACAAACAAAGCTTAATTGATGCGCTGGACGCTATTAAAGATTTGTCGGTGCAATCAGTAGCGGTTGCTAGCAGTGAACACAAGAACACCACCAAATTGACGGTTGATGTGATGGGTAATGATAAAACAGGCATTGTTCAAGAGCTCACCTCTGTTCTAAACCAGTTCAATTTGAATATTCTCACTTTTGCTTCACATTGTGAAAGCGCGCCCAACTGGGGCAGCCTGATTTTCAAAGCAAAGGCAGAAATTGCAGTACCTGAAGACTTTGACGACGGTGCACTGCAAGACTCCCTGGAGTCGTTGGCTAACGATTTGGTGGTGGATATTACCGCAAAGCGATAAAAACAAGGGCGTACTTGTGATGCCATACACTATCCTGCACATCACAAGTATTAGCTCATGATATTGAAAGTTAAAGGAATAACCGCAACGTAATGCGTGCACATTTGCACCGGAATACGTGTTGTCACAGTAGTGTCACTGACTGATGGCAGTCTTTGACCATTTTTATGAACGTGAATTGAGACATTATGGATAACGACGTTTTATATTATCCCAAAGAATTAAGCTGGCTTGCGTTTAACGAACGCGTATTGCAAGAAGCCGCAGATAAAAACAACCCTGCTATAGAACGCATTCGCTTTCTTGGTATTTATTCTAACAATCTAGATGAATTCTACCGAGTTCGCGCTGCCGATGTTAAACGCCTTATCACTATTGCGCAAAATGACGGCAACGAAGAAGAAGCAGAACGTCTTACTGCGCTTATGGGACAAATCCAGAAAAAGGTAGTACAGCTTTCTGAGAAATTTGACCAAATTCACAAAGACGTCGTGAAAACTCTCGCCCGCTACAACATTGATATACTGCGCAAAGATGACTTAGACGATTATCAAAAGCAGTGGGTACGCAATTATTTTATTAACAAAGCGTTACGCCATATTGCGCCTATTCTTATTGATAAGAAAACCGACCTGCTAAGCCGTCTAAACGGTAACTCTGTTTATCTGTATGTGGCACTGCGTAGAAAAGAACGCAACCCTAGGTTTGCGGTGATTCAAGTTCCCACGTCTGAGATGTCGCGCTTTATGCTGATCCCACCGCAAAAAAGCCGTAAGAAAAAGAGCATTGTAATGCTCGACGACATGATTCAGCTGTGCATTGAGGATATCTTCCGCGGTTTTGTAAAATTTGATGAAATTGAAGCGTTTTCATTCAAAATGACGCGCGACGCAGAGTATTCGATTAACGAAGAAATTGATGAAAGTTTCGTTGAAAAAATGTCAGAAAGTATGAAGCAGCGTCTTATTGCTGAGCCTGTACGTGTTATCTACGACACAGACATGCCAGAAGATATGCGGTCAGATCTTCGTAAACGCCTTAAGATCACCAAGTTAGATACCATGCACGCTGCTGGGCACTACCGTAATTTTAAAGACTTTATTGGCTTTCCCAATGTAGGCCGAGAGTATCTGGAACATACGTCGCTACCAGCTATCGACAGCAAAGCGTTTTCCCAATACAACACCGTTTTCGACGCCATTACTGCTCGAGACATCCTACTGTATTACCCGTATCACCGCTTCCTGCACTTCACCGAATTCGTTCGACAGGCGGCTTTCGACCCAAATGTAAAAACTATACGCATCAATATTTATCGTGTTGCCAGTAATTCACGCATTGTAAACTCACTAATTGACGCGGTAGATAACGGCAAGAAAGTAACCGTTGTGGTAGAGCTTCGCGCCCGCTTTGACGAAGAAGCCAACATTGAATGGTCTAAGCGCATGACCGATGCAGGTATACGCGTTGTACTTGGCGTGCCTACCCTTAAAATTCACTCTAAACTTTGTATTGTGACCCGTGAAGAACGGGGTAGTTTGGTGAACTATGCGCATTTTGGTACAGGTAACTTTAACGAGAAAACGGCAAAAATTTATACCGATTACAGCTTATTCACCCGTAATCAAGAATTGGCAGATGAAGGAGTAGCGGTATTCGATCTTATTCAATACCCTTATCGACGCTACAAGTTCCAGCACCTTCAAATATCGCCGTTAAACGCTAGAACTAAAATTCAGTCGTTAATTCGTCAAGAAATTCAGCACTTAAACCAAGGTCAAAAGGCCCAAATCACCTTCAAAATTAACAACCTTGTTGATAAAGAACTCATTGATGATTTGTACCGCGCCAGCCAGGCAGGGGTAAAGATCCGCGGTATAGTACGCGGTATGTGCTCACTGAATCCTGGGATAAAAGGAATAAGCGAAAATATCGAAATTATCTCTATTGTTGATAGGTTCCTTGAACACCCTCGCGTGATGATTTTTGAAGGCGGCGGAGAAAGAAAAGTATATATCTCATCTGCCGACTGGATGACCCGTAATATGGACAACCGCATTGAAGTGGGCTGCCCAGTGTATGATAAAGGTCTTCAACAGCGTATTGTTGATATAATGGAGCTACAATTTAAAGATACCCTGAAGGCTCGAGTGATTGACAAGGATCAGAGCAACAAGTACGTTCGCAGGGGAAATCGTAAAAAACTTCGCTCGCAAATAGAAATTTATGACTATTTGAAGAAGTTAGAAGACACTTTGTAGGATAGAAAATTAGTACATGACCCAGCACGAATCAGTTTTTAATGACGTGGAAACCCGCGAAGTCAATAAAGTCGCAGCACTAGACATTGGCTCAAATAGTTTTCACCTTGTAGTAGCACGCATTGTTGCTGGGGCTGTGCAGATTCTGCATAGAGTTAAACAAAAAGTCCGCTTGGCCGAAGGCCTTAATGACGACGATATGTTGTCTGATGAGGCGATGGAGCGTGGGCTTGCTATGCTAAAAGTGGTAGCAGAAAGCCTAAAGGGTTTTGAGCCCGACTCGGTGAGAATTGTCGCCACCCACACGTTACGCAAAGCGCGTAATGCCCGCAATTTTATCAACGCAGCAAAAGACATTCTTCCCTATCCTATTGAAGTGATTTCGGGGGTAGAAGAAGCTCGTCTTATTTACTCAGGCGTTGCGCATACTAACCATTCGGACGGCCAACAGCTAGTTATTGATATTGGCGGTGGCTCAACCGAGTTCGTCATTGGTGAAGGGTTTACACCTTTACTTTGCCGTAGTCTCCAAGTGGGCTGCGTGAGCTATACCAAACGATTTTTCCCAGACGGTGAGCTAAAGGCAAAAGCCTTTGACCGAGCTATCACGGCCGCACAACAAGAGCTTGAGTTAATAGACAACAAATATCGCAGACTGGGTTGGGTACAGTGTATCGGTACATCGGGTACCATTCGTTCTCTGTTTACACTTTGTCAGCAAGACAGACCTAATGGACACGATATTCCGGTGACACTTAGAAGTTTGCGCAATTTAATGAAGCAATTCATAAGCGCAGGCCATATAGACAAATTAAGCTACCCAGATTTAAGTGAAGATCGCCGTGTGGTTATCGCTGGCGGCCTCGCTATTCTTATCGCCGTTTTCAAAGCACTGGAGATTGAAGGTTTGGTGTATTCGCCTGCCGCCTTGCGTGAAGGCGTGCTTTATCAGATGGAAGACGAGCTTCATCACGCTGATATTCGCGGCAGAACCGCGAGTAGTTTGGCGACGCGCTACGATGTAGATACGTCCCAAGCCACTATGGTGCTTAACACAACCCTCTCACTTTTCAGTGATGTTGAAAAAGCGTGGAAGCTTAAAGGGCGTGACTTTAAAAGTATGCTCGGCTGGGCAGCTTTACTTCATGAGGTCGGCATGCAAATTAACTCTCGAGGCATTCAAAAACACAGCGCCTATATTCTTGGCAATGTAGACATGCCTGGGTTTACGCAGGAACAACAATTACTGCTAGCTACTCTCGTGCGATTTCATAGAAAGAAGATTCGTACCAATGAACTCCCCACGTTCAATCTTTTCGATGAGCGGTCAGTAAAACACTTAATCGCGTTACTTCGTTTGGGTGTATTGCTGAATATTAAGCGCCAAGAGGGTTTTGTACCCGATCTGGTGGTAAATGCAGAAAAGAACGAACTTACCGTTACCTTCCCAGAAGGCTGGTTAGATGAAAAACCCATTATCTCAGCTGACCTACTGCGAGAAAGCCATTACTGGAAAGCCCTTGATTTAAAACTATCTGTTGTTCCTGATATTGAGCAGTTACACCCTGGTGTTGAATAAATACATACCGACTATCAACACCTCGAACTGAGCGTTTTACAGGCAAATATCAGTATTATTTGCCTACAAAACGAGTATACTGCGCATTAGATTTTTCTTATTTACCCCCCCACAATTGGTGTTATTTCTATAGGTGCTAACAGTAGTTATGTTTCGTAGTATCTGGATTTTTTTGTTGCTGATTGCAAGTTCATCTTCCTTTGGGTCCTCAAACCACGTATATTTTTTGAGCGAGGTTACGCCGCCCTATTACTGGATTAATGAGGATGGAAAAGCTCAGGGCGTCAACGTCGACCTCGCTAGCGCACTTAAACCTCTGCTGCCATTTAGTAGTTCGTTAGAACACATGCCGTGGGCCCGTGCAGTACAAGAAACCCTCGACAATCCCAATCTGGTACTTCTATCTTTATTGAAAACACCGAACAGGGAAGATAAATTTGAGTGGATTTCATCAGTGAATCATATGCAGGCCTCGCTGATCCGCTTAAAGCAGAAAGAGACAGCGCACGTCAGTTCCTTAGACGATGCAAAGCAGTTCCGAGTAGGCTCAATACGCGGCTATGGCTCAGCATCGTTTTTGCAGCAAGAAGGTTTTGAAGAAAATAAAAACCTCGCTTTGGTTGCTGAGCCAGCACTACTGTGGAAGCTTTTGTATATGGGGCGCATCGACTTTGCATTAGCCAATTTTGAGACAGGAAAGTATGAAATCAGCGACGCAGGCTTTAACCCTAACGACGCAACGAGCGAATATGTTATCGAAGCATTGGGTGCCGATCTTTATGTTGCCACTGGCCTTAAGACTGGGAAAGACAAAATTAGCTCACTTAAAAACGCGCTTTCTATCTTAAAGGCGAATGGCGAATATGCGCGAATACTAAAAAAATGGGGCCTTGAACCGATTGAATCGGCGCATTAGCCCCATTTAGCCTCAGCACACTAATTATTGAGCTTCAACTTGCGTACTTTGTGACTGCGAGCTGTCGTATTTTTTAAACCACGCCAAGATATTTTCAACTTTACCAATCATTCTAGAAGGCTTAGAAGCAATCCCGTGCGGCGATCCAGGTACTTTTACCAGCACGCTATCAACCTTTTGAAGCTTTAATGCTTGATAGAACTGCTCAGTCTCAGACATTGGCGTGCGCTTGTCCTCCACTCCCGTGATCAGCATGGTGGGGGTCGTTACATTACCTACTAGCGATAGCGGTGAGCGCTTCCAGTAGTGCTCTACGTTATCCCAAGGCTTGCCCGGAAATTGGAAAGGGATTTGATATAGACCTGAATCGGCAGTCAGCACTTTCGATAACCAGTTGATAACGGGTTTTGCGACTACGGCTGCTTTAAATCGGTTAGTAAGGCCAATGGCATAGGCTGATGCAATGCCGCCTGCTGAACCACCAGTAATAAACAGTCGCTCTGGATCAGCGATGCCTTTTTCAATAAGCGCATCTACGCCCGACATATGGTCTGAGAAGTCATATTCCGAACTGTATTTCCCTTGAAGTAGCAATGCAAAGCGTTCTCCATAACCTGTACTGCCTCTGTGATTATCATAAAACACCACGTAGCCCTCTGCAGCCATGCGCTGCAGTTCAGCAGTGAAAACAGGGCCATAGGCGAGATTAGGTCCGCCGTGAATTTCTAAGATAAGCGGATACGTTTTCGAGCTGTCATAGTTTGGCGGCAGAATGTACCACCCCTGGATTTCTTCGCCATCAATAGAAGACGGATAGACAATTTCTTTTACTTCGCCAAGTTGCTTATGACCTAGAACGTCTTCGTTGAGCGATGTAAGCTGTCGCTCGTTTCGCGTAGTGACATATAAATCAGCGGGGCGGTCGGTACGTCCTTTGGTATACGCCACTACATCATCAACAGCGTGATAAGTGCCAAACACATAAGGTCGTCCTAACGTAGTACCACCCAGCCCCTTAGCTACGGCTTTTACGCTGCCCGATAGCGATACCACATCCACCTGCGCTAAACCGCGAACCGACTGCTGAAAATAAACGTGCTTATTATCTTTCCAGTGAAAGTTAGACACTGAATTATCAATGTCTTTTGTTAAATTTTGAGCATCTGTACCATCGCTCTTCATCACATATAAATAGCTATTTTTGTACATCACTTTTTCGTCATCGCGGCGTGCGTAAGCAATGTGCTTTCCGTCAGGCGATACGACAGGCGATGATTCAAGGCCTTTATCGTTGGTAAGCTGTGCGATATGCCCCATCATATCCACAGAAAAGATGTCCCCCTCAACAGGCTCATACTCCCAATTGTCACTGCGGTTGGCAGAGAAATAGATTTTGTCGCTATCAGGAGAGAAACTTAAGCGCCCATTGTGGTGATAGTTCCCTGAAGTAAGCTGTCGTGCTGTGCCTCCGTCAGCAGGAACAATAAAAATATGGGTATAAGCAGGTTCAAGAATACCTCGGCCATCTGCTTGATAGCGCGCTTTGGTAATATATTGAAAGCTAGGAGACCACTTTGCACCGTCAGGCTTTTTAGGCATTTTAACGTCTAGCGGCTTTTCCTTGGCATCAACGCTCATAGTGAAAGCAATGTGCTTACCATCTGGCGACCAAGTGATGTTACTTGGGTTTGAGGTGACATTTGTTACGAGTGCCGTTTGCCCTGTATCCATCCAACGCACATACAATTGCGGTTTACCTTCTTCATTAGAAAGGTAAGCCAATCGGCTACCGTCTGGTGACCAGCGAATAGAATAGTAACTCTTTTTCGACGACAGTAAGGGGCGGTGTGACTTTCCATCAACCGACGCTAGCCAGACGTTAGCTCGACTGCTGTCCGACATAATGTCGTTTGAACGGCGCACATATGCAACATATTTACCGTTTGGCGACACCTGAACTTCGCTCACGTATTCCAAATTAAAAATATCTTCCGATTTAAAATAGCGTTCAGAGTCGGTAGTAAGAGGTTCTCTCTCATTGCTTGCAAGCGCTGTGGATGACATAGCTAGCGTGCCTACGCTAAATAGTGCAGCCCATATAGCAAACCGTTTTTTGACTGACGGGTACCTGTGATTTCTCGTAAAAGACATATCTCACCTTAATCTATTTGTTCTTATCCGTTCTTTTTTATGGGGTGATCACGTTGTAGTGATGCATTTATCGTCTCCATATTACTGAATATATTCAGCCAATAAAGATTAAACGTTGAGCGACATCGCTAGGCGATTAAGCGCAGTACACAGGGGCGCTGGCTTTAGCCGAATGGTTAGTTGCGTGATAGCAGTAAAGTGCTAACTTCTCTATAAGGCTTAAAGGTAATGCCCATGAATAATCCACACGGCGAGTTTGAATGTAGCTTAAGCGGTCAGTTGCTGCTCTTCTCAGCGCGCGGACCGTGGAATGACGAAACCATGAGAAATGGCGTAGTTAAGATGTCTTCTGACATTTCACAATTCGAAAAGGGCACTAAATGGGCACAAGTAAGCTGCCTTTACGGTGAAAGCCTGATGCCCCCTTCCACCTTTGATATTTTTGTAAAACAAACTCGGGTAAGAAAAACCCGCGGCCTGTCGTTTCTTGCCGTGGTGATATTAGATACCGACATTATGCTGACAACTAAGCATCAGATTTCTCAGTGCTACGACGCTGCCGAGGTTCCTTATGGCTTTTACGAAACGGTAGAAGATGCTTTAGAAGCGATGACGAATAATGGCTATGATTTTGATAGTGACGAAGCTAAGCGCTTTTTTGCCCGCTTTAACTTTACGCGTTAACATTTAACACCGCATGCGTTCTGCTTTTGTCACACGTTGAGTCTGAAATTCACCGCCAGCTTTTGATAAAGGCGAAAAAAGGAGAGCGAGCGCTCTCCTTTTTATTTCAAGACTGCCATCCGCCTCCGAGTGCCTGATACAAATCGACCAATGCGGCCATTTGCTGCTGACGAGTTTCAATAAACTCGCTACGCGCTTCCAGTGCTTCTCGTTGCGCAAGCAGCACCTCTAAATATTCACCATGAGCTGACGAAAAAAGCCTATTGGCAATATCAATCGACTGTTCGAGTGAAGCAATTTGATGACGCCTTGCTTCAGCACTTTTCTCCAAATTATCGAGCTTCGACAAACTGTTTGTTACTTCAGCTACCGCCGTTAAAACGGTCAGTTCATATTCGTAAGCCGCTTCAATTTGTTCGGCGCTGGCATTTTGATAAACCGCTTCAATCGCTCTTCGGTTTATTAATGGCGCAAAAACATCACCAGATAACGAATATGCCAATGACTCAGGCACATTAGACAAGTAGCGACTATCGAACGCCGATAAACCTAACCCTGCTTTTAGCTCAAAAGAAGGGTAGAAGTTAGCTTTAGCCACATCGATATTTAACTCAGCTGCTTGGAGCGTGAGTGCAGCTTGTTTTATATCGGGGCGATTGTCTAATAGCGCAGAGGGTACACCCACCTGCGGGCTTATTATCTCAGCATTAAGCAACACATCACTGTCCCTTTTAATAGGTTGTGGAGTGCGCCCTATCAACAGATTGAGCGTATTCTCTTTTTCAAGAATTTCCTGCTCAATCAAGTAACGCTCGCTCTCGTTTTTCTTCACTTCCGCGTTAAAGCGCGCAACGGGCAGCGATGACGCCCGCCCGTATTCTTTCAACGCATTAATAGTGTGAATAACGTTACGCTGTAGCGAAATGGTTGAGTCGAGGTTTTCTAGCTTGTTATCTAACGCCAGTAGTTCATAGTAAGTACGCGCAACTTCAGATACTAACTGGGTAACGAAAAAGTTCTTACTTTCAACCGACGCCAAGTATTCAAGCGAGGCCACTTTAGACGCATCTCTCAGCTTATGCCAAACGTCAATTTCCCATGACGCATTAAGGCCTAGCTTTAGGTTTGCCAGCGGGTCAGGAAATTCTTTATCCTCCTTGATATTTAACTGTTCTTCTACTGCGCCTTCCCGGGTATATTCGCCAACCTTTTCGGTTTCAGCGGCTACCCCCGCAGAGAGTCGAGGCAAGTATTCCCCCTCCCGTGCATACACTTCATTCGACGCCATATTAATGCGTTGAATTAATATAGACACCTCTTGGTTGTTCTTAACTGCAGTTTCCACCAGCGCAGAAAGCGTCGGGTCGTTAAACCACTCACTCCATTGAATATTTGCTTGCGTACTCTCGTTAGCTCCATGAGCAGCCTGTGTATCCACTTGCGAAGCTTTCGCATTAAATTGCTCGGGCAAATCAAGAGCAGGGTGTCGCGTTTCAATGGAAGGAATGGCACATGCCTGTACTAACAACGCACTACTAAGCGCTAACCACAACGGCTTATAGGTAAATCGCTTTTTATTTGTCATCGCTTAGCACCTCATCGTTATAGTGGTATGTTTCAGTAAGGGGAACGTGATCTTCGTTTTTGATTAATGACTTACCTTCTTCAAATTTGGCGAACAAGTAGTAAAGCCCGGGAATAACCAGCACACCAAAAATAGTGCCGAACAAGGTACCGCCTAAGGCAGAAGCACCAATAGTTCTATTTCCTACTGCGCCAGCACCCGTTGCAATAACAAGCGGAATTAACCCTGCTACAAACGAGAACGATGTCATTAAGATTGGACGGAAGCGCTGTTTGGCCGCTTCAACCGCTGCGTCAGCAATGGATAAGCCCTGCTGATTTTTTTGCACTGCGTATTCCACAATAAGCACAGCGTTTTTACCGAGTAAACCAACCAGCATCACTAAACCAAGCTGCGCATAAACATCATTGGCCAGTCCCATACCTTTTAGAAACAGGAATGAGCCGAGAATACCGGTAGGTAGTGAAAGAATGACCGCAAAAGGTAGAAGCAGGCTCTCGTATTGTGATGCCAGCACGATATATACAAACAACAATACTACGGCAAAGATAACGATGGCTTCATCACCTCGTTTAGCCTCGTCAAATGACAGGCCTTCCCAACCAATGTCATATCCCTTTGGCAAGGTTGCAGCCGCCACTTCTTCAACCGCTTTTATCGCTTGCGCCGAGGTATACCCTGCTGCAGGCTCTGCGCGAATTGCCGCCGAGGTATAAAGGTTGTAGCGCGTAATTTCATTAGGGCCTTGAGTTTTAATCAGCTTCATAAAGGCCGAGTAAGGCACCATCTCACCCTCTTCATTTTTCACGTAGTAATCCAATAAGTCACTGGGATAACGACGATATTCCGGTGCACTTTGTGTGTACACTTTGAAGAAGTTATTAAAACGCGTGAAACCTTGCTCATAAGTACTACCAATAAGAATATTCAAATTCTCCATAGCTGCGCCAATAGATACCCCTTTCTGCATAGCAGCTTGGTTATCTATCTCAATTTTATATTGAGGATAATCAGCAGCATAAAAAGTGAATAAGCCTTTTAGCTCATCACGTTTAGCTAACTCTTTCATGAAGGCTTTATTGATTTGGTCGAACTCTTGGTAGTCGGTTGTGTTGGTTTTATCGAGTAAACGAAATGATAACCCCGAAGACGCGCCATACCCAGGCACTACTGGCGGTTCAAAGTACTCAATAACCGCGCTTAAGTGGTGCGTTTTGGCTTCCAGCTCTTCAATAATGTCACGTACCGACTGTTCGCGATTAGCCCAGTCTTTAAGGTTAATCAAGCAGGTACCTGCGTTTGAGCCTCGACCTTCCGTAAGGATTTCGTAGCCAGCCAGCGAGGACACCGAGGAGACGCCTTCAACGTCCAGCGCTAAGCTTTGCAGCTCTCGCGCTACTGTATTCGTCGCTTCAAGGGTACTGCCTGGCGGTGTTTGAATGATGGCATAAATTTGCCCTTGGTCTTCACCGGGAATAAAGCCCGTAGGTAATGCCTGATTAACGCCAAAGGTACTTACCACAAAGCCTGCAAGCAGCACTACAGTAACAGTGCGGCGCGTAACGATAGCTTTGATAATGCCTGTATAACGACCAGTTAATTTATTGAAATAGTGATTAAACCCGTCGATAAACTTACTTAATGGCGTTGCCTTTTTCGTGTGTGAATGCGGGTTTTTAAGCAGCATTGCACACAGCACTGGCGTTAATGAAAGCGCCACAATACACGAGATGATAATTGACGATGACATGGTAATGGAGAACTGCCGATAGAAGACGCCCACAGGCCCAGTCATAAAGATAAGAGGCACGAAAACCGCCGTCATCACCAGTGTTATCGCGATAATAGCTCCCCCCATTTCACCCAGTACTTGTTGGGTTGCCATATAAGGGGTTAGGCTGGCGCTCTCTTCCATTTTTGCGTGAACCGCCTCTACGATAACGATAGCGTTATCCACCACAATTCCTATCGCTAACACCAGAGCGAACAGGGTAATAAGATTAATGTTCACCCCTGTGGCCTGCATGCAGAAAAATGTTCCCACCAGTGAAACCGGCACAGCAAGAAGCGGGATAAGTGTTGAACGCCAGTCTCCCAAGAAGATGAACACCACCAAAGAAACCAAAACAAAGGCTTCAAACAGGGTATGTAGCACCTGCTCAATTGAGGCATCTAGAAACTTGGAAACATCGTAGTTAATCTCGTACTTCATGCCTTCTGGAAACGTTTTCTCTAGTTCAGCCATGGTGGCTTTCACCTGAGAGATCACCTCGTTGGCACTGCTCCCATAGTTCTGCTTTAGCACTATCGCAGCGGAAGGATACCCGTCTTTGTTTGAATAGATATCGAAGAATTCACTGCTTAACTCAACATCGGCAATGTCACCTAATTTGAGCAAGCGACCGTCAGAGTCGGCGCGAATAATGATATTTTTATATTCTTCAGGCTCGTCGTAACGTCCTTCGTAAATCAGCACGTACTCTTTGGACTGAGCAGTAATGCCTGAGCTTCTGCCGAGTCGTCCAGGGCGTCCAATCAAGCTTTGCTCGTCTATCGACTCCATGATCTCATCCACAGAAACATTGTAAGCACGCATGCGATCAGGCTTTAACCAAATTCGCATGGCGTACTGGCGACTTCCCAATATTTTTGCACTGGCAATCCCGTTTACCCGCTGTATCTCTGGGATAAGGTTGATATTGGAATAGTTGTACAGAAACTTTTCGTCCGCAGTTTCGTCGGTGCTATAGACGTTTATGTACATCAACATGCTAGGCTGAACCCGCTCTAACACCACCCCTTCTAGCTGCACCAGCTGGGGCAGCCGGTTCATGATCTGGTCAAGCCGCGTTTTCACATTAATGAGCGCCTGATTCGGATCCACATCTAAATCGAAGATAACTTGAATAGTGGCTTCACCCGCGCTGGTCGCATCCGACACGATGTATTTCATGCCCGGCACACCGTTGATTGAACGCTCGATGGTAACTAGGGATGATTTCACCAGTACATCAGCACTTGAACCGGGATAGGCCAGAGAAATAAGCACCCGCGGCGGCGCAATATCGGGAAACTGTGACGTGGGTAGGCTAAACACCGACAACACGCCCAAAAATATGATCATTAGCGATAGCATGATGGCCATCACTGGACGTTTAATGAAAACTCCAAACATAGCGCCCCCTTATTCTGCGTGCAGTGACAGTTCAGCTAATGTGTCGCTGGCTGAAATAAGTTCAGGCTCTATCTCATCGCCGTTCGAGACTCTTCGCAGACCTTCAATCAAAATAGTGTCACTTGGCGCTAAGCCGTCAGACACCAGATAGATGTTAGGGAGCTCTGCTGCTATATTAATGTGGCGCGTTGCTAGCTTGTTCTCGCTATCCAGCACATACACAAAGCTTTGATCGAGAATTTCGAATGTGGCCTTCTGAGGGATAACCAGAGCATCCGGATAGGCAATATCTACCATGATATTACCGGTCTGCCCATGTCTTAGCAGCTGGTCTGGATTAGGGAAAGACGCGCGCATTTCTATAGTACCGGTGTGATTATCAAAATCAGCTTCAATGGCATCTATCACGCCTTGATGCGCGTAAATACTGCCATCGGCAAGCTTTAATCGCACTGAAGTTTGCTCATTTGACGCGCTGTTCTTCGCGTACTTTAAATACTCAGATTCAGGCACGTTGAAGTATACCCACATTGTACTGATATCAGACAATGTGGTGAGCAGTTCACCCTCATCGAGTAAACTTCCCGTTCGCGCTTCCAGTCGGTCCATTTTGCCAGTGAACGGTGCTTTAACGTCAGTAAACGCCAGGTGGGTCTTCGCCAGTTCAACTTCTGCCTGTGCTTTTTGAAGCTGCGCTTCAATAACGGCGAGTTCGTTAGGAGAAACAATGTTCTGCTCAACAAGCGACTTGGTATTCTTATACTCCATCTCAACCGCTTTAGCCTCAGCTTCAGCGCGATGTAGCTCAGCTTCGTACACGTTCGGCATTATTTTGAACATGGGTTGACCACGCTCTACCGTTTGTCCTTCATCAACAAAGGTCGATTGAAGATAGCCTTTTTCCATAGCTCTAACTTCAATGTGTTGGATGGCACGTATTTGACTGACGTACTCTTTTACCAGCGTTGTGTCTTGTACGATGGGATGAGTAACGTTGAATTGAAGTTTTTCGTGATGCGCAGCATGTTCTTCATGACCACACCCACCTAACAGTGCGGTAACAATGCTTACTGCAAGAAGTGCTTTTTTGCTCATAATGTAAATTCGTAATTAAAGGCTAATCGTGACGTGCCTCGTAAAAAGACAGCACGCCACTAGCGCGCGTTCAGCAGTTAAATTCAGTGCTGAAAATTAAGCGCGCAGAAACATCCAGCGAAAAGGGCTGGCGCTATGTTATGAATATCGAATTAACGTGTTTCTAAGTAAGCAGCTAACTGCTAAACCTAAAAAACTAAGCAATAGGCGGCGCTCGCGTTAACGGCGTTGCGTAGTTAAGGGATGTTTTGAAATGCCAGCGCGAACGTGGCTTTGTGGTCTCAGTGAAGGAATCCGCAAGGTAATCCAGCACAATATATTGTGGCGGCGCGGGCTCTTCCGGCGCACTTTCCTCAGTATCAAACTCGAAGGAATATTCAGAAATAGACGCATCAAAATGATGCTTGAACGTGATTGGCTTGTAATCCTGTTTGAGTCCAGATAAGCAAGTAAACAGCAACGCAATTAATGCGTATATGGTGTACTGCTTCATGTACTGAGGATTATTCACCGATGATTATTCCAGAAATTCAATTATATAAGGAAAATTTCGGCATTATGCTACACAGGCGATTACGCTTTTACAAGAAACATTCTTGCTAGTAAACGCAGGCAATAAGCGATTGCACGTTTTCAGAATCGACAAAAGCGGAATGAAATAAGAAGTAACAAAACCGCACAACGAAAAAGAGCGCGATTAGGCGCTCTTTACAATCAATTTAAAAGGAGAGAATTAAGCTTTAGACGCTTGGTAGATACCTTCAATGGCAGTATCTAGTGTTGCTTCAAATTCTTCTTGAGACTGCTGTGCAGAAACGCCTTCGGTCAGTGCGCGAGAGAAACTCGCGATCATACCTTGGTTTTCTGCCAGTTTGGCGTTTGCCTCTTCACGGCTATAGCCGCCGGATAGCGCTACAACTTTCAGTACGCGAGGGTGATCAACGAGCTCTTTGTAGAAATTAGCTTCTGTTGGAAGCGTTAGCTTAAGCATGACTTCCTGACCTTCGTTTAGCAGATTAAGCTGGGTCAAAATCTCTAGCTTAAGTAATGCTTCTGCTTCTGCTTTTTGTGGGCTGTGGATGTCTACTTCTGGCTCGATAATCGGAACAAGGCCCGCGGCTAAAATTTGCTTACCCACTTCAAATTGCTGAGCAACAACATCTTTGATACCTTGGAGATTCGCAAGCTTAACAACACTGCGCATCTTAGTGCCAAATACATCTTGCGCCACCGCTTTAGCTAGCAGTGCATCAAGACCAGGCATTGGCTTCATTACCTGCACGCCGTTGCTTTCTTCAGCTAGTCCTTTATCTACCTTTAAGAAAGGAATAACACGCTTTTTCTGCCACAGATAGTGTGCAGAAGACATGCCTTCGATGTCTCTATCAAGAGTGTTTTCAAACAAGATTGCGCCAAGAACGCGCTCGCCGCTAAAAGGGGTGCTGGTAATAATGCGCGTACGCATTTCATGAACAAGATTGAACATCTCTTCGTCTGAGCTATATTCAGACTCTTCGATGCCGTATAAGCGTAACGCTTTAGGGGTACTACCGCCGCTTTGATCTAACGCTGCAATAAAACCGCTTTGCGTCTTCAGTTTATCCAGCATTGCCTGCTGAGCTTGTGATGCCATTGCAACACTCCTTTTGTATATTACTGCCTTAATAGACAGGTGTAGGGTTTATTGTTATACCAATTCTATTAAAGATCTGTTTGTCTCAAACGCGGCATGCCGGTACCTTAAGTAAACACATCTGTAATAAAATTGGTATTTATGCCTGCGTACTTCACTGTTTCGCAGGTGTAATCGTTTCCGATTAAAAGGTCACGCTCAAAAATGCTGTTACTGAGCGTGACGCATGGGGTAACGTTTGTACTAGGCCTTAGCTATCTTGAGCTTTAAAACGCTGCGTTTACATGCAGCGCTCAGGCTTATTTATTTTTTTCTTCTAGTACTGCTACCGCAGGTAGTGTTTTGCCTTCCAAGAATTCTAGGAACGCGCCACCACCTGTTGAAATATAAGAAACCTTATCGGCAATTCCGTATTTATCAACTGCCGCTAGTGTATCACCACCACCTGCAATTGAGAATGCATCGCTTGAGGCAATCGCCTCAGACAGCGCCTCTGTACCCGCACTGAACTGTTCAAATTCAAATACGCCTACAGGACCATTCCATACAATAGTACCCGCGTTTTTGATGATATCTTCTAACGCTTTTGACGAGTCTGGGCCGATATCAAAAATCATATCGTCGTCGGCAACGTCACTGACGAGTTTAAGCGTGGCTTCGGTGTTTTCATCAAACGCTTTGCCAACGACCACATCTGTAGGCACTGGAATATTACCGCCATTCGCCTGCGCTTCATTCATAAGCTGCGTGGCTTGCTCGATTAGATCCATCTCTACTAATGACTTACCTACATTGTGGCCTTGTGCCGCGATAAAGGTATTGGCGATACCACCGCCAACAATTAACTGATCTACTTTTTCTGCCAACGTTTTTAGCACGGTTAACTTGGTTGATACTTTAGAGCCACCGACAATGGCAACCATTGGGCGTTTAGGGTTATCCAGCGCCTTGCCTAGTGCATCTAGTTCCGCAGCTAATAATGGGCCAGCACAGGCTTTTGGTGCAAATTTAGCAACGCCGTGGGTAGACGCTTGTGCACGGTGAGCAGTACCGAACGCATCCATTACAAAAATATCGCAAAGTGCTGCGTACTGTTTTGCTAACGTTTCGTCATCTTTCTTTTCGCCATTATTAAAACGTACGTTTTCAAGAATGACGAGCTCACCTTCGGTAAGTTCAACACCGTCCAAGTAATCTTTTACTAGCTTAACCGGCACATCTAGGGCGTCGTTAAGGTAATCAACAACAGGTTGAAGAGAGAACTCATCAGCAGGCTCGCCTTCAGTTGGGCGACCCAAGTGAGACATCACCATAACTGCCGCACCTGCGTCTAGGGCTGCTTTAATCGTAGGGATTGATGCTTTGATACGCGCATCAGAAGTTACTTTGCCGTCTTTTACCGGCACGTTTAAATCTTGTCTAATTAATACGCGCTGACCTTTTAGGGCCATATCGCTCATGCTTGGAATTGCCATCGTCTTTCCTTTGTTAATTTAAATTCAGTAGAGCGTGTTTTAAAGGTAAGGCACGCTCAAATTAACGGTGAAAGCTGCGCGGGCTGGTGCTACCAACCCTTGGCAGCATCAATGCTTTACTTTGCGTCGAACATCACTTTTGCTGTGTCGAGCATACGGTTTGCAAAACCCCATTCGTTGTCACACCACACCAGTGTTTTAACCAGTTGCTTGTGACTGACTCTTGTTTGTGTGCCATCTACAATACACGAGTGAGGGTCGTGATTGAAATCTACCGATACCAATGGCTCTTCGGTGTAATCCAAAATGCCCTGTAAACGCCCCGCTTTTGCATTGCGAAGGGCTTGGTTCACTTGCTCAATGGTTACCTTAGATTGAAGCGTTACGCTCAAGTCCATGGCAGTAACATTGATAGTCGGCACTCGAACCGCAATAGCTTCGAACTTTCCTGCAAACTTAGGCAGAATGCGCTCTATACCGGCAGAAAGTCGCGTATCAACGGGAATAATCGACTGACTTGCAGCACGGGTTCTACGCAAATCTTCGTGATAGGCGTCGATAACCTGCTGGTCGTGCATAGACGCGTGAATGGTTGTGATCGTACCACTTTCCACACCGAACGCAGCGTCAAGAGCTTGGATAACAGGAACAATGCAGTTTGTGGTGCAAGAGCCGTTAGAGACTAATTTTTGTTCACTGGTCAACGTGTCTTCGTTGGTTCCGAAAATGACCGTATTGTCTAAATCTGGTGACCCGGGCGACGAGAAAAGCACTTTGCCAGCACCTGCATCTAAATGTGCTTGCCCCGATGCTCTGTCATCAAACTTGCCCGTACACTCAAGCACAATATCAACGCCTAAGTCTTTCCACGGTAGGTCTTTGATATCACTTATTGCAAGCAGTGTAATATCGTCGCCTGCGACATTAAGCGTGTTGTTTTCTAAGGCCACATCAAAACGGAACCGCCCGTGGGCGGTATCGTATTTAAGTAAATGTGCGATGCCTTCGGGTTTAGCAATGTCGTTAATGGCCACCACATTAAATTCATTATTGCGCCCGCTTTCATACAGCGCGCGCAATACGTTGCGACCAATACGACCAAACCCATTTATGGCAATATTTACCATAGGCTTATCTATTACCTCTTACAGAGACAGTGCAGCCTCTACTACAGCGTCAGTGGTAATGTTGAAGTGCTTAAACAGGTCGCCCGCAGGCGCAGACTCACCAAAGGTGTCCATGCCCACGATAGCGCCATTAAAGCCAACGTATTTGTACCAGCTGTCTTTAGACAAGGCTTCAACTGCTACGCGTTTAACAACGCTAGAAGGCAGTACACTTTCACGGTAATCAGCCGACTGGCGGTCAAATACATCAGTTGATGGCATAGACACTACGCGAACCGCCTTGCCTTGCTCGCTAAGTTTCGCAGCGGCTTCAACAGCAAGTTGAACCTCTGAACCGGTGCCAATAAGAATAAGTTCTGGCGTACCTTCACAATCTTCAAGTACGTAACCGCCTTTCGCGATATCTGCAACTTGTTGAGCGGTTCTTTCTTGTTGCGCTAAGCCTTGGCGCGTGAAGATTAGTGTTGTTGGGCCGTCAGTGCGCTCAATGGCAGACTTCCACGATACAGCAGACTCAACCTGATCACACGGACGCCAGTTATCAAGGTTAGGCGTTGCACGTAGCGCAACTACCTGCTCTACCGGCTGGTGCGTTGGGCCGTCTTCACCTAGACCAATTGAATCATGGGTGTAAACGAAAATTGCAGGCTGCTTCATTAGTGCCGCCATACGTACCGCATTACGTGCATATTCCATAAACATTAGGAAAGTTGCACCGTATGCCTTGAAGCCACCATGAAGGGCAATGCCATTCATCATGGCAGACATACCAAATTCACGTACACCGTAATAAATATAGTTACCTGATGCATCGTTTGCTTCAACGCCTTTGCTACCTTCCCAAATGGTAAGGTTAGAACCAGCAAGGTCGGCAGAGCCGCCTAATAGCTCAGGAAGTAGCGGACCAAATGCGTTTAACGCATTTTGCGACGCTTTACGTGACGCAATGTTTTGTGGGTTAGCTTGAAGTTCAGCAATAATTGCATCTGCTTTGTCGCTGAAATCTGCTGGCAGTTCGCCATTTACACGGCGTTTAAATTCTGCTGCAAGCTCTGGGTATGCGGCTTCGTATGCTGCGAAAGCGTCATTCCACGCGTTTTCCGCTTTTGAGCCTTTCTCTTTGCCATCCCAACCCGCGTAAATATCGTCTGGAATTTCGAACGCGCCATGGTTCCAGCCGAGCTTTTCGCGCGTGGCTACAATTTCGTCTTCACCTAGTGGTGCACCGTGACATGACTCGGTACCTTCTTTGTTAGGCGAACCAAAACCAATGGTGGTTTTACAACAAATAAGTGTAGGCTGCACCGTGTTCGCTTGTGCTTTTTCAATGGCGGCTTTCACTTGCTCTGCATCGTGACCGTCAACACCTTCAATGACTTCCCAGCCGTAGCTCTTGAAGCGCGCTGGTGTGTCGTCGGTGAACCAACCTTCTACTTCACCGTCAATTGAAATGCCGTTGTCATCCCAAAATGCGATAAGTTTACCAAGGCCTAGTGTACCGGCTAGTGAACATGTCTCGTGTGAGATACCTTCCATCAAACAGCCGTCGCCTAAAAATGCATAGGTGTGATGGTCAACAATGTTGTGGCCGTCGCGGTTAAATTGTGCCGCCAATACTTTTTCAGCAAGCGCCATACCTACGGCATTACTAATACCTTGGCCTAGTGGACCTGTGGTGGTTTCAACACCTGGAGCATAGCCATACTCTGGGTGGCCTGGTGTTTTAGAGTGTAATTGACGGAAGTTCTTTAACTCTTCAATTGGCAGTTCGTAGCCTGAAAGGTGAAGCAAAGAATACAACAGCATTGAGCCGTGACCATTTGAAAGTACGAAGCGATCGCGGTTAGCCCAAGACGGGTTTGCAGGGTTGTGTGATAAGAAATCACCCCAAAGTACCTGTGCGATATCAGCCATCCCCATTGGGGCTCCTGGGTGACCAGATTTAGCTTGTTGAACGGCATCCATGCTTAATGCACGGATTGCGTTGGCGAGTTCACGACGAGAGGGCATGTTGTCTCCTGGTTTATTTTGTATCTTTTGTTTCGTATCTTAGCGGGCTAGGCAAGCTAGACGAGCGTAGAGGTAAGGCGTTCGCTCTACTTCTTTATACGAATGAATGTGGCGTTATTCTTACCTATGCCACCTTACAGTTCAATGGGTTTTGATTGCCAATAGTGAAAGTCATAGTAAAAAATGGTCTATACCTCAACCATCACGTATTCCCAATACGACTAAAACGGTTATATCTAACGTCTGGTTTTATAATTACATCATTCGCTTCGATAATCTCGACCTGAATAACCCTATAAGTGATCAGGTTGTGTCAACTATTCGTAACGAAGAGACTTTTAGACGTCTAGAAGTAAAGACTGGTATTTATAACTTGTTTTAGTACAATACACGACTATTTTGATAATTTAACGCTTACGGAGCATTTATGGCCACGCATTTATTCACATCCGAGTCAGTGTCTGAAGGACATCCGGACAAAATCGCTGATCAGATCTCAGATGCGGTTCTTGACGCTATTTTAGAACAAGATCCTCGTGCTCGGGTGGCCTGCGAAACGTATGTAAAAACCGGTATGGTTTTGGTAGGTGGTGAAGTAACCACCTCTGCATGGGTAGATATTGAAGAACTTACCCGAAAAACAGTGAAAGAAATTGGCTACACGCACTCAGATATGGGCTTTGATGCCGATTCATGTGCAGTGTTAAACGCTATTGGTAAACAGTCACCTGACATCAATCAAGGCGTTGATCGCGCAAGCCTAGAAGAACAAGGTGCGGGTGACCAAGGTCTAATGTTCGGTTACGCCAGCGACGAAACTGATGTACTCATGCCAGCGCCAATTACATACTCTCACCGCCTTGTTCAAAAACAGGCCGAAGTACGTAAGTCTGGTAAGCTAGACTGGTTGCGCCCTGACGCGAAAAGCCAAATTACGTTCAAGTATGAAAACGACAAGCCTGTTGGTATCGACGCGGTTGTGCTTTCAACCCAGCACTGTGATTCAGTAAGCACTGAAACCGTTCGCGAAGCGGTGATGGAAGAGATCATCAAGCCAGTACTTCCAAGCGAATGGATTGATGCCAACACACGCTTCCACATCAACCCAACGGGCAGATTTGTTATCGGTGGTCCAATGGGCGACTGTGGCTTAACCGGGCGTAAAATCATTGTTGATACTTACGGTGGTATGGCCCGTCACGGCGGTGGTGCATTCTCTGGTAAAGATCCATCAAAAGTTGACCGCAGTGCAGCATACGCGGGGCGTTACGTTGCTAAGAACATTGTTGCAGCAGGTCTTGCCAAGCGTTGTGAAATCCAAGTGTCTTACGCCATTGGTGTGGCAGAGCCAACGTCTATCAGCATCGATACCTTTGGTACTGGCGTAGTAGATGAGAAAACACTCGTTGCACTAGTGCGCGAACATTTCGACTTACGTCCTTATGGCCTTATTCAAATGCTAGACCTTGAGCGCCCAATTTATCGCCCAACGGCTGCATACGGTCACTTTGGTCGTGATGAGTTCCCTTGGGAAGCAACAGATAAAGCAGAAGCGTTAAAAGCATCGATTTAATTCGATAATCAAGTAATGCTTTAAAACGCGCCGTTCAGTTTTTGTCACGCTTTGCACAAAAGCGGTTTAATAAACCAGCGGCGCTTTTTATTTAAGCTTTGTTAATTAGCTAAATCAACGAAACAAATAAAAAACAGCAAAGAATATTTTCATCATTTATTTTTTGCAGCTATGCTTAAATAACGAACACACTATCGCTTGTAGTTTCTTGTTGTTTACAAGCCAAGATAACAACAACTTGGGCTCTTCCATGAATGTGGTTACTGGTACTCTCATAGCGTTCACGATGGCTGCCTCTTTGACAGCGCTGCCTGTTTTTGCGGATATCAATGATAGCAACTACAGCCCAATCCAATTTAAAAGCAAAAAGATAGCTCGCTGGCAGCTAAACAGCATGTACCGCGTTCAATCTACTACTGAAACATTTCTTTACGACAACAGCTATACCTACCCGGCGGGTTCACAAGGTATGTTTAGCGCCAGCCGACGTTTCGATACATGGATCCCGCAAAAGGTCTATGCGACGTATAAAACAAACAACACCGCCTTTCAACATTATGCAGAGTGGCTTTATTTACCTCACGATATAGGTACATTCACGCGTTTAGGCTGGCTGCTTGGCAGAAATGAAGGGTTAAATATGGCGATAGAAATAGAGCATAGGCAAGTTGGAGAAGAAGAAAATATGGCCCTTTCTTTAGGAGTTAATTACTTGTTTTAGGTTATCGCGGTATCGCACTTTCAACACGTATTTCGAATTATCATCTAAAAAAAATCGGAAAATGTTTACTGCTTTGCCAATGCTAAAGTTTTTGCGTAAGTCTGTTGGATTATCATTGCGTCGGAGCTCGCTCTATGGCGCTTCACGTCAAGTCGGCTTGCAAGGCAGCTTTTAACTTCGTGCCACTGATTCATTTGTGCTTCAGACAAAATATATTCCAAAGCTCTACACGTAAAAGACATCTCTACCTGCGCTGTAGCGTAAAGCTTAATTAGCCACGGGTTATCTACTACCCAGCCGTCACTATAAACAACTGTATTACCAAGAAAGTTATTTAATTCAACACAAACTTTCCGAGGCTCTACTCCCCGCGCTTGCAGCATCTGCTGCGTTATGCCGTGCAGTGACTCCGCTTTTTGATCCCAGTGAACCCACGAGTCAAAGGGCCGAAGTAGCTTGCACCACTTTGCACCATCATAGCGCACGATGCCTATTTCAATAGGATAACTCGCTGCTCCAAATCCACTCGCTTCAATATCTATAATTGTTGGCAGGGTATTTTTTCGCACTCACGCTCCAAACCGCTGTTTATCGTTGCTTGCAACATCAGCAAACCGTTTTTACCACACGGTTTTACTGCAACCTAATTACCAGAGGAACGACTAAACAAAGTCGGACACTGTTTAGGAAACGTACAACCATTCTTTTCGAAATATAAGTTAATAGTAGAATCGTGCCACATTTTGTATGCACTTGTTTAGTACGCTCAGGGGGCAAAAAACCAAAGTCAGCAATCAAAAACCTCCAAATACACTCAAAAAAGCACTAAATTTATACTAAAGGATAAGAGGTTTACGCTTAAAGGCGGCGAACATTGTAATACACTTTTAAGGTTAACATTCAGGTAGCCTATTCATGCGTGCACTTTTTACCTTTCTCTCATTGGCTTGCATCTTTTCAGCTTTCACCGCAAGTAAAGCGTTCAGTTCAACGGAACCACTGATTATTGGTATCGACGCCGACCTTTCAGCAGTAGCCGTTGAAGGTGGCATGGCTATAAAAAGAGGCGTCGAGCTTGCCGTTGACGAAATCAATGCCACTGGCGGGATTTTAGGTCGTCAAATAAAAATTATTGCGAAAGACCATCGTGGCAACCCAGCCCGAGGTGTTTATAACATCGAGCAATTTTCCAAAACTCCCAATTTACTTGCAGTAGTAGGGGGTGTTCATACACCTGTAGTACTCGCTGAAGTCGATCCAATACACGAAAAGAACATTTTGATGTTGGTTCCATGGGCAGCGGGGACGCCTATTATTGACAATGGACACTCACCCAATAACATATTTCGCGTATCGGTACGCGACGCAGAGGCAGCGCCGGTTCTCATTGATCACGTTAAAGACATGGGGCTATCAAATATTGCGTTAGTGCTGGAAAGAACAGGATGGGGACGCTCAAATTTTGAGTCGTTAACACAAGCAGCAAGTAATAATGGAATCAATATCACAGCAACCCATTGGATAAACTGGCAGCAAAAGGACTTTTCTGAGGATATAGCGGCAATAAAAAGCGCGAAAGCGGAAGCTATCATTCTTGTTACCAACGTTCCTGAAGGCGTTGTGGTACTTGATGAAATGGCAAAACAAGACATTGCCTCACTACCCGTTGTTTCGCATTGGGGAGTAGCATCGGGTCAGTTTGCCTCTGCCATTGCAGAGCCCATTGAAAATTATAATGTCTCAGTACTCC
Source organism: Alteromonas sp. S015 (assembly GCF_036864485.1). Lineage (NCBI taxonomy): Bacteria > Pseudomonadati > Pseudomonadota > Gammaproteobacteria > Alteromonadales > Alteromonadaceae > Alteromonas > Alteromonas sp. S015. Next base: position 343,736 of record NZ_JAZETO010000002.1, on the reverse strand, counting down.
AAACATTCCACTTTAACCATCAACAAAATGCTAAGGCAAAAAGCTTGTTAGACGCCTATTATAAAAAATACGGCTTAGTTGATGCTACCACGATTGATGGTGTTACGGGGTTAGCTCATGCTTATGATTTAATTCATTTAATAGCGGCAGCTGCTGCTAAAGCTGGTAGTATAGAAGTAGATGCATTACGCGGTGCGTTAGAGTCCCTTGAAAATATACAAGGCGCAGTGAAGCACTACACAGCGCCATTTTCAGAGAACAGGCACGATGCACTTTGGTCAAAGGATTATTTTATGACTAGGTTTAATGAAAACGGTCACCTGGTAACAACGGGCGTGCAATGATGCAGCAGCCCCCAAGGTTACGCGCTATTCTGCTCTCAAGCATGCTCCCGCGACTCGTCTTACTCGTCGCGGTTTTGTCTATCACGCTATTTGCATTATCTTTTCACTTTATTATTAAACAAACCGATCATCTTCAACAACAATCTGTAGATGGTCTAGAACAAGACATCAATTACATCGTTAGCGATACGACAAGACAGCTGGCAGATTTGGCGGCCAATGACATCATCATTAATTCCTTGGTTGATTTTGAGCAAAGGGATAATTACCTTCCCATGTTTTTCCGCTCGTTAAATCTAACTCAGGCTAAAAGTGTCGAATTTGCGCTGTTTGATTTTGCTGGAAACCGTGTGATTGATAAAAACTGGAGTGCAGTTATTCCAGACTCTCTCAGTAGCGCATGGCGCCAGCAAACCCTTGGATCATCGAATGCATATTCGTCGATATCAAAGAATGGCGTATTAATTAGTGTGCCTGTGTTACTGAGAGGCGTAGCGGAAGGCGCATTAGTGATGTATGTGGATAGCTTGCAGTCTTTGCTAGCGCCCTACCCCAGGCTTACTAACCAGCTTGTTACCGACGCAAGTGGGCATGTGCTATTTAGCAGCGAACCATCACTTATTGCGCCCAATTCAAGCATCTCCTATTTTGATGACAGCGGCTACGCCATAAAAAGAGCTGATTGGCAAAATCTTACTTTGTATAGCGTTAAGCCCACCATCACTGCATACAGAGAAGCCGCATGGACTGGCATTGTGTTGATGGCAATGATTGTAGGCTTTGTATTTATCCTTCTCCATATGGTTAGTATGACGGGAACACTGGCAGAACGAACGCTTTCAACCTTATATAATGATATTAAGAATCGACTAAACAACGATACGCTAAACGATGATGAAAAATCATCCCTACGCCTTGATAGTGAGGTTGAAGCCCAAGAGCTAGCGGATATTCGAGAAGCTTTCGACAAATTGATTTGGGATCTGACAGAAATGTCGCTGTCTAACGAGCAGTTTTCCAACGTTTTGGAGTCAATGGGCGATATGCTTGTGGTGGTTGACCAAGACAGGAAAGTTTTACTTTCTAATAAGCGTTTCGACGACTTTTGCTTTGACCAGTACGGTGAAAAAAAAGGTATTTTGAAGTTCATTATGCAAAAGCTTGCTTCTTCGCAAAGCAAAGAACTTACTCACTTTTCGGTATCTACCGGCCAAGAGAGGTTTGTTCGTTGGAATAAAACATCTTTGGCCGATGCTAATGGTAACATCCGAGGTGATATATATGTTGGTAGCGACGAAACAGAACAACGCTCACTGGAAAGCCACGTTAAAGTGCTCACTCACGCTATGGACGAAGCCACCGTGTCGATCATTATTTCTGACATTAAGCGTGTTGGCCAACCAATAATTTACGTTAACAGTGCTTTTGAAGAGCTAACGGGTTACAGCCGAGAAGAAATAATTGGCCACAACTGCCGTTCGATGCAGGGCGAAGAAACCAGTAGGCAGACGGTTGACCAAATCCGCAAGGCTATTGCGGTACGCGAGCCTATTGAAACAACGCTGCTTAACTATAAAAAAGACGGTAGCGCCTTCTACAACCGTTTGAATTTAACGCCGGTAAAAATAAATGGTGAAGTCACCCATTATATCGGGTTTCAACAGGACGTTACTCAACAGCGACAAACCGAACAATATCTCCAAGATGCGCGAGAAAAAGCGGAAGAATCTGCCCGTCTCAAATCGAGCTTCCTCGCCAGTATGAGCCATGAAATACGCACGCCAATACACGGTATTTCTGGTGTTTTACAGTTAATGGCAAGCTCTGAACTGACTGAAGAGCAAAAACACTACCTGTCTCTTGCTAAATTTAGTATCCAGGGCCTTTTACATATCGTAAATGATATTTTGGACTTCTCTAAAATTGAAGCGGGTCAGTTGCAAATTGAAGAAAACCCTTTTGACATTTTAGAGTCGCTCGAAAACCTTCAAAGTCAGTATGCTATTATGTGCCAAGAAAAAGGGCTGGAGCTGTATTTCCATTTTGACTTACAGGGTTTTCACGTAGTACAAGGCGACGATGTGCGCTTTAGACAAATACTCTCGAACTTGCTGGGTAATGCGGTAAAATTCACCGATAACGGATATATTGAAGTTACTACCAGTATTAAACAAAACCCAGACAACCGCCTTGAGCTTTTGTGTAGCGTCAAAGACACCGGCATCGGTATCGCACAAGATAAACAAAGCACTATCTTTGATATCTTTATTCAAGAAGACCTTTCAACAACGCGTAAGTTTGGCGGAACAGGCCTTGGCCTGTCTATTAGCAAACAACTATGCGAACTCATGGGCGGCGATATAAAACTTGAGAGTGTTAAGGGTCACGGAAGCACGTTCTCTTTCACTATTGTGCTTGAACAAGCCGACGAAGCTCTGCTAAAGCCAGTTCATCAGTCCTCGGGTGTAAAACGGGAAAAAGGAAAAAAACACAAAGTATTGATTGTCGAAGACAATGATATTAATCAGGTTATCGTTAAACAGCACCTAAACAACCACACAACATTGAGCGCCAAATCAGGGCTAGAGGCGCTTGAAGCTTTGAATAAAATGAAAGTGACCTTTGATGTTATCTTGATGGACTGTCAAATGCCGGAAATGGACGGCTTTGAAGCAACTAAACGCATCAGAAATGGTGAAGCCGGAGAACGGTACCTAAACGTTCCAATCATCGCACTAACCGCCAACGCCATGAAAGGTGACAAAGAGCGCTGCGTTAACGCAGGAATGGACGATTACTTAAGTAAACCTTTTGATGCTGTAGACCTCATTGATAAAGTTGAGCATTGGGCAAATATTGAGAGAACTAGTCAAAAAAGCGCTGTTCATTAACCTGCTTTAGTGGACAAATTAAAGTGAGCACCTTAGTGAGATTCACGTACCACATTCAAATTGTTTTTTCGTTGTGTTCTCTGATGAACGTTTCTCTTTTTTGCAATATCGCTTCAGCCGGTGAAGCATTGCGATACAACTTAGGGACATCGGGCAGTTCAGTGCCATACGAAAATGCTGTCGACGAGGATAGGGCCGGTATTCTAGTTGAAATCCTCCCCCTTATTATGAATAGAGCAGGTATTAAGACAGAAAAAGTCATGCTCTCTACCAAACGTGCCATGCTTGCATTTAAAACAGGCGCGCTCGATTTCGTCTTCTTCAGCCCAAGCTGGCTATCCCCAAATGAATCCGCAGGCGACTTTACTTTTTCAGATCCCATTATAGGCATTACAGAGTACTTTATTACTCTGCCTGAAAATCATAGCCGCTACCAAACCGTTAGCGCCACCTACGGCGACACCGTAGGGATGATTTCGGGCTATGTGTATTTTGACTCTGACAAGTTCGACAGAATGGATTTTCAGTCCGAGAGCAACCTAATGCTAGCCCTGAATATGAAACGCATAGATGTCATTATTATGGAGGAGGCAGCGGCGCGTTACTGGTCTTCAATACACTGCGTAGACATTGCGCTGGGACCCATTCATACAGAAGGAAAAATGGCGTTGCGTGTTCACAATCGACATAAAGACAAACTCCCCGCCATTAACCGCGCCATTGCTGAATTAAAACAAACGGGTCAAATTGATAGAATACTTAATAAGTATTCTGACTTTTCATTATAAGCCACACGCGGTTTCAACATTACGCCGTTGCTTTTTTGCCATAGCCCTTTAAAGCAAATGGAAATTTTATCGATTGGATTAAAAGGCAAAGACACACCAGCGTCATGCCAACCCACCCCACCGACTTGAATACTTCACCAATGAAGAAGATAGCGAAAAGTGTCGCAACCAGTGGCTCAATTAACGTAATAAGCGTAGCTTTACTCACTTCGGTTGTGCGAAGACCATAGCCAAATAGCAAATAACCCAAAAACATCGGCACCACAGCCATGTAGAGTGAAACGCTAATGTGAATAGTGTTAGCAAACAGGTTTTGACCGGTAAACCAGAGGGAAGGCAACAGAACAATTGCCGCGCAGCCGAAAAGTCCGGCCATGGCAGATTTTGAATTTGCCCCTGTCTCAATGTGCTGTTTCGCAGCCCATGAATACCCAGCATAAGTTAAACCTGCAATTAAACCCAATAAAACACCGAACACCTGATCATCTTTAGACACTGACAACGCCGATGCTTCTTGCGCCTTGCCCATGGCTAATAAGCTAATCCCCAGCGCACCAAATACAAAGCTAATAAACCATCTTAAAGTAACGGGCCTTTTACTCAAAAAATACTCTAAGAGCGCAGCAAATAAGGGCGCGCTAGCGATAGATACGACAGTACCGACGGCAACGCCTGACAAGCGCATTGAGCTATAAAAAGCAAGCGGATAAATAGCCACACATGCACTGCCAAACAAAAAGGTCAGTGGTGTAGAAAAAAGAATAGGTGCATCTTTTACCAGTGATTTTCGGGCGCTAACACACAGCAATACACCACCTATGCCCATCGCAAAAGCCCCAATCGCCAGAGGGCTAATTTGGGGGGCAAATTGAGCTGCAGTACCTGTTGTCCCCCACAAAAAGCTTGCGATAACAATTGCTAAAATACCTTTTGCTGCGTCACTTCCCTTCACCGCTTTTACCATTGTTTTTTACCTTCCCACTCTTAACTTTGTTCAACGCTCGCACATTTAATTTTCATACTAAATGTTACCCTTCACTCTACCGGCTTTTTTATTGTGATGAAGATATAAGCCATTTATCGTTTGTGCTTCTATTGCTCAGCGCTCTCGTTCGCTCCGTCAAAAAGTTTCTTGTCAAAATGATACTGAGATTAATATTTTTGTAATTAGTCAAATAGACGCTTCTTTTGACTTTTTAGACGCACTTCACACAACCAACAAAAAACATTTTATTAACAATGGAAATGTACCGGAGCAATTACAGTCAAACTTGAAATATTTATTTCGCAAAATGTGGAAATACCCATAAATTTTTGCCACATTACGCCATTAACAATAACAAAATAGAAACAACCAACCTGGATGGACTTATGTTTGAAATAGAAAAATCTTCGTTTAGACGAAGCACACTTAGCATTGCAGTAATGAGCCTTCTTAGTACTGGCGCAATGGCACAGGATACACAACAAGCGGATGAGGACGACTTTGAGCAAATTATAGTAACAGCAACTAAGCGTGCGGAGTCCATTGAAGACATTCCTTTTTCGATCAACGCACAAACTCAACGAGACTTTGAACGTAGCGGCGCTGGTAACTTAGAAGACGTAGCAAGAAACGTGGCGAGCGTCTCTATTCAGAACTTAGGACCCGGCCAAAGCCAAGTATCTATGCGCGGCGTTTCAGCAGGTCAAATTGTACGAGACCAGCCTGGCGTTAAAGAGCAGGTCGGCGTATACCTTGATGAAAGCGTGATCTCGCTGTCTCTATTTACTCCAGATCTAGACCTTTTCGACCTTAACCGTATTGAAACCCTACGCGGCCCACAAGGTACGCTTTTTGGATCTGGCTCTATCGGAGGAACCCTTCGCTACATTACTAATCAGCCAGAACTGGATACATTTGAAGGTAAGTTTGAAGCTAACCTTAACAATGTTACAGACGGTGGCGTGGGCGGTCACGTAAAAGGTATGGTAAACGTGCCAATCTCAGATACCGTTGCCATGCGTGCGGTGGTATATCGCACCGATTACGCAGGCTTTATTGATGCTCTTGGCGAAAACGGTGCGTTTAGCGAGGACGTTAATGACGGTGATAGAACGGGCGGTCGAGTGGCGTTCATTATCGCCCCCAACGATAAACTCACCATAACGCCACGACTTATCTTCCAAGAGTTGGAAATGAACGGGTTTAACCGGGAAGAGGTGTATAACGTGTTTGCTAATCCTTACACCACGACACGCCCTGCTATTCAATTAGGTGAGCGCGAACAGTATCTGTTGCTTGAGGAAGGGTTTACTGACGAAACCTTGATAGCTGATGTAACCGCTGAATATCAAGCAGACGTAGCCGACTTTACTTTTGTTTATAGCTATACCGACCGCGATATACTGGTGAGTCGTGATGCCAGTGCGCTTTCGGGCTCAGTAAGTATCGACTTAGGTTTTCCGGATGAAGCCGTATTACTACCGTCGAACCTATTGGACAGAACCGAAGTAGAGCAAGATACCTTTGAGCTTCGCGCCGCATCTAATGACGATGGCGCACTAGACTGGCTAGTTGGCGCTTTCTACTCTTCAACTGAACGGGTTTACGATCAATCACTCCCTACCCCAGGCTATGATGCGTTTACAGACGCTACATTAGGTGAAGGCACGTCGGCAGCGGTTGCCAATGGCTTTGAAGCCGATTCGCCGTATAACGCCTACTTGCCTTACGATTTAAAGCAGCTTGCTGTGTTTGGTGAAGTGAACTATCAAGTTAGCGATGAATTCAAAATGACCGTGGGCTCTCGTTTTTACGATTATGAAGAAGAGCGTCAGTTTATTTCCGGCGGCTTATTTGCCAACGGCGACAACCAAACTGATTCGACAGAGTCAGACGGCTTTACCTCTCGTGTCATTGGGCAGTATAGCCTTAACGAAAACGTGAACTTAAATGCCCAGGTTTCTCAAGGCTTTAGACTTGGTGGTGTAAATGACCCGCTAAACAGAAGCTTGTGTACCGACCAAGATGAAGCCATATTTGGTTCATTCCAAGACTACGACGATGAAAAGCTCACTAACTATGAGATTGGCATGAAGTCATCTGGTCGCGGATGGACAGCGAATATCTCGGCTTTCTATAACGACATTGAAGATCTACAGGTTACGTTAGATGCGGGTTCTTGCTCGTCACGTGTTTCATTTAATGTCCCTGACGCGCACACGCAAGGTATTGAATTTGAGCTTACACGTCAGTTTACCGACCAGCTCTTTTTCTCATTAACCGGCAGCATCATTGAAGCTGAGTTCGATTCAACGGTAGTTGACGGTGATGGTGCAGTGTTAGGTGGCGTTGAAGACGGTAACCGCTTAGCGTCTGTTCCTGAACAGAGCTTTGCCATTGCGTTTACTTATGATTTAGCGCAGCCTTTGTTCTCATCAAACAGCACCTATTTTCAAGGCTCTTACCAATATGTGGGAGACCGCATTACTCAGCCTAGCGATCAGGTTTCAGGCGCAGGTATCTTCACATCAGGTCTTGCCTTTGGCGGTGCCACTGGCGCTGAAACAACGGAATTAGATTTGTTGTTAGACGATTACGGCACACTAAATATGAGCTTTGGTCTTACCTACGATGACTACGAAATCTTGTTGTACGCCAACAACCTGTTCGATGAAAACGCACAGCTATCGTTTGATAGAGAGCGTGGAGGACGAGCTCGACTTGGATTCACTGTGAACCAGCCGCGTACCATTGGTGCAACGTTCCGCTATTTCTTTCAGTAAAAACGGCCGATAATTACACTAACTTAGTTAGTGAACTTATCCATTAGACATAAAAAGGGCTGTCGGTAGACAGCCCTTTTTGGTTATAATTGCAAGCGCACAGCTACTTGTCGTGCATAATAAACTCGAGCTCTCCGCCCTGCACTAACTGCGCGTAAGTAATAATGGGAGTTTCGAGTAGTTGGCCGTTTAATTTAACCTCTTTAACATATTCGTTTCCCTCGTTGGTATTCCTCTTAACTACAAAAGGGTGCTTCCCGAATGACAGAGACACTTCTTCGAACTCAGGGGTTCCTAAAACGAACTCTCCTCCCACCGGATTCATAGGGTAGAACCCAATTGCGCTAAATGCGTACCATGCCGACATTTGCCCTAAATCATCATTTCCTGCTAAGCCATCAGGTTGGGCTAGATACATGGTGTCGCGAATTTCTTTAATACGATCTTCGCCGCGATGCTTACTGTCGGTGAACGCATAAAGATAAGCTACGTGATGAACAGGCTCATTTCCGTGTGCATATTGTCCAATTAAGCCTGAAATGTCAGGCGAAACATCGCCCTGAAGCTCTGAACTCGTTGAGAATAACTCATCAAGCTTTGCAACAAACTGACTTTCTCCCCCAAATATAGCTTTCAAACCATCGACGTCGTGCGGGACGAAAAACGTATATTGCCAAGCATTTGCTTCAGTATAGTCAGTCTTGCGATGCTCCACATAAGTAGGATTAAATGGTGTGACCCAGTTTCCGTCTGCATCTCTGCCCCTCATAAATCCTGTACTCTGATCGAATAGGGTCCTGTAGCTATTAGCTCGCTCAGAAAATACGGTATAGTCACTTTGTTTGCCCAGGGCTTTTGCCATTTGCGCGATTGCCCAATCGTCATATGCGTACTCTAGTGTTTTCGATACCGCTTCCAACTCAAGTTCAGAAGGTATGTAGCCATACTGACGATATAAATCGATTCCAAATTTGTCCTGCATCGCAGATGTCGTAATTGCCTGATAAATATGGGAGGGGTCGGCGGTAGTTAAACCTTTTAAATAAGCGTCTACTAGCACTGGGACTGCGTGGTAGCCAATCATTACGTCAGTCTCGTTAGACATTAAGTCCCATGAGGGCAAAAGGCCCGTTTCATCATAGAAGGCCAAAAGAGACTTAACGATATCGTCTACTCGCTCAGGGTTACTAAGGGTTATTAATGGCTGCTGAGCTCGGAATGTATCCCACAAAGAGAATAGCGAATTGCGCTCAAACGTTGTGTCATTATGGGTTGCACCGTCGGCGCCGAAATAGTTGCCATTAACGTCGTTAAATGTCTGAGGAGCGACAAACGAATGATAGAGCGCGGTATAAAACTTAGTTTTGTTTTTAACATCACTATCTTTTACTTCAAACTTATTCAGCTGATTAGCCCATGCTAACTCTGCATCAGCTCTGATGTCATCAAATGTTCTATCTGCAAGTTCAGCGGCGAAATTCGCTTCCGCCCCATCAATACTTACGTAAGACAGTGCAACTTTTGCTTCTACGTCTAGACTCGGATTAACATTGAAGTTCAGTACGAGCTGCGTTTTCTCAGCCTGGATGTTGTGACCATCAACCGCTTTCTGATCATCGTAAAATTGATAAGTAAACGGTTGATTAAATACCGCTTTAAAATACACAGGTTGATTACGTGCCCATCCTGTAGAAAGTCGGTAGCCAACAACCGTTCTTTCATCCACTACGCGCATGAAACTCACAACAGGCTTATCATAATTTTGCGCGTAAGCTAAATCGATAAGTAACTGACGTTCATTTCTTTCGTCAAAGTTATACTTGTGCATTCCCCCACGGCGTGTAGCGGTAAGCTCTACATTGACGTTTTCTTCAGGTAGATAAAGCTGGTAGTACCCAGGTGACGCTGCCTCATTGTCGTGTGAATAGTGTGTAAAAATTCGTCCTTTTTCATCTTTATCCCGTTCACTGTAGTCTCCATTGAAAGGCATAAAAAGAATATCGAGTAAATCACCTACGCCGGTACCCGAAAGATGAGTATGACTGAAACCGACTAACGTATCATCAGAGTAGTGATATCCTGAAGTCCAGTCCCAGCCTTTAGATGGATTATCCGGGCTTAGCTGAACCATACCAAATGGTACAAGTGCACCAGGGAAAGTGTGTCCATGCCCTCCCGTACCAATGAAAGGGTCAACATAGTCAACCACCGCATGATCAGACGACTCAGTAGAGACAGCCTTAGATATCGACGCTTTTTTTGCGTTGGACGCACAGCCAACTACCAGTAATGTTGTCGAAATGCCAATAAGAAGACGGCGCTTTATCGTTTGTTTCATATCTTTCTCAATCTTTTAGTTTGTCTAACCAATTCCATTTTAGGAACCACATGGTAATAACAGCTATTAGCAGGGCCGTAGCCACACCGTCCCAGTCTCTTATAACCAGATAAATAGGAAGCACGACCAAACTGATCTGCCAAGCAACGCCCACCAAAATATTAGCAACGTCTCGACCCGCATTGTCATCGCGTTTGAAGTGAGGGTCATCGGCCATCACTTTTTTTCGAATAGGCCCCCAAGCCCCCCATGGTCTTACTTGACGGTAGAAATTGCATAGCACATCTTCGTCTTCAGGCGGCGTCAGAAGTGTACCCGCCACACACCCAGTTAAACTCAAGCCAAGCAAAACGGGGAATGCCATCAAAGGATGGACGTCTGGCATCAGAAGGGGTAGGAATAGCGAGCATAATAACCCTGCAATCATTCCCCAAAAGTAACCGTACGCATTGAATCGCCACCAGTGCCATTTGAGTAGGTTTGCAGCGGCATAACCACCAAACAATGCGCCAAATATCCATTGCATAATATCGTTAATTGAGCCCAGTATTAATCCAAGAGCAATACCTATAGCCACCATAGTAAAACTCACGAAATAACTTACTTTTACGTAAGTCTTCTTATCTGCGTGAGGTCGAAAATAGCGCTTGTAGATATCATTAACAAAATAGACAGGGGCAGCATTAACCGAGGCGGCAAACGTAGACATGAAGGCAGCAAGCAAGCCCGCGATAAGCAGACCCGTCAACCCTACAGGAACAAAGTTGTTAATGGCATAGGGCAGTATTTGCTCAAAATCAAAATCAGCACCTTGTGATTGAATTTCTGGCCCCATGTACACGAGTGCGAGTACTGTGAGGCCTGCCACCATCATATAACGAGGCAAAAACATCACTAGCGATACCAGCCCACTCATCTTAGCTGCCTCTTTCGGAGATTTGGTAGCCAAAATTCGCTGCATGTCGTAGTTGGGCACAGGGCCGGCCATCGAAAACAGTGTGCCTTTAAATAGCATCATCATGATCATTAAACCGAAGAGTTCAAAACCGTCGTTATGGATTTTGCTATTAACGCTGTCTATTAATCCTTCCCAATTTAAATTTAGCTCCCAGCCGAACGTGATGCTCGACCACCCCTGAGGCGTCGCAGACTCAATCTGCGATGGAGTAACTAGATTCATAGCAATTATGCCTACCGCTATTGCGGCAATAGTCATTATGATAAATTGCAATACTTCCGTGAATACGACTGAATACATTCCACCTTTAATCACATACAAGGTTGTAATGGTGAAAATCACGAGTGCATATATGTCCGGAGAGACTTCCCATGGAAAAAAAATAGCCGCAAATTTACCAATACCTTTAAACGCATAAGCGATAAAGCCTATTGCACTGATGAGAGCAAAAATCACCACGATTAATTGGCAAAGCTCTGCACTCTTGCCTTTCCCAAATCGTGTTTCCAACCATTGCGCCCCCGTCATCACGTTTGAGCGGCGAAGCCAAATAGACAAATACACCATCAGAAATATTTGGTTAAAAATGGGCCATATCCAGGGTAGCCAGGCGCTTTTAAGGCCATAAACAAAACACATCGACACCAGCCACATGGTGCCGGTAATGTCGAACATGCCTGACGCATTTGACACCCCCAACGCCCACCAAGGAATTTTGTTGCCAGCTAAGAAATAAGCGTTCATATCTTTGCTGGCTTGCTTTGATATATAAAATCCCAGTCCGAGCGTACCTAATAGATAACCAGCAATAACGACTAAATCTATTACACTTAAATTCATCTAATTACCCTGTATAGCTGTCCACTAGAGATTGACACTCAATGGCATCAATTAACTGTTCTCGCGCGTCTAGCGGTGTTGTTGTGAGAGGTAGGGAAATGACTTTAGTCTCACCGGCAAGAAGATCAAAGAAGTTATCAGAAAAATTGACTGTGAGATCAGGAACATCTACCAATACATGACGATGTAAAACGGTAGAGTGCACAGTTACATAAAGCGTATTTTCTTTGATCTCAGCACTAAGGTTGATTCCTTCCCTTGGTAAGGCTAAAGAACGATGAGGGACCAAGTAGAAGTGTGCGCGGGCTAGTTCTGTGTCTTCACGAACCAGTGAAGCAACCAATACAACCTCTTCCAAAGCAAAACCGTTCAACGCTATTTTATTTAAAATAAGTAAGCATTCGCTACTATTGGCTGCAAGTGAAACGTCGTTAGCCTCGGACCATAAAACCTTCCCTCTGAAGTCAACAACCTTAAGCTCAAGGTTAGCATCTAGGTTTTGCAAACTATCGTTCACCCCCTGAACGTTGACGCAGTCCTCAGTCTCTGTAACCACCAGTACGTGTTGAGCAAAGCTCCTTTTTGCTTGGTAGTGCAGTGCTTTCCACTTCCCGTAATAGTCTATACCTGACCATGATGCTGCCGGCCACGTATCGTTGAGCTGCCAATACAAACTCCCCATGCAAAAAGGCATAGCGGATCTATGCGCTTCGAACGCTAGCTTTAATCCTTCAGCTTGTTGCACCTGGCTCAAATATAAGAGCTGCTGGAAATTTTTTGGCGGTAAAAACTCTGTATCCATGTAGCTATGGATGAGCTGATTGCCTCGCGGGTGTTTTTGATGCACTCGTAAAACATCCGACTGCAAATCCCAATCGCCAGGGACTGTAAACTTCTTGAATGAGCTCTCAATCGGAAAAGATTGAAAGCCATATTCGCTCATAAATCGAGGGATGCGCTTCTGATATTCGCTGAACGGCTGCTCACCGTGCCATACTCCCCAAAAGTGATGATTAGCAATATGGTCCGCGTCTTCTTCCCAAAAGCCGATAGGAGATGAACGCATATAGAAACGAGCACTATCAAACTGTTCAATCATTGAGGGAAGCAGTTGATCAAATAACGCTTTGTAGTCTTGCTTCAGCCCGGCATACACCTCTTCGGAATAACCAAACTTTTCGGGCCATTCCCAGTGCTTTATCGCCATATCCACTTCGTTATTACCACACCAAAGCGCTAGACAAGCATGGTTGCGCAAACGTTTAATGTTGTACTCTGCTTCCCTCCTAACATTTTCTAAAAATGCCGTATCACCAGGGTACAAAGTACATGCGAACATAAAGTCTTGCCAAATTAACAGACCTTTCTCATCAGCTAGACGATAAAACGCATCATCTTGATAAATGCCACCGCCCCATACACGCAACATATTCATGTTTGCCGATACCGCAGAGTCCATCAACGCCGCATGACGTTCTGTCGACATTCTATTCAAAAAACTATCGGCAGGGATGTAGTTCGCCCCTTTCATGAAAACCTTGTGCCCATTTACTTGCAGGAAAAAGCTGACACCAAGATCATCAGGCTGATTAATGACTTCAATAGTTCGTAAACCAATACTTTGACAATAACGATTAAGCGTTTGCTGCTGGGATGTTATCTCAAATACAAAGTGATACAGGAATGCTTCACCCATCCCATTTGGCCACCAGCGTTTTGGCTCATCTATCTCCAATACGATTTGTGTACCGTTATTTTCAAACGCGCTGTGAGTGACAGTAGTAGTAAACCCAGGAATCTGCTTGCATGTCACTTCAAGTTGGCTGTTAACGGGAAGTGCATCATCTAGTGTAACATCAAAAGAAATCGTAGCTTTAGCATCATCAAGTGATATCAGGCGATAGTACACATCCTCAATGCGTGTATTTTCAATAGATTCAAAAGCAATATTTCTCCAAATTCCACTTGTAACGAACCGTGGGCCCCAGTCCCATCCAAAATGGCAGGGCGCCTTTCTGCAATATACGCTTAACTTTTCCTCTGACTTGTCGTTTTCGGCAGGATAGGCATACCCTGCCGCTTTGTAACGTGGCATTGTTTCTAATATTGGGGAGCGAAAGGTAATTTCTATATAATTGTCCCCAATGCGTAAAAACTCTTTTGCTTCAATGCGGTGACCCACAAACATATTATCTGTGCTTGCAAGGCGCTGACCGTTTATCGAAATATCACAAAAAGTATCTAGCCCTTCCGCCACCAGCTGAATACGAGGCGCAGATAAAAATGTGTCATCTAAAACAACCGTTTTTCGATACTCCCAATCCTCCTTTTCAATCCACTGAAGTTTGCTTTCATTATCACGGTAAAAAGGATCGTCAATCAGTCCTGCAGACATTAAATCTGTGAAGTTACATCCAGGAACTGTCGCTTTGTGCCACAATTCAGTTCCAGCTTGCCTAAACTCCCACTCTCCATTAAGTGAAAGCGTGCGAGTATCTTGCGTAGATGTGGTATTAGCCATAATTTTCATATCGTCTTGATTAAGCGTCGCCAAACTATTGAATTTCTATTGATAGAGCGCGACAGGAATTATAAAGTCGGGACAGCTTATCGTTGCTGATTAACCCGTTTTCGAGTACGGATGAGAAGCAATGTAATGAGATACCATTGTTTCCATTGTTGACTAGAGATTTGCTCTGCCCCAGTAATGATGAAATGATGAAAGGCGCATTTTCAGGAGTCACACCGCCACCAACGACCAACTCAATGTGACCGCTCGCCGCCGATTTAAGCTTTTTCAACATTGCCAAGCCTTTGTCAGCACCTAAGCCGCTACCCCATGGAGTACCTGAGGTCAAAACTCTGGTTACCCCCATATCAATGAGTGGAAGTATAGATTTTTTAGGGTTAATAATGGCGTCAAACGCCCTGTGGAAGGTCACCGATAAACCTTGTCGTCTAGCCCGGTTAAGTAGTGCCGCCGTATTCTTGTGGTGCAGCGACAACGTTTCATCAAGCGCACCAAACACTACACCGTTCGCACCGAGAGAAGCCGCCGTATCAATACTAAGCATCATTGCTTCGCATTCACGTTTCGAGTAGCAAAAGTCACCTGGCCTTGGTCTTATCATTACCATCAGCTCTTTGTGATTGAAGATGCTCCGCGCTTCAATAATTGCCGTACGCGAAGGTGTGAGGCCTTCGCAATGCATACTGGCACACAGTTCTATACGATCTACGTCTGCTTGTTTCAATTGCTCAAGGTTGCTGGTAAACGCAGGGCTATCAGCATCAACACAAACTTCTAATGGAATCATTGAGTTACCATCAATTTACCTAGCAGCCCATCAACTGCCACGTTACCTTTTTCTGTAATCAGACCAAGCTCAAGAACTTGTTCTCCTGCGAGCGCACTCAGCGGGAACGTACTCGACTGCCAGTCCTTTGAGCTAGATAGTGAAAAGGTCCATCGTTTCTTGTTGGCATCAATTAAGTAAATTGCCATTCCAGACAGTGAATTTTTTGTCGTCACTAGTAATTCACTGTCTTTCGTAATTGCAAATCGCGTAGCAAAAAGAGGCACCCTCACACGCGAGCCTTCGCCCTTAATTTTGAGTGAGCTCCCACCCTGAAACGCATCATCAAAGTGATAACCTACGTGGAATGGTGAATTGGGTGATGCGCCAAAAATGGCAAACTGCCATGTCGGAAGCGCGGTTTGTGCGGCCATATCAGACCATGGCGTAGTAGTTTTATGGCCATTATCGAATAAATGTAAGCCATGCCCTGTATTAAACGATGTCGTGAATGGCAAGGATAAATGAGGCGTTGAGGCACTCAATCTACTTGCAATTCCTGGCCACCCTTGTTTATCGAGGAACGCGAGATTGAGGTCGTCACCAGCAAAAAGGCGCTGTTCGGTGGCATAGTATCGAGCATAATCAGTGCTATCTTGTTGGAACAGACTAAACGCTTCGCGCTTATCATCGCCGCCAAAGTTATAATTGAAATTGGGCGCAAAGATTGCGATTGATGTTTTCGCACGACCATCAAAGAAAAGCCAGTTATACCAATCTGTTACAACGAATGCAGTTTGTGCATTACGCTGTGGCCACATATCTGCGCCAGTGTAGATGTCGTATGCTGAGCGTCCAATTTTTTTCGCATGGTTAACAGATTCGTCAACCATGCCTTTATTCCACCAGTAATTCAGAAAAATGGCATCGCTAGAACGTAGGTTTTTGTCGCTCAAGAAACGACTATTGACATCATTAAGCTCGTTTTGCCATTTTACCTCTCCTGAAGCGACCATTGAATCATACCAATGTATTTCCATTCCTGATGGCGCATTGGCAGTAAGGTATTGCACGAAAGCCAGCATTTTAGTGGCTAGCTTTTGACCTCGCGCATAATTTTTTTCGCCTTCCACAAGGTTATTATTTTGATCTTTAACTGAGGTAAGATCGGTTTCTTGGTTAATAAGCCAACCGTCAAAACCATAAAATTGCGCTATGCGAATAAGCTTGTCTGCAAGTAAAAACCGCCCTTCGGCGTCCTGTATAAGGAGCTGTTCGACTGTGTCGGCGCTCCCACCCCACTGCGCGACCCCAAGAAAAACTGAGCCAATGACTTTTACGCCGTTTTTGTGTGCGGCGTCTACCCACGGCTTCGCTGGAATTTGTACCGTATGCTTCGCGGTACCGGCGAACCAATTGAGTATGTCTATGTCAGACCAATGGGTGAAATTGTAAAGGTTAAACTTGGGTTGACGTGCGAGATAGTTTCCAAAGTTGTTCATGCCATCTGGTGCATAAAGCACTTTTGCGGCTCTATCTTGAATTACCGGATTTCCGTCATTTCCAAATAACGTAGCGGTGTCCCTCCTTGCAAGAGGTATTGTAGCTACGTTTCGGCTATCTACCCATTTTGATTGAGGTGACCACTGTTCAAGTTGCTCAAGTGTGAGCGCAAATGGCGGGCTATTCGGCGTAATAGTTTCTTGGTTCGACGTGGCCCATGACGATGAGACGAATAGTGCCACTAGCGTTGTCGTTACTAATCTATTCATTGTTTACGCTCCTTTTAACAAACTATTACCATCGATGAGTTGAGCGCCGTTGCCGTCGTGAACGGCATAGTTAAAACCAGGTTGAATGCAGTGCGCCCCGTATTCGCCCTGTTTATTTAATGCCAAAAATCCTACCTGGAATGCTTTGTAATCTCCTAGTTTCAACGCGATTCGTTCTACAGCGCCTTTACATGCTTCTGCTGGAGATGCCCCTTGACGCATAAGCTCAACCACTAAATGACAACCTACCGTCTTCATCATTAGTTCACCCATCCCTGTAGCGGTAGCCGCACCTACTTCATTATCAACGTATAAACCGCTGCCAATGATAGGCGAGTCACCCACCCTTCCGGGCAGTTTGTACGCCGCTCCTGACGTTGTACAAGCCCCCGATAAATTTCCCTTCTTATCGAGCGCCAACATACCTATAGTGTCGTGGTTCTCTATGTTAATTTGCTGAACTTTTCTCGTTTTAAGCCAATTTTTCCAGTCTGCTTTGGCCTCTGCGGTTAGCAGATTTTCTTCAATAAAACCCTGTTGCAGTGCAAAGGCTTTCGCTCCTTCTCCCACAAGCATGACGTGTGGGGTTTTATCCATAACGCGGCGCGCAACAGAAATGGGGTGTTTAATTCCTTGAAGGTAGGCAACTGAACCACAATTCATATTCTCATCCATAATGCAGGCATCAAGTGTCACGTTACCTTCACTATCTGGGTAACCGCCATACCCGACCGTTCTTACCTCAGGATCTGCCTCAGGAATACGTACACCAGCTTCAACAGCATCAATAGCGCGTCCGCCACTACTGAGCACATTCCACGCTGCTGCGTTCGCTGGAAGGCCATGCTCCCACGTTGAAACAACAATAGGGCTATTCGGCTTAGTAGAAGCTTTAGCTGAAGTGGGTAAAAACACCCCTAACGCACTCGTCAACGCTGAAAGCTGTAAAAATTTGCGTCGTGTTGTCATTGCGGATCCTTTTGAGCACTGTCTTTGTTCAATATGGCTTGTTGCAGCAATAATATGGCTCCCGCCTGTGGAGAACCGTGCGGAGATATAATGTGTTGTTTTAAATCGTGGGGTAAGCGCGGGTAAAGCGCGTGCGCGACGCTGCCCACCAAAGCAATATTAGCCACGCCAAAATTAATCATTTTAGCTATCACATGTGCTGCGAAATCCGACGCTTCATTTATAAGTTCATTAGCCACTGTGTCGCCTTTATCAGCTGCTTCGAATACAAAGGGAGCGTATTTTGCAAAAACACTAGCGCCAGCGTTAACCGTTTGTTGTGCCAGTTCTATAGCATTTTTTTTATTGAGAATTAGGCGTGTTAGTCGTGTATCTGGGCCTAGTTCATCTACGGCGAGGAGTACCGCTTTTATCGCTTCCAAACCAAGCCACGAACCACTTGCCTTTGCATTAATAGGAAATCCCATACCGCCTAAAGCAAATTGCTCTTTGCTTTTTATTGCCATCGCACTGAAACCAGTACCGAGGATCAATACGCCTCCATCTTTCCCTTGATGTGCGCCAGCGACTGCGGCATGAAGATCCGTTGTTAAAGTTAAGAAATCAAATGGATGGTCCCATGCGTTCATGACATCATATATATAAGGCAAATGAAGTCCCGAAAGACCCGCACCTACCGAGCATTGAGAAATGGCGTTCACGTCCATGCCCGCATTTGATAAAGCTTGATAGCAAGCCTCTAAAATGGATAGTTTTGCAAGCTCAACGTCATTTACCGGGTTCGCTGGACCACCCCATCCCTCGCCCAATATTTTGCCTTTTGAGTCTTGTAAAAGTGCGCGGCAGTGTGACCCACCACCGTCAATACCAATATATAAAGTCATTTCACGCTTTTTTTTGATATGAAAACGTTGGCGATGCCAGAACGGCACCGCCAGATTTTACCTTACTGATCAGGACCAATAAGCTCTACTTCAGACAACACGACTGTGCTGCTTCCGTTTGTCGCTGTGATATTCAAGCGATAGCTACTATAGGCAAATCCATTCGCCATATCGAACAAGCTTCGCTCGTAACCACTATCCCATGTTTCACCCGTCCAGCTTGCGATGGTTTGCCAAGTGCTGCCACCATCGTTAGAACCAACAAGGTTAAAGTCTGCTGGGGCAGAAGCTGTGTCACCGCCGATACTAAGTGTCATGTTATTAACAACTTGCGAGGCTGGCATATCAAATTGAATCCACGCGCCATTTTCAACAGATGCAGACCAACTTGTGTTTACATCGTTGTCAACTGTGCTTTGTGGGGCATCACCGCTACTCGCTGTTGCTGTTGTACCCGATTGCGAGGTCAAATCAATTGAGCTGTAAGTAGGACCAATCAATTCTATTTCGGCAATTTGCATCAACGTGTCATCGCCGCGGTTTTTAGTGACATTAAATCGGTAGTAAGAAAAACCGAGATCATTACTAAATGCAAACACTCTGCGCTGAAAACGATCATCAAAGTCTTCCCCAAGCCAACTCGACAAGGTGACCCAATTCGTACCGTCATTAGACGCTTGCACATTAAAGTTCTGAGGGTCTCTACTCTCAGCATCGTTAGCGCTAGTCAGCGCCAACTTATTAACTGTAACTGGCTGAGTGAAGGCCACTTGCGCCCATGCCGGGTTTTCTGATGTAGGTGCACCAGCCCAATCGTTATGGTCAAGCCATTTAGTTTCCGGATCGCCGTCAAATGCTTTTATGCCCGACTCCCCTTCGCTTATAGCATTGCGCGCAGTAATGCTAGCGCCCGCCGCCATGGCGTGATTCACATCTGGCGTAACAGGGCCAATCAACTCTATTTCAGAGAGCTGCATTAGCGTAACATCACCTTTATTTTTCGTAATGTTAAGACGATATTTGCTGTACGCTAGAGAGTTATTGGCCGTAAAAGTTTGACGTTCGAACCGTTCATCAAAGCTTTCCCCAATCCACTCACCAAGCAAGAACCATGTTTCACCACCATCATTACTCCCCTGTAAATTGAAGTTTTGTGGGTCACGTTCAGGCGCATCGTTGGCGCTGGTAATGGCTAATGTGTCTACGGCAACAGCTTCAGGAAATACAACTTCGACCCAGGCTGGATCCTCGTCCGAAGGCACGCCACCATTGTCTAGCCATTTTGTCTCGAAATTATTGTCGAACGCCATCGTCTCGGCTTCGCCATCACTGATACGTGCTCGTCCAGTGACGTCAATACTTCCCACCGGATCGGTATGGTCGACTGAAGGATGAATTGGCCCTACTAACTCAATTTCACTGAGCTGCATTAGGGAGTCTTCACCACGGTTTTTAGTAATATTTAATCGATAATAGCTATACTCGATACCATTGGTGAAACGGAATTCTTTACGCTGCAGTCGCTCATCGAAACTCTCTCCGATAAACTCAGCCAATGTCACCCAGCTTTCTCCATCATTAGAAGCGACTAGGTTAAAATTCTGAGGGTCGCGACTTTCTGCGTCATTCGCGCTGGTAATAAATAAGCTATTTACAGCATGTGCCTCAGCAAATTGTATTTGTATCCAAGAAGGGTCTTCGGCCGTTGGTGTACCTTCCCAATCGTTGTGGTCTAACCATTTTGTGGTCGGATCATTATCAAATGCTTTTGCCTCAGACTCCCCATCGCTGATTCGATTACGAGCAGTAATGGTTGCAGACGCTATGTTAGCTGCGCTCGTTACTTCTTGAACGGGCCCACTGCTTGGTGCCGCCTCTTTAAACGCCAGCGTAACATCTATTATGTCTTCCGCTGTCAAACCAAACTCAGCGACGAGTGGCATAGCTGAAATTGAAGCTAACAAACGCTCTCTAACGGGGGCAAGCTGTGTCTCATCGCCGTCTCTTGCCGCGGCAATTGCCGTTAAAATAGTATCGGGCAGAGTAGTGAAATCTTCATCAGCCGCAATGTTTGCAAATGCAGCGTTTAGCAACGATAGCTTAATTACGTCTGTGCTCACCAAAACATCTGTGCATATTGACGCCTGTTCATCTGTCGCTTCGCTACACTGTTCACCGGTAACGAAATTTTCGTACGCCTCCGCACTGACAAGAGATGTGTTAAATACATTCGCTCTTAGGTTAGACCCCAACGCTTTTAGTAAAACACCTGAATTGTCGGAAAGCGCTAGTTCAAATAGCTCCCGCACAGATACATTGCGATCGCCGGCGATGTCTTGTTCCACTAGCGCTGTAGCCAGCGTCGTAAGTGCATTCGCCTGAAATGTTGCGTCTGATGTTCCATCAGCATCATTCGCATAGGGCACATCGACGTAGCTCATGGTGGTAAACACACTGCCCGTAAGCGGTGCTCCTGACAGACTCTCGCCTATTGTCATATCTGCGCAATTAGCCGCATCACATATCATCGCAGTATCACTATCGGCTGTAGCTGTAATCTTAAACATGCTACTTACACCAAAACCTTCTCCACCTGTCACACTGAAGTCTGCTTTGCCGTTAGTGTTTGTTCTTACCTCTCCACCATCGATTGAAATAGCTGAACCATTCATTTGCTCAACTGAAATCACTGCGTTACTGATGGTTCCTTTGACGACTGTGCCAGATATATCTGCCGACGTGGTTTCAATCACTTTGGGTACATCTTGAGGGTCGGGCGTGTCAGCACCACCACCGCACCCATATAAACTCGCTAAAGATAGTGCAATAAAAGCAGGGAGTGGTTTTTTCGTAAATGTTTTCATGATTCTTCCTTTACAATTCTTTTCTGTCTTAACCTGATTGTTTTTTAAAACCGGTATGTTGCACCAGCGTAAAAACGGCGACCCGCATAGGCGTTTTGCACAAATCGCTTATCGGTGTCATCTCCCAAATAGGTGTAGGTGTCAGATTTAGTTAAATTGATTACAGAAGCTGAAAACACAAGATTCTCAGAGAAGTTATAACTTGCGTTCAAGTCAACCTGAGCATAAGGGTCTTGAAAGTAATTCTTCTCCCAACTCGCGTTGTAACCCTGCACAGTTTTACCCCTGCGGTTGTAGGATGCACGAACGCTAAATAAATCGTCTTCATAGAAGATTGAGAAGTTCATTTGGTTTTTTGAACTACCGGTTAGCGGCGATTCACCTACTTTTTGACCGTCAAGTTCTACGTTAGCTTGATTAGTATCGTTATAGGTGTAGTTCGCATACACACCGAAACCATTGTCAAAGAAATGCTGAATGAAGACTTCCATTCCTTGCGAGCTTGCATCAGTACCGTTTGCTGATGTGCTGAATTCTCTTACCGTAAAATCATCACCACCTGCAGTAATCACTTTGTCGTTAGCATTTGGCAGGGTAAATTGACGCTCCGGCCCACTTTGCGTAATGTCTATAATTAACGGCACAACAAAGTTATCAACATCTTTCTTGAATAGTGCGAGCCCCATACCAGAGCCTTCACCGTAGTAATATTCTAACGACATATCTAACTGAGTAGACAAGAAAGGCTGCAAGTTGTTATTACCACCCGATCCAGTCCAACCTTCGCCGTCGATTATCTCGTCGAAGTTAGGTTCACCTGAACGGTCAGCTGAGTATTCGCTAGATGTATACGTAAGCGTTTGAAACTGACCTAGCTCATCGTATCCAGGTCGTGCCATTACTTTGGCTGCCGCACCACGCAACACCCAGTTATCATTAATTTCCCAGACGATGTTCAAACTCGGAAGCACTTCGGTGTAGGTATTTTCTTTCTCAATATATACAAAGTCTTCTACGCGCTGCTGGTCGATAGGAAGTTCAGCACCATCGTCGTCAGTCCAGTCCAAGCGGTAGGTAATTTTGTCTGAAGACCCAGAAATGGTTTTATTGCGTACAACGCGCACCCCAACGTTACCGCGGATTTCTTTATAGCTATAGTCAGCTTGCACGTACGCGGCTGTAATCTTTTCGTTTACATCGTAAACATAATTATCTTCAAAGCGTGTGTAGTGAACAAAGTTCTCGTTTACGATGTCTCGATACTTGTACCAATCAACTGCGGGGAACAGGTTGGTGTTAATCGCGTCGGACAAGTTATCAAGAGATCCTGACAATATCACATCGGTGATATTAGGAATTCCGCCATTGCGTGAGTAATCGTCGTCTAGATCGATAGTACCCGCGGCTTCTTCGCCCGCTATATCAAAATCTGGAGATAAGTAGAAACTGTTACGTGTTTCACGATGTATTTCACCGTCTCGGTATTTCGCACCAAACACCAGCTTTTCTACTACACCCCAATCGACATAATAATCGACATCAATGCTGGCATACGTCTCTTCCTGCGTGCCCGATACAAAGCTAGAGTCTGTGGCCCCCACATCGGCATCACCACCTATTCCCGCTTTCAAGTTGTCAATGGCACTTGGGTCCATATAAGTGGTCATTTCTTTATTCGTCAAATCCCACCCGTAATAGCTTGATGCTTCATTTAAATAGTAAGCAGCGCGAAACTTTTCCGACGGACCACCTTCTGCTTCGGTATGTCCGGCAGACATTTTCACATTAAAAACGTCCCCCTCGTATGAAGCAAAAAAGTCAAAGGTATCTGACGTTGATTCTTCAATCGTATACTCACCATTTATACGCGGAATAGCAGATGGCATAAATGTGCCGCCTGCACCAGAGGCGTAATCAATTCCTGTAACGTATTCAGCTTCAGCGTCAACTCGGATATCTGTCCAAAAATTGTCGTTGTTATTCCACTCTGGGTATTCAAGCTGGTTTAAAATAGAGTCCTGACCTAGCGTAAAACGGAAATAGTTCATGCCTAATTCAAGGCGGTCTGTAGGTCGCCATTGCGCTGTTATCTGCACGCCTTCTCTTTCACGCTGCTCTTCAAGGACCTCTTGCACCATACTTTGCGGCGCATAACCTTGTGCGCCACCGTCAATGGTTTGTTGATTAACCATCTCTGTATAGTAAAAGTTCTGGTTGAGAATATTGACTCTCGAACTTTGAGCTCGGTTGATACGGTCTTGCTTGGTATAGCCAACAAGGAAACCTAAGTCCTCGTCGTCATTTTTCCAAGAGTAGATACCGCTAAATTGTGGCTCATACTTGTCAGTAATATCGGCGTTTGTATATTCAATATTGAGTATTCCCGAATTAGCTTCCATTTCTAACGGTCGACGAGAATGCATGATTACTGTGCCGCCAATACCACCTTCATCAAGCCTCGCTTCTGAGGACTTATACACTTCAACGCGCGAAATCATCGTAGATGGAAGCAATGCATAGGAAAAAGAACGAGAAGGCTCGCCAGGTGAAGATGCTATAAAATTACCGTTCAACTGAGTAAAAGTAAGATCAGACGATAAACCGCGAATACTTACTGTTGCACCCTCGCCACCATCGCGCTGAATGACAACCCCAGGAACGCGCTGAAGTGAGTCAGCCACGTTTTTATCGGGAAATTTACCAATGTCTTCTGCAGTTATGGCATCTACGGTTGCATTGGACAATCGTTTAATAGCCAGGTTTTCCGCGGAGGAAGCACGTATGCCACGTACTTCAATTACTTCCGTAATTTCTTCATCTTCTGGTTGTGTGTCTTGAGCGTGTACTGAACCTATAGCACCTAAAACCGATAGGCAAAGTAAGGATTTAACGAAACCGCGTCTTAACGGGGTATCATACAGAGCGTTCCTGGTCGCCATGATTTTCTCCACCATCTAATGTAAAGGTATACAATAAAAGCAAGGGTGAAAAGTAAACCCAAATTAAATCAATACCTTGAGATTAATTATTATATTAAAATGTAACGCTTACTATAGAAACAAATGTAATCGATTACAGAAATGATACTATGATGATAAAATAACCATGTCAACCAAACATTAACAATTTAGTCATTTTTTTTACGCATAAAAGGTTTGTTCAAAAAAAAGACAAACATATTTTTTCAATATTTTCTTATACTTAAAATAACCGAGGAACGTAAAGGTTACTGCGAAAGTGATTGTGTAAAAAAGATTAATTAAAGATGTAAACGTTGGCGATACCTAACTACTCAGATATCACTTTCGTCTGCAGAATTTCGAGCTGGCCCGGAGCTCTGTCGTTCTAATAATTGAAAAGGCATTATTTCACGTGAACGTCGCAGGGGCTCTTGACGGATCTTTTTAATGAGTATTTCAACTGCACGTCTTCCCATTTCATAAGCGGGTTGATCGACGGTTGTAAGAGGCGGATCCAAATAGCCAGATACCTTAACATTGTCAAAGCCTGTAACTGAAATGTCGTCAGGAATAGAGAAGCCCTGACGCTTGAGCTCATGCATTGCACCGATAGCTATATCATCATTCAAGCAAAAAATAGCGGTCGGCTTGGTCTCATTAGACAACAGTTCGCGTACACCCTCTATTCCTGTTTCTATCGCATAACTTTGGCCCACTATATTTTGCTCTAATAAAGGGATACCTTCTTCTGACAAAACCCCGTTGATTCCCGCTAGTCTGTCACGATGAATTTGGCTGGTGCGCTGACCCGCAATAACACCAAATTTTGTATGTCCGTATGAAACAAGGTGATGTGCTAGAGCACGTCCCGCAGCATAGTTGTCTAGCTCTACGTAGGGAAATTTTCTATTTCCCTCAATACGTTCGCAAACGCTTACCATCGGCACGCTTTCAGCCAGTTCTGCATCTTGCTCCGAGAAAGGAAAGGAATGATCAAGTTGGATAAGTCCATCTGCACGGTTTGACAAAACCATACCTGCATAGTCATTTTCACGGCTTGCTTTACCCTGAGTGTCACCTAACAAAACCGAGTAACCGTGCTCTTGAGCAGCCTGTTCTATACCTTCTATAATCCGCATGAAGAAAGGGTTAACTAGGTTTGGGACCAATACAACAAGGGAATTAGACTTGCCTGTTTTTACACTTGTCGCCATCCAGTTAGGCCGATAGCCAGCAGCCTTTACTGCCTTCATTACCTTTTCACGCGTCTGCTCTGTAACCACATCGGGCATTTTCAGGGTTCTAGACACCGTTGCTGTCGAGACGCCGGCCAGTTCACTCACCTTTTTAATATTCGTCATAGACTAATTTTTCTTCGATAAAGGAGATCGTATAAATAACTATTGGATAATGATCACACTATGTAAAGGAAATGGCAAGTTTTTATGTAAACGTTATCATATGATACTTAAAACGGTTCAATTAGGTTTTTTTAACAGATATCCTCATTTTTTTCTGCGTACGGGTAGCCCGATAGACTGTAATCGATTACACTGCTTACAATTTTTTAACGAATCGCTAAATATGTCTTACAGCATTGCGCTTAAAATGAATACTCAATAAGGCACAATTTCATGTTTAAACAAGTAGTTATAGCAACCCCGTTGATTACAACCCTGTTCGGCTGCAGCCCTCCCTTACCGGAAACAACCAATGAACAATTCAGCTTAGTTGAAAAAGACCTTGTTCAATACGTCAATCCATTGATGGGCACAGATTCTACTTTTGCGCTCTCAAATGGTAACACTTATCCCGCAATAGCCACACCGTGGGCAATGAACTTTTGGACACCGATGACGGCACCTATGGGGGACGGCTGGACCTACAAGTATGATGACAACAAAATTAGAGGTATCAAACAAACGCACCAGCCAAGCCCTTGGCTAAATGATTACGGTGCCTTTTCTTTCATGGCGATTACGGGCGAATTACAGTTTAATGAAGACGACCGTGCTTCGTGGTATTCACATAAAGCAGAGCATGCATCGCCAGATCACTACAGCGTCTATTTAGCCGACTACGACGTTACAGCAGAAGTGACACCTACAGAAAGAGCAGCGCAATTTCGTTTCACATTTCCTGACGCGGACAACGCTTTTATTTTGCTTGACGCATTTAACAAAGGTTCAATGGTAAAAATCATTCCCGAAGAGCGCAAAATAATCGGCTATGCAAGAAACAATCACGGTGGCGTACCGGACAACTTTCACAACTATTTCGTGGCTGAGTTTGATACCCCATTTAGCGTAACACATACATGGCATGACGAATGGCAACTCAAACCCGATAGCCTGCAAAGTGAAGGCGAGCATGTGGGTGCTATCATTGGCTTTTCCACTCAAAAAGGTGAGCAGATAAATGTAAAGGTAGCATCGTCATTTATTAGTCTTGAACAAGCAGAACTAAACCTTAAAAGAGAAATCGGCAAGGATTCATTTGAGCAAACGCAAGAAAAAGCGAATGCCTCTTGGCAAAAAGAACTCTCTCGAATTCAAGTTCAAGATACAAATCTTGAACAAGTCCGCACATTTTATTCTGCGCTTTATCGCGTTTTGCTCTTCCCTAGAAAGTTCTACGAATATGATGAAAACAACAACATCGTTCACTACAGCCCATACAATGGTAAAGTTTTGCCAGGTTATATGTTCACTGATAACGGTTTTTGGGACACATTCCGTGCGGTTTTTCCATTTTTCACTTTAATGTACCCCGACTTAAATGCCCAAATAATGGAAGGCCTTGCCAATACTTACAAAGAGTCTGGCTGGCTTCCTGAGTGGGCGAGTCCCGGCCATCGCAACGTTATGATTGGTTCAAACTCCGCCATTAACATCTCAGATGCTTACCTTAAGGGCATTCGTGGATTTGATATAGATACTCTATATGAAGCGGTGCTTAAGAATGCAAATGTCAACGAAGGGCGTCCCTTGACCTCAGTTGGGCGTGAGGGCGTGGATTATTATAACAAGCTAGGCTACGTTCCCTATGATGTAGGTATACACGAAAGCGCAGCACGCAGCCTAGAATACGCATTTGCCGATTTTAATTTATACAAGTTGGCGACAGCGCTTGGGAAAGATGACGATGCTGCCCGCTTTTATGAGCAAGCATTCAACTATAAAAAGCTCTTTGATAGTGAAACCGGCTGGATGAGAGGCAAGAACGAAGACGGTAGCTTTGATCAGAATTTTAATCCGCTTAAGTGGGGAGATGCATTCACCGAGGGTAACGCGCTTCACTATACATGGTCTGTCTTTCAAGACATCGAGGGATTAAAAAGCCTGATGGGAGGCAATGAAGCATTTGTTGACAAACTCGATGCTGTTTTCGAAATGCCCCCTGTTTTTGATGATTCCTATTACGGGTTTACCATTCACGAAATACGAGAAATGCAAATAGTCAATATGGGCAACTACGCGCATGGAAACCAGCCTATTCAGCATATGATTTATCTGTATAACTACGCTGGTGCCCCTTGGAAAACCCAATATCACGTTCGAAACGTGATGAATAAGCTTTATAAGCCAACACCAGATGGATATTGCGGTGATGAAGACAACGGTCAGACATCTGCATGGTATGTATTTAGCGCACTAGGCTTCTACCCTGTGACTCCGGGTTCGAATCAATATGTGATGGGTAGCCCACTTTTTGACAAGGTTACGCTGTCATTAAATGACGGCAAATCATTTAGCGTTACCGCTAAGGGAAATCAAGATAATGCGCCCTATATTCAATCTGCAACCCTTGATGGCACGCCACTCCACAAAACATGGATTAGCCATCAACAATTGGTCAAGGGTGGCGAACTAACATTAGAAATGGGAACAACGCCTAATAAGGAACGTGCCATTGATATTGCAGCATTCCCCTACTCATTGTCGTTAGAAAAATAACAACCTTTAAACTATTAGTGCCTGGTCTTGCATGTAGACCGGGCAATATTGAGAGAAATTACTATGGCCGTTATTCCAGGAAACACGCGCGTTAGCAGCCAGGGAAATGCAAGCCACTTCGCATTTGCCTCAATGACCACCCTATTTTTTATTTGGGGTTTCATCACCGCGCTTAATGATATTTTAATTCCACACTTAAAAGCATCTTTTGATTTAAGTTACACCCAAGCAATGCTGGTTCAATTCTGTTTTTTTGGTGCCTACTTCGTTGTATCTCCATTCGCAGGAAAATTACTCGAAAAAATCGGTTACTTAAAAGGAATAATCACCGGCTTATGCACTATCGCAGCAGGTTGTGCACTGTTTTATCCCGCCGCAGAAATAGGTGTTTATGGCATATTCTTGCTAGGACTTTTCATCCTCGCTGCTGGTGTAGCAACGTTGCAAGTTTCTGCCAACCCTTACGTCGCAGTCTTAGGGCACGAAAAAACGGCAGCAAGTCGGTTGAATTTGGCGCAAGCGATAAATTCTCTTGGGCATACAATTGCACCGCTATTTGGTGCTGCGTTGATTTTTTCAAGTGTTTCATCTTCAGAGGTTGATGCAAAATCGGTACAACTTCCCTACCTCATTCTTGCAGGGGTAATGGTTGCTACGGCAGTCGCATTTAAGTTTTTAAAGCTCCCTGAGATCACGTACGAATCAAACGATGAAACAGACAATAAACAAAGTATATGGGCACAAAAGGGATTAGTTC
Source organism: Alteromonas sp. S015 (assembly GCF_036864485.1). NCBI lineage: Bacteria > Pseudomonadati > Pseudomonadota > Gammaproteobacteria > Alteromonadales > Alteromonadaceae > Alteromonas > Alteromonas sp. S015. The sequence goes on along the minus strand of NZ_JAZETO010000002.1, from coordinate 314,351 downwards.
TGGGCGCTGTAGCGATATTTCTGTATGTCGGAGCTGAAGTATCAATAGGCAGTTTTTTAGTTAACTATTTTGCAGATCCCCGAATCGCGGGTTTAAACCAGCAAGATGCCAGTACTATGGTGTCGTATTACTGGGGTGGCGCGATGATCGGACGTTTCGTTGGCGCTGCATTAACCAGAATGGTAAAACCAGCATATGTTCTAACCGGCAACGCTTTAATGGCAATCATTCTGCTAATCACTACCACTCAAACGTCAGGTTTAATCGCTATGTGGTCTGTGATAGCCGTTGGTTTTTTCAACTCTATCATGTTCCCTACCATTTTTTCTCTGGCTATTCGAGGTCTTGGAGAGCTTACCAGCCGAGGCTCTGGACTTTTATGCCAAGCTATTGTGGGTGGTGCCTTATTACCTATGATTCAAGGCATGGTAGCAGATATGACATCAGTTCAACTTAGCTATTTTGTTCCCGTATGTGCGTACGTTTACATCGCTTGGTACGCAGCTAACAGTCGACGTTTCGCTTAGCTAATAACGTCGTGCAACATTTTTTATATAAATATAAAGAGGTAGTGCTATGCGCTTTTTTGATCAGGATTTTTTGTTATCACACTGTAAAACAATTCTCGATTTTTACACGCCTCGTGTCATTGATGAAACGGGGGGCTATCACCAAAATTATTTGGATGATGGCTCACTCTTCAATACGCATTTTAAACAGCTCGTAAGCAGCACACGTATTATTGTTAATTATGCAACTGCCTCGCTTGTTTTTGACAACGAAGACTATCGCCGCATTGCTCAACATGGTCTTGACTATCTAGAGCAAACCCATTGGCAAGCTGAATCTCAAACCTATGCCTGGACGCTTAATAACCACGAGCCACTTGATATGACGCAGCAAGCATACGGCTACGCATTCGTGCTGCTCGCTTACTCGGCTCTTTTTAAAGCGAAAATAGTAAAAGATAAGAAAGCCTTAATTCGCACTTACAACCTGTTGGAAGAGCGTTTTTGGCAAGCTGACTATGGCTTATATGCTGACGAAATTAGCCCAAGTGGAGAATTAAGTGAATATAGAGGCCAAAATTCAAACATGCACTTATGTGAAGCAATGCTAGCGGCGTATGACGCAACAAAAGACGCGCTGTTTTTAGACCGTGCATCAGAAATTGCCAGCAACATCGCGCAACGACAAGCGGGCCTCACCGACGGTCTGATTTGGGAACACTACACGCCGAATTTCCAACCTGACTGGGAATACAACAAAGACGATCCTAAAAACCTGTATCGTCCATGGGGATTCCAACCGGGTCACCAAACCGAATGGACGAAGCTACTACTCACTTTACACCGTATCCGACCTGAATCATGGCAGGTGAACGTTGCTCAATCTCTGTTTGATCGCGCATATGACATCGCGTGGGACAATGAGAATGGCGGCTTGATATATGGTTTTGCCCCCAATGGCAATTGGTGTGATACCGACAAGTACTTTTGGGTACAAGCAGAGAGTTTTGCTGCGGCAGCCATGCTCTATCATGTGACTGACGAAGTGCGCTATCTGGAATGCTACAACACTCTATGGAATTACAGCTGGGAGCATATGGTCGATCATAAGTACGGCGCTTGGTACAGATTACTCGATCAACAAAACAATGCTTATAACAACGAGAAAAGTGCGGCCGGAGCGAAATGTGACTACCACACATTAGGCGCTTGCTTTGAAGTGTTACGGACTTTAAAACACAACGCATAACACGGACATACAGCCGAGAGTGCGGCTTTTTATTTAAAGGACGAGTTCATGAAATATACTGTATTACTAGCGCTAGTAGTCACTCTTTTTTCGTGTAAACAAAGTGATATCCAAAGAACACAAAAAGACGCACTTAAGGAAGATGTGCTTAGCTACGTTGACCCGTTCATTGGAACTGATGGTAAAGGTAAAACATTTCCCGGTGCCACAATACCTTATGGAATGGTTCAGTTAAGTCCAGATAATGGTCGAGGCGGATGGGACTGGATATCTGGTTATTTTTATCCAGACAACATCATTGCAGGGTTCAGTCATACACATTTGTCTGGCACAGGAGCGGGAGACCTTTATGATATCTCGTTTATGCCGTTAACTAAGCCTTATTCGCGAGTGACGACAGAAGGAGGACCATCAGAAGGAACGATTGTTTCCCACTTTAGTCACGAGCAAGAACAGGCTTCTCCAGGATTTTATCAAGTCTTTCTTGAGGACTATGGCATTCAGGTAGAACTGACAGCAGGTTTGCGAACGGGTTATCAACGCTACACTTACCCTGAATCAGCTACTGAAGGTATCGTTAGAATAGACTTGGGATATAGCAGAAACTGGGACAAGACCGTCGATACAAAACTAACGGTTATTGATGACTATACTGTCGCAGGTTACCGTATGTCTTCTGGGTGGGCTACCGACCAGCGGGTTTACTTTTACACTGTGTTTTCTCATCCTATTTCGCACTACGTTCTGGGACACGAAAACGCAACATCTAGCGTAAACACCGCAAAAGGTGAGGGTGTAATTTTCGAAGGGAGCTTTTCTCTTGATAATACGCGAGTTATTACGGCTCGCACCTCCCTTAGTTCTGTGAGTGTGGAAAATGCGAAAAATAACCTACTAAAGGAAGGCGTAAAAAAGACATTTCAAACCGTGAAGCACGAAGCAGAAAATCATTGGCGACAAGAGTTAACGAAGGTCGATATTGATGCATCGCAAACCACCAAAACCCAATACTACACCGCCCTCTATCATGCCGCGTTAGCACCCCGAGTGTATTCTGATGCAAACGGTCAGTATAAGGGCCCGGACGGAAATGTTCACACTACAGAGAGCGATTACCGATACGACTTCTTTTCGCTTTGGGACACTTTCAGAGCATTGCATCCTTGGAAGACTTTGGTTTCACCTACGCAAAATCAGGAAATGATGAGAACACTGCTAGAGCATTACGATATTGCCGGCAGACTACCTGTATGGATATTTCAGGGTAATGAAACTGACATGATGATGGGTTACCACTCTGTACCTGTTTTAGTAGACGCTTTTCTCAAAAATCCTGACAGCCTTCCAGGTGATAAAATTCTAGCTGCAGCATTGCATAGTGCTACTCAATCGGATTTTGGCGTAGGTGAATATCAACGGTTAGGCTATGTTCCTTATGAATATGGACCGTGGAATGTGTCTCTTACCCTTGAATATGCATATGACGATTGGGCTATCGCCAAACTTGCGCAAGCGCTGGGAAACATGGAGATATACAATCGCTTTTTAGCACGCTCAAAAAACTATCATCATCACTTCGATGCACAAACCAACTTTATGCGAGCGAAAAGCCAAGAGGGCTCATTTAGGCCCTCATTTGATCCAAACGCATATCATCCTGAAGATTATTGTGAAGCAAATGCATGGCAGTACAGCTTTTTTGTTCCCCATGATATCAATGGCTTAATTGAGCAAATGGGAGGAAAAAGTGTTTTTTCTTCAAAACTCGATGACATGTTCAACACTCAACAAGATCCCTCGACTTTCCCAGAGTGGATATCCGGCACCATAGGGCAGTATGTTCATGGGAATGAGCCTAGCCACCATGTTCCATATCTGTATCAATTTGTTGGACAATCACATAAGACGCAAAAAATTGTCAGAGAAATAATGCGTGATTTATACAGTAATGACCCAAATGGCCTGGCTGGAAACGAAGATGCTGGGCAAATGTCAGCTTGGTATTTGTTTAGTGCACTCGGCTTTTACCCCGTCGACCCAGTAGCCGGAGAGTATATATTAGGCAGCCCAGCCGTTGACGCAGCGGATATTCATTTAGAGAACGGGAACACCTTTTCTGTTAGAACGATTAACCAAGCTGACAACCACGTTTACGTCGCTTCAGTTAACCTCAATGGCAAACCTTTAGAGGGTTTCACACTTTCTCACCGCGATATTATGGCGGGTGGAGTTTTAGAATTCACAATGAGTAAACAGCCATGAAACGCTTATTTTTAGCACTATCAACATTACTCTGTATAACTTCTGTTTCTGCTGGAAACAGTAAGTACGTCAACCCATTTATTGGCACCTCGAATTTTGGCGCAACCCACCCTGGGGCGCAATATCCCAACGGTTTAGCTTCAGTGTCTCCGTTTAACGTTGCTTTTGGTGGTGATACTAACCCTACGAAAAAGGACGATAGCTGGAACTCGCGCGGCTACATTTATGAAAATGGCTACTTAACTGGTTTCAGCCATCTAAATCTCAGTGGTGTTGGTTGCCCTGAAGCAGGCGTGTTACTGCTTATGCCTACTGCCGGCAAACTTATTCTTGAAGCAGAAAAGTACGGTTCTACATACTCAAATGAACAAGCAAAGCCGGGCTATTATCAGGCTTTTTTAGACAAGTATAAAATTAAGGCCGAGGTCACAAGTACATTACGAACAGGTTTGAGCCGCTTTACTTTCCCTGAAGGGAAGTCTCACATTTTGATGAACCTCGGACTTGGACTAACAAACGAAACTGGAGGAATGATTAACGTAGTTTCAGATACTGAAATAGAGGGTATGCGCACATTAGGTACATTTTGTTATCACTCTGAGGACGTTCGCCCTGTATATTTCGTTGCCCAATTTAACAAACCGGCAAAAAGCCATGGTGTATGGAAAAAGATGCCAGCTTACAAAAACGTTGAAGCCGATTGGGTTGGATATAACGATACAGTAAAACCCTACGTAAATTATTCCGCGCCAATGGCCGGAGACGATGTGGGTGCATGGTTCGACTTTGATACGACAGAAGACGAGCAGGTGCTGGTGAAAATTGGAATTTCATTTGTAAGCATTGAAAATGCACGAGCAAACTTACAAGCAGAACAGCCAAGTTTCGATTTCGAAAATACGTATTCGTCTAATATCAAAGCGTGGGACCGTTACTTAGATCGGGTTGAAGTAGAGGGCAAGCAAGACGATAAAGTAAAATTCTACAGTGCGCTCTATCACACCCTGATTCACCCCAGTATTTTTCAAGATGTAAACGGGGATTACCCTTTAAACGGCACAAACGGGGTTGGCAATACGTCTGAGAATCGCTATACCGTTTACTCTCTTTGGGATACTAATCGTAACGTGCACCCCCTCCTCAGTTTACTGTATCCGGAGTTGCAAGAAGATATCGTGAAAAGTGCTATTGCCATGTCAAAGGAAAGCGGCTGGCTTCCGAAGTGGGAACTCTATGGAATGGAAACACAAGTGATGGTTGGCGACCCTGCTACGCCAATGATCGCTGATACGTATTTACGCGGTATACAAAATTACGATATTGAAGCCGCTTACAAAGCAATGGTGCGCTCTGCAGATCAGAAAACTGACAACCTTTTAAGGCCCGAGAACAATGACTATCTCAGGTTAGGCTATGTTCCGTACGACGACGAAGGGCCGTTTGATGGTAGCGTATCGACAAGCTTAGAGTATTACCTTGCGGACTACAGTCTTGCACAACTTGCTAAGTCTTTAGGAAAGCTTGATGATCATGAGCGTTATCTGCAACGAGCGATGCAATATCATACGCTTTTCGATGAGGAAACGGGGATGTTACGCCCTAAGAGCCGAAACGGAAAATGGCTTACACCTTACGATCCAGAACTTGGCAAGAATTTTGAGCCTGCCCCAGGGTATATCGAAGGAAATGCTTGGAATTATCGCTTTTATGTCCCTTTTGACACACCCGGACTGATTAAGCGCCTAGGCGGAGAAAAAGAGTTTTACAACGCATTGAACGCAACGTTTGATACGGACAACTTTGATATGGCGAACGAACCGGATATTACTTATCCGTTTTTGTACAACTTTATCCCGGGGAAAGAAGCAAAAACAGGTGAGCGCGTACGGAATTTAATTTCAACGCACTTTAGTACCGCTCCGGGAGGGATCCCAGGAAATGACGACACGGGGACCTTGTCCGCCTGGTTAGTCTTTAGCATGATGGGTATTTACCCTATTAGCCCTGCGGTGATGGACTATGCTGTGTTCACGCCCACATTTTCAAGCGTTAAAATAAACCTGAATAGCGACTACTATGAAGGTAAAACATTCAAGATTAAAAAAGCTAATGAAGGCTTCGTAGAGTTTGAAGGAAAACCGCTTTCTGTGCCTTTTATTTCTCATAAGGTCATCACCAAAGGTGGCACTCTACAAGTTAACTAGATGGGATGGCACTAACGTTTAATACCCAATAAACGTTAGTGCTTAAAAGAGTGGAGTTAGCCGTAAGCCGGGTTCTGTCGTGGGCAACCATTCCTCTAGATCAGCAATCGCTCACTGATTCAAGCAACCTACCCGATCCCCATGCGGGCCACACGTTGAGGGATCCTATTTGGTCTTGCTCCGGGTGGAGTTTACCTTGCCACACTCTGTTACCAGAGGTGCGGTGCGCTCTTACCGCACCCTTTCACCCTTACCGGCATGTAAACATGCTTAGGCGGTCTTCTCTCTGCTGCACTTGTCGTCGGCTCACGCCGCCCAGACGTTATCTGGCACCCTGCCCTTTGGAGCCCGGACTTTCCTCCCCTTTCTTACGAAAGCGGCGATTGCCTGGCCAACTCCGCGGCGCATTCTACATGAAGTGCCCTACAATAGCACCCTATTCCTGCTCGCTGTAAAAGCAGTGCTCAACTGCGCTTTTATCGAGCAGTTTGGTGATAATGAAAATTTGATCGCCCATTTCTATTTTGGTACTTCCTTTGGGTATAAGGGTTTCTTCACCACGAGCAATCATCGCCACTACCGTATTATCGGGAAGGGCTAATTCACCAATGGTTTTATGTAGCGCCGGCGATAACTTCGATACTTCTATTTCTATAAGCTCGCGCTTGCTCTTAGCGACTTTTACAATTTCCAGCGTGCTTGATTCCTTTACTTCATCGTCCAACACTAAACCTAACTTACGCGCCGCATAGGGTAAGGTGGAACCTTGCAACAACGCGGAAATAAGCACAATAAAGAACACCACATTGAAAATAAGCTCGGCGTATGGCATGCCAAATATTAGCGGAAATATAGCAAGTATTATTGGCACCGAGCCGCGTAATCCCACCCACGAGATAAGCAACGACGCTTTGAATGAGAACTTCGAAAGCAACAAAATAGGCATCACCACCAGTGGACGGGCAATAAAAATAAGCACAAAGGCAATGAGTAAGCCTTCTTTCCAATTAACAAAGAGCTCGGTAGGCGTAACTAACAAACCTAAGATAACGAACATGGCAATTTGCCCTAGCCAGGCCAGCCCATCGAGAAACACAAAGGTATTGCGCTGATAAGCGAATCGACTGTTACCCACTATCACGCCGGTAATGAAAGTAGCGAGGAAACCACTGCCATTTAGATTCGCAGCAAGGCCAAAAGACAATACACCAAACAACATCACGAATACGGGGTACAAGCCAATGGCCATTAAGGTAACACGTCTGAAAAGCCATACTGCAATACCGCCAATGGCAAGGCCCACTATCGCGCCCACTCCCATTTGGCTGGCAAAGAGTGAGAGCAAGTCTACGGGCTTGGTAGAGCTGTCTTGAATAAGGGTTATTAGGCCAATGGTCAGGAATATGGCCATTGGATCATTCGACGCACTTTCCAGCTCCAGTGTGGACTTTATTTTAGCGGGAATGCGTATACCAGCATTGCGCAGAACAGAAAACACTGCAGCGGCGTCTGTCGACCCTACAATAGCACCAAGCAATAAGCCCTTATAAAGCGGTAAATCGAGAATAACCATAGCAGCGATACCGGTGACCACTGCTGTACCGATTACGCCAAAGGTGGCGAGTAACGCGGCGGGCTTCCACGCCTGAACTATGGACTTTTTTGACGTTTGCAGACCGCCATCAAATAGGATGAGAATAAGAGCAAATGTGCCAATAGCGTGCGCAGCATCAGCATTATCGAAGAAGATTCGGCCGATACCATCTTCTCCAGCCAACATGCCTACACCAAGAAATAAAACTAAAACAGGTACACCAAAGCGCGGGGACAATTTACTGGCCAGCACGCCCAAAATGGCAAGCACTGCACTAAGTAAAATAATGTGATCGACTGCAAACATTATACGTTCCTTATTGCCCTTGATGCTCACACGTAAAATATAAGGTTATGCGTGCACGCATCAAGGATTCCTGTTAATACTGCTACCTTACCGCGTTTTTGCACCAATGTATTGAGGTGCAAAGGCCCGCTAAGGAATTGGGGTTAAGGAACTTGTGTCGCTTAAGGAATGTGCGACAACGAAGCCTTAATTTCCTCGGCCGTAGGCTTTAACTGCGCTTTACCTTGTTTTTCTCTTCTGCTTCCCAATAGATACAGCAGCGTAGAGGTGATAAACAAAGTCGATGACGTGCCAATCACGACAGCAAAAACCATAGGGACTGCAAAACTTTCTACTGCATCACCGCCAAAAACAGCCATCGGTAGCAACGCCAACAGCGTGGTAAAGGAAGTGAATACCGTGCGGCTTAATGTGCTGTTCACGGCCTCATTAATGGTATCTGCCAATGGCTTATTTGGATCTAAACGCAATAATTCACGGATGCGGTCAAGCACCACTACCTTATCGTTTATAGAGTAACCAATGAGCGCCAACAGTGCTGCGACAGCCGTTAAGTTAAATTCAATGCCCGTTAGCGCGAAAAAGCCTATGGTTTTGGTTAAATCGAGTATTACTGTAAGCAATGCCGCGGTCGCAAAATGCGCTTCAAAGCGTGCCCACAGATACACCAACATGCCGCCACCTGCGATAAGCAATGCCAGAATGGATAGCTCGGCGAAGCCTCCGCTAACCTTGGGTCCAACCATATCAATTTTATCAAAACTGACTTCACTGTCGGCTTGGGAAATCGCACGCTTTAGTGCGTCAGTCTGCTTTGCGTTGCTATTTTCAAGCTCGCCACTGCTATCTAGAACAGGTGCTCGCAATAAATAGTGATGTTCACTGCCATATTCTTGAATCGCTATCTGATCAAAGCCATTACTTTCAATCACATTTCTTAGCTCATCAGTAGTAAGGGTTGGTGCAGTCAACTCAATCATAGTGCCACCGGTAAAGTCGACGCCATAATGTAAGCCAGGCTTAGCAAACAAGCCGATTGAAAGCACGGTTAGCAATACCGAAACCGCAATTGCAATTTTACGTTTTGCCAGAAAATTAATACCGCTAAGGGTATCGCTTAACCGCAATAGCGGTGATGAAAAGCGCAAAGGAACGCGCTGCTGCGCGCGATCTTGCGTGTTCTTTTGCTTCGACGTAACCACTTGTAGCATTAACATTTTAGTTAAGGCAACAGCAGTAAATACCGAGGATACCAGACCAAGGGCAATAGTCATGGCAAACCCCTTAATAGGGCCGCTACCAAACATAAACAACAAGCTTACCGCTATTAATGTGGTGAAGTTTGAATCCACAATAGTCGCGAACGCTTTACCAAAACCCACTTCTATTGCACTGGCTGCCGGACGGCCTTTTTTACTTTCTTCACGAATACGTTCATTAATCAAAATGTTCGCGTCTACGGCCATGCCCATGGTTAGGATCAAACCTGCAATGCCCGGCAACGTCAGTGTTGCGCCAAACAGGGTTAATGCGCCAAACACCAAGGCCATGTTGATACACAGAGCAAAGCTTGCAATAGCCCCCCACCTGCCGTAAATCGCCACCATAAATGCCAATACTAGTAACGCACCTGCTATGCCGCTTTCCACTCCGGTTTGAATAGCGTCGCTACCTAAATCTGGCCCCACCGTACGCTCTTCAATAATGGTAAGTGGCACAGGTAACGCACCCGTGCGAAGCATTAATGCGGTATTACCCGCCTCGGGCAACGTAAATTTACCGGTTATTTCACCACGACCACCTGGGATCACACTATTTATAACGGGGGCGGTCACCACTTTATCGTCAAGTACAATGGCAAGCACGCGACCGATGTTGTCACGGGTCATAGTGGCAAACTGCTTAGCACCGGCACTGTCTAACCGGAACGTCACTACTGGCTGGCCATTTTCACTACTTAAGACACCTGCCGCATCAGTAATATGTTCACCTTCTAGCGCCACTTTTTGATCTAAGCGATAAGTATTACCCGCCGCATCTTGCTTATTCATTACCTGCTCAGACTGGCTGTTCGCGGCCCAGTGAAAGGTCATTTGTGCGGTAGTGCCCAATAATTTTTTAACTTGGGTAGGGTCAGACATACCCGGCATCTGAACTAAAATGGCGCCTTTACCTTGTAGCGTAACGCTAGGCTCAGTAAGCCCCGTTTCGTTCAAACGCTTTCGAACTACTTCAACACTTCGGCTTAACGTGTCTTTAACCAGTTGTTCGGTATATAGCTCGTTAAGCGTAAGGGTAACGGTGCTTTGCTTTATCGTAACATCTAGCGCGCTTGAACCATTTGGCTGAGCGGAAATTTGATATGCGGTGTCTTTTACCTTTCTCGCATCATCTGCACTACGCAATGTAAAAACGACACTTCCAGAACGCCTATCACTTGCCGCTTTATGTGCAAGTGAATGAGACGTTTTCGTATAGCGTACATTTTGACTGCGCAATTCGCTAAACAAGTCACTCGAAAAGCTGTTGAGCTGCTTTTCAAATAAGGCGTTGGTGTCTGCGGCTAATAGCAGGTGCGAACCACCTTGCAAATCTAAGCCTAGCGATAGCGTGGAAGTGGTATACCACGTAGGTAACTGCTGTTTAATTGATTGTGGCAATATGTTGGGCGCAGCGCTCAGTAAACCAAGTAAAACGAAGAGCACATACACAAAGCCACGAAATGAAAATCGTGCCATTTTGAAATCCTGAATAATAATGTTTTTAAAGTCGCCATAATTGAGAACACAACAGGTGTGCTCCCACGTTGACACATATGAGTTGTTAAATCAGGATATAAGGCGGTGCGCGAGGGCTTGGTTTAACCCACTTTTGTGCATTAAAAGGAAGGGCTACTAAAGGCGTATGGACAGTGAAAAGGCCGGTGTAAGCCAAGCGCAACGCAACAGGTATTAACCCTAAAAGGTCGGCATCGGTAGGCTGCTCACTGCTATCGTCCGTCAGCTTGCTGGCGTTAAACCGTAAAGAGTAGCTTTGCGAGTTGTGAACAAACTTGGCAAACGGTGATTGCGACGTTACCTCAGCATTACTCGCTACATCAAGTGGCTGAAACCCAGTACTAACGACCAGATACGACAATACCCACGCCATGAGGAAAGGCGCAAATGAAGAGGGGTATAAGCGGTTAAAGGCTATATTCACCAGAGTTCAGTTCACTATTAGAATGAGCAATTGAAGCTTTTCAGCGTTAAGAAGTGGGGGCTAAAAAAACAAACTCAATTGCTATATTAAAAAGAGCCCAATTTAAGGGCTCTTTTGACAATCCGCATTTTTCGTATGTACGAGTGAATTACATTTACTTAAACGCCACTTTGCTAATACAAGTTACACGATTGCAATCACCTCTTCTTTCGCCAAGCGTGCTTTGGGAAGGCCGTGATTCCAATCTTTCTCAGTATCAGGGTAGCCCATGGCAAGTGCAACTTCGCAAACGTGACCATCCAACTCACCTTTGAACAACTCACCAAGTAATTCAGAGTCAACACCCTCCATAGGTGTGGAAGCGATCCCTAACCGCGCCAGAGTATGTAATACATTACCTAATGCCAAGTAAACTTGGGCTTTAGTCCACGCCCCGTTGTTGCCATTCTCATCGGTGTTCGCTTCGGCAAATGCGTAAGCGCCCATGAAGTTTTCTCGCATGTCTTCTGGTAAATGACCTGAAGATACTTCCGCATCGACGCGCTTCACAAACTTGTCTTTCGTGAACTTAGGATCGTATGCGAAGAGAATAGTATGTGAGGCTTCTTTTGCATGATGCTGATTAAACTGATGTTTGTTGGCAAAGCTATCATGTAGGCGCTGTTTGGCTTCGTTACTCTCTACAACGACGAACTTCCAGGGCTGCGAATTAATTGAAGACGCTGATAATCTCAGTGCTTCGAGTATTGTCGCTAGCTTGTCGGCGGAAATACGCTTGTTGGCATCATATTGCTTTACGGTATAGCGTTTATTTAAATCTTCAATAATAGGATGAGACACTGCTAACTCCTCAATACATAGTCGGGATCAAATCAAAAGTTGTGCGTATGGTATCGATTCAGCTTTTCAATGATAAGCCCGATAAAAGACGAATCAGTTTCAAATTATTTTTGGTAATAAGCATTTCCAGTACTTTTCGCTACTCTTATCAACTAAAGGCAAATTGTTAAGGCCAACTAATTGACCTACTATTGAGATTTTATTGAACGCATTTATGTGGTTAATACCAACCCCTCCTACCACTCCATACGGTGATTAATAGTTTTACATTGATATGAGCCAAACACACGAAACTACCAAAGGACAACGAGAGATAGTGCAGGTTCGTCACCGACGTCGGTTTGCGCTCTGTCAGATTTTAACCGTTATTGGCGTGATTTTTTTATTCGCTCTAGGTGGCCTAAGCTTATATAACCGCGCCTTTTTGCTTGGAACCATCTTACTAAGCAGTGCACTAGTCGGCTTGGTAAACCTCTATTTTTTAAAGCGCACAGGAAATGTAGAGAAAGCAGCAACAGTATTGAGCGGCATATTGTTTGTTTTATCCATGAGCCTGCTTATTACAGGTGGAAAAGACAATACGGGCATGTTGTGGATATATCCTATTGCGGCAATTAACTTATTTATTAATCGGTTTTGGCCTGCCGTAGTCGTATTCTGTATTTTTAGCATCACCAGTATTCTTCTTTTGTTTACGCCGCTCTCAAGCTTATTAATGACAAGTTACACGCTTGTTGAAGCCATACGTTTTATTCTAACTACGTTGGCACTAAATCTAATATGTCTTGCCGCCCTGCGTTCTGAAGAGCAGTCTTACGAGACGATTATAAAACTGCACGATGATGACATCAGGAAAATGGCGTTTTACGACACCTTAACCGGCCTTCCTAATCGATGGAACTTTAAAACAAATCTACAAAGAGTTATCGATAGAGCGCGCAAAAATAAACAAAAGGTGGGACTGCTCTATATCGACTTAGATAACTTCAAACAAGTTAACGATCAGTATGGTCATGAAATGGGTGACAAACTCTTGCTCAAGTTTAGTGAACAATTATGGAGTGAAATCCGTCCATCAGACCAAGTGCTCAAACCTCAAGAGGAAAGTATTGCCAGACTTGCGGGTGATGAATTCGTGGTACTGCTACCAAATATTAAAGATACGGTTGATGCCGGTTCAATGGCAGCACGCATTTTAAACATTTTTGATGGTGGCTTCGAGGTAGACGGTATTACTCACCTAACTTACGCCAGTATTGGTATTGCGATGTTTCCCGATGACGCAGTTGAGCCCGCTGAACTACTTCATTACGCAGATACAGCTATGTATGACGCGAAACAAAATGGTCGAAATTGTTTTAGATTTTTTACCAAAGAAATTGCCGAAACAATAAAGCAGCACCAAAAGATAGAAAACGTACTAAGGGCGTCGTTGGAAAACGACCAATTCGCTCTGGCATTCATGCCTATTTTCGATTGTGATAACGACGATATTGTTGCCATTGAGGCGCTGCTTCGATGCAAAGCCCCTGAACTTCGAGGTATAGGTCCCGATCAATTTATTCCAGTTGCGGAATCAACAGGACTTGTAAAAGAGATTGATTTATGGGTAATAGATCACGCTTTGCAAAGCCTCGTAGTATTGCAAAAGCAACATAATTTCGCAGGAAAGATGTGCATCAATATATCTGGCATAGAGTTAAGCAACGAAAATTTTCCACCGCTAGTTAAACGTTTACTTGAAACACACAAGGTAAACCCTGGCAGCGTAGAATTAGAAGTAACTGAAACTGCATTGGTTGCTGGAAATAAGGCCTGTTTAGAAACACTTAATGCATTACATGAGCTGGGGGTTTCCTTAGCTCTAGACGATTTTGGAACGGGTTATACTGCATTTAGCCAACTCATTCACTATCCCGCCCACTGCCTAAAGATCGACCGCTCTTTTGTGGGTGATTTATTTTCTGAAAAAGAGCCTCGAAGCAAAATGGTGTTAATCATACAAAACCTTGCAGAGCTTTACGGTTTGCGGGTTATCGCGGAAGGCGTTGAAACTGAAGAGCAGTTAAACTACCTGAAAAGGCATGGCTGTGACTGGGCACAGGGGTATTTCTTATCTCGTCCCTTACGTTGGGATGACCTACTTGAGCGCTTAGCTAGGTAAGAGCAAAAGTCAGATAACCTTTAATTCTCAACAAAAAGCCCCCCTATTGAGGGGCTTACAGATTAAAAACGAGATATTTCTTAGTTTAGTTAGGCGTAATCGCGTTGTGGTAAACGTCTTGGACGTCGTCACAGTCGTTAAGCATGTCCATGAATTTTTCAAACATAGGCATGTCTTCTTCGCTAATCTCAGTTTCAGTCTGAGGCATCCAGCTCATTTCTTCTGCAATGAAGCTAATGTCTGGGTAGGCTTCAGTTAATGCTGTTTTTACTTGATAGAATTCAGTGTGCGGCGCATAAACTGTTACTTTACCGTCCTCAACTTCAACGTCAGTTACGTCTACGTCGGCTTCCATTAGCACTTCTAGGATAGCGTCTTCGTCGTCACCTTCAAACTGGAATACCGCTTGGTGATCGAACATATGCGATACCGCACCCTGTGCACCAAGTTTCGCGTTGGTTTTAGTAAAGCAGTTACGTACTTCGGTAATGGTTCGGTTTGCATTGTCAGACAAGCAGTCAACAATTACCATGCAGTTACCCGGGCCAAAGCCTTCGTAACGCATGGGCTGAAAATCTTCACCAGCACCACCTGCCGCTTTATCAATGGCTTTTTCGATAACATGGCTTGGTACTTGGTCTTTCTTCGCTTTTTCCATTAGGCGGCGAAGTGAAAGGTTAGTGTCTGGATCGGCACCACCATTTTTTGCGCACACGTAAATTTCTTTACCGTACTTAGAATAAACCTTAGTTTTTGCGCCGGCAGTTTTTGCCATGGCGGCTTTACGAACTTCGAATGCTCTTCCCATCTTAAAATTCTCTTTCTCGCAATTTGAAATGCTGCGTTGGGTTTTATCGGGCTACCTGTTGCCTGACCGTTCATCAGGCGCATCGCTCTGCCTTACTTGGTAGCATTGCCGAACTCGACGTTTCAATAAATGGTCGAACGCGACGGTGCTAGAAATTGCCAAGCGAAGCACTGCCCAAAATAACGGTAGGCTAAGCGACACAAAAAATTTGGGCGAAATTCTACCTTAATTTTCGTGTAATACCAATGTGAACGCCCCTAGAAAGGGTGTAGGTTAGTAGCTTTCACATTTTCAATGAGGTCAAAATGTACACTGACCCCATATTTATGCTTACGGTAAGTGTTCAGTTGCTAGGTAGTCGTGAGACTGCATTTCCTTTAAGCGGCTAAGACAGCGTCTGAACTCAAAATTAAGTAGTCCCTCGGTGTACAAGCTTTCCAGCGCGACTTCTGCAGATATGATCAGCTTTACATTTCGCTCGTAAAACTCATCCACCATGGCAATAAAACGGCGCGCCACATCGTCATTATGCTGTCCCATTTCCTTAACGTTGGCTAAAAGCACTGAGTGATAACAACGGCTTAACTCAATGTAGTCGCTCTGGCTTCGGGGCCCACCACACAGGGCTTTAAAATCAATCATCAATACCCCGTCAGCATTTCTAAGCGTCGGTATTTTGCGATTGTTCACCTCAATCTCTTCGCCTGTAGAGCCTTCTTCTGGCGCTAATTGAGAAAAGTAGCCATGCAAGTTTTCCGTGGCTTCGTCATCAAGTGGATAGTGATAAATTTCGGCTTGTTCTAGCGTTCTAAGACGATAATCAATACCGCTATCAACATTTACCACGCGGGTATTCTGATTGAGTAAGTCGATGGCTGGCAAGAACCGCGCACGCTGCAATCCGTTTTTATATAAATCGTCAGGTACTATGTTGGAAGTCGCCACCAGCACAATACCGTGACCAAATAACTCTTCCATTAACGTGCCTAAAATCATTGCATCGGTTATATCAGACACAAAAAACTCGTCAAAGCATATTACCCGCGCTTCTTTTGCTAGTTTTGCGGCCACTAGCTTTAGCGGGTCTTGCGCGTTTTCAAGCTGCTTTAGTTCATCGTGCACACGGTACATAAAGCGGTGAAAATGCACGCGCATTTTCTTTTCGAACGGCAAACATTCGTAGAAGGTATCTACTAAATAGGTTTTGCCACGCCCTACTCCACCATAAAAGTAAATGCCCTGAATACCGGGCTTTGCATGACCTTTTCCAAACGCTGCTTTCAACTTCACCCGCCACGTCGTTTTCTTTTCAGGCTGAGTAAGTTCATCAAACAAACGTTGAAGTTCTTTTACTGCATTTTCTTGTGCCGCGTCGTAATGAAAGTCAGACGACTGAAGATCTAGTTGATATTTTTCCCATGGCGTCATCGCCGAAACCACTCCGTTCAAAAGTCAATAGTGGCGCTTGCTGCACCGACCTGCTTGAATTTCTCAATTATGACCTTAATTTTAATGGAAATCACGGTAGAATCTCACATTGAAATTCGACATATACTGAATAAATGAAACTATGTATGCGCGTTTCGGGTTTGACCTTGCTATATTCAGCATATGGTCGAAAGCAGCTTTTAGATCGTAGAATTAGAGGTCGGCTGTAAGATGTAGATTGATTCGGAGAATATAATGGAATTGTTAGTATCTCTTGCTTTGTTAGTAGTTGGGTTAATTATTGGCTTTTTTGCAGGTCGCTTTTTTCAACAGAAGCAGGGCTCAGGCAATACTGCGCAGACCGAGAAGCAAGTTAAAGAAATCCTTGCACAGCAGGCGCAACACCACATTCATCAAACTCGTCAAAGCTTAGAGAGCATTGAAAGCCAGTGTGAAACCTTAAAGCAACAAATTGAAGAGTACGAATTGCTGCTGGAGCAAGGCAGCGATGATGACAGCAAAGTTCCTTTTTATGGGGAACAAGCAACCACCTATTTACGTAACAACCTAAAAGGGTCTGACAAATCGAGAGTAAAGCGAGTATCTGACACACAGCCAAGAGACTTCGCCAACTCAGGTTCTGGGCTGTTCGTCGGCGGATCTGATAAGAACACCGCAGAAAAACAGTAACATCGGGAACTTTATCACGACCTCGGACTCTTTTAGTGAAACCATGCTATGTCGCATATAACATGAAGGAGTGTAAGCGAACATGAAAATGTCTTTCCGCCATTGTCTATTGGCGTCTGCCGTTGTTGTAAGTTCATTGGGCTTTACTGCTAGCACACAGGCGGCGTTGCCGTTCTTTTCTGATAAAAAAGATGAAGTTCCCTCTTTAGCCCCTATGCTAGAAGAAGCTACCCCTGCGGTAGTCAGCATTGCGGTAGAGGGAACACAAACTTCTACGCAGCGCGTACCCGAGATGTTTCGCTACTTCTTCGGAGCCCCGCAAGAGCAGGTTCAAGAACGCCCTTTCAGAGGCCTTGGTTCGGGTGTCATCATAGATGCCGATAAAGGTTATGTTGTTACCAATAATCATGTCGTCGATAATGCAGACGAAATCACTGTTAAATTAACTGACGGTCGCGAGTTTAAGGCGAAAAAGCTAGGCTCTGATGAGCAAAGCGATATCGCGCTACTTAAAATTGAGCCTGATGATTTAAAGGCGTTACCGCTAGCAGATTCTGATGCGTTGCGTGTCGGTGACTTTGTGGTAGCTATTGGTAATCCATTCGGCCTTTCTCAAACGGTTACCTCTGGTATTGTTAGCGCACTAGGGCGCTCTGGCTTGAACATTGGCGGCTACGAAGACTTTATTCAAACGGACGCCGCAATTAATCGCGGTAACTCAGGTGGTGCGCTTGTTAACCTTCACGGTGAACTGGTTGGTATAAATACCGCTATTTTTGGTCCAAATGGCGGAAACGTCGGCATTGGTTTTGCCATCCCAGCCAATATGATGAAAAGCTTAATTGATCAAATTGCAGAGTTTGGTGAAGTACGCCGTGGCCTATTAGGTATTTTAGGTAGCGATATTGACGCAGGTCTAGCCGAAGCTATGAATGCTGACGTGAATATTGGTGCCTTTGTAAGTGAAGTGCAGCCTGACTCAGCTGCCGAGAAAGGTGGTTTGCAAGCTGGTGATATTATAACTGCGATTAACGGTCGTAAACTTCATAGCTTCCAAGAACTGCGAGCAAAAATTGCGAGTATGGGTGCGGGCGCTGAAGTTGAGCTCACGGTTATGCGCAAAGGTAAGAAAATGAATGTAGACGTTGTATTAGACGATGCTACAGATACCACGGTAACCGCTGCTCAAATCCACCCAGCCCTTGAAGGTGCAACGCTGTCAAACGGCACTGACGATGCTGGCAATGCTGGTGTAGTGGTCTCTGATATTGAGCGTGGTGCGCCAGCAGCCAGAATTGGTCTTCAATCTGATGACGTTATTATTGGTGTTAACCGAGTACGCACGTCTACTGTTGCTGAGTTCAGAAATGCATTGGAAGAAGCAAAAGGCGTTATGGCGCTTAATGTAAAACGCGGTAGCTCTACGCTTTATCTGGTAATTAGACAGTAGCATTTTAATGCTTCGATTACGTCCCTGTTAGATACGTTGTTGTCTGAGCAGAGGGTTAGCATAAAAACGGCGCTTTAATTGCGCCGTTTTTGTTTTTTTAATGATAACGCTTGAAAACAGTGCATGCTTGTACAAATCGAATTGCACAAAATTTGCGTTTCATTACGGTAGTTTATTAAATAAAGTGATATCCTCTACCGTAACATGATAATTTTAGAATGTTGCGCTTTGAGATTGTGAGATGGTGCTGACTTAATGGCACAGATGAAGTAAGTGCGACAGACAACAAAAAGTGTGACTTGTGACTGGCCGCTCAATAATAAACTTCTTTCTAAAATCTGTATTTCTTGGCGTAGCTGTTGCTGCTCTACTGTTAGTTTTTTTACCCGAATTACGCCAAGGCAACGGCCTTGCTCAAGGGTTATTTAACTCCCCATCTGTAAGCGCTAGCCGCGAAAGCTACTTTGCCGCATTAAGCCGCTCTGCACCCGCAGTGGTAAACATTTATAGCGTCAGTATTGAAAACGGTTCAGGGCTGTTCAGAAATCAATCTCGTGGACGCACCAACCTAGGTTCTGGTGTTATCATGACAGAAAACGGCTACCTGCTTACCTGTCACCACGTTGTCGCTAATGCCGACAGCATTTACGTAGCGGTGCAAGATGGGCGCATTTTAGAGGCGCAAATTGTGGGTACCGACCCGCTCACAGACCTTGCCGTATTAAAAGTCACTGCTGATAACCTGCATATTATTCCTCAGGTATCAGAACCTGACACCCATGTGGGTGATGTAGTGATGGCCATAGGCAACCCCTTCGACTTGGGCCAAACCATTACTCAAGGCATAGTAAGCAGAGCTGGGCGAAACGGTCTTTCTAATTATGTTGATTTCATTCAAACCGATGCTGTTTTGAACCAAGGTAATTCTGGTGGCGCACTGGTAGATAGCAATGGCATTTTGCTGGGTATCACTAACGCCAATTTTCAGGTGCTAGACTCAAACAATCGCGCTCGCAATGTGGACGGAATTAACTTTGCTGTACCCTATGAGCTAGCTAAACGCGTCATGGATGAAATTATCAGCAATGGGCGAGTTGTCCGGGGTCAACTTGGCTTTGTTGGCGGAGAGAACCGTAATCGACCCGGTATAGACGTTTCAGCGGTAGCTAAAGGAAGCCCTGCTGACATTGCGGGTATTCGCCCTGGCGACATTATCGTAGCCATAGACGGCGTACGTTTAGAGAGCGCGTCTAAAACTTTGGATATGATTGCGGAAACCGAGCCCGGTACCGAACTTGACATTGAGCTTAGCCGCGATGGACGCTCAATTTCTATTACAGCAACGGTTGCTGAGCTTCGCGCAGGCCAATAAACGTTATAAATGCCCAGCGCTATGTGGGTATATAGCAGTTAAGCAGCTATCGTTTAACTATAGCAATAGAAATCAAGCAAGCATAAAAAAAGCGCCGCAATGAATGAGGCGCTTTCGTTTATACTAAAACCTCACGACATAGAATTATTCTTTGACTCGCTCTATGATGGCGCCTAGACCACCAAGTTTTTCTTCAATTGATTCATAGCCGCGATCTAAGTGATAAATGCGATTTACGTGTGTCTCACCTTCTGCGATAAGCCCGGCGATCACCAAGCTTGCTGACGCGCGAAGGTCAGTAGCCATTACTGGCGCCCCTTTAAGACTTGAACTACCTTTGGACACTGCTGAATTCGCTTCTAGTGCGATTTCTGCGCCCATACGCTGTAATTCCGGTACATGCATGAAACGATTTTCAAAAATGGTTTCCGTAATTACCCCCGTGCCTTCGGCAACACAATTTAGGGTAACAAACTGCGCCTGCATATCTGTAGGGAATGCTGGATGTGGAGCGGTTTTAACGCGCACGGCCTGCGGCTTACGCCCTTCCATATCTAACTCAATCCAGTCTTCACCTACCGTGATTTTCGCGCCGGCTTGCTCTAGCTTATCTAGCACCGCATCTAACGTATCGGGCGCCGCATGGGTACAGCGTATTTTGCCACCTGTTACCGCAGCCGCAACTAAGAAAGTACCGGTTTCAATGCGATCTGGCAGTACTGCATAATCGCAACCGTCTAAGGTTTCTACGCCTTCAATGATTATTTTATCACTTCCTGCACCACTAATTTTCGCGCCCATCTGAATAAGACAGTTTGCTAAATCAACAATTTCGGGCTCCCGTGCCGCGTTTTCCAAGATAGTTGTGCCATCTGCCAAAGCCGCAGCCATAAGCAGGTTTTCAGTGGCACCCACGCTCACCATATCCATGAAGATACGGGCACCTTTCAAACGACCATCAACTTCAGCTCGAATATAGCCTTCATTTACTTCAATCTTCGCGCCCATCTTTTCAAGGCCTGTTAAATGAAGGTTTACCGGACGAGCACCTATGGCACAGCCGCCTGGCAAAGATACATTCGCTTTACCTTGCTTAGCTAGCAATGGGCCAAGTACCAAAATAGACGCACGCATAGTACGAACTAACTCATATGAGGCTGTAACGCTTTGTAGCGTACTCGCATCGATAACAATATCGTTAGGTGCGGGTAATGCCACTTCAACACCTAATTCACGCAAAAGGGCCGTCGTTGTATTGATATCACGGAGACGAGGAACGTTGGTGTAACGACAAGGAGAGTCGGTCAACAAGCTTGTCATCAACAATGGCAAGGCCGCATTTTTAGCGCCAGAGATACGCACAGTTCCGTTGAGCGCAGGGCTCTTCTTAATTACGAGTTTATCCACGTGCTACGCCTATTACTGAGGAATGTTAAACTGGCGCTCTCGCTCCCAGTCTTTTACTGAAAATGTCTTGATAGTAATTGCATGCATACTGCCATCAGCTATTTTATTTGCTAAAGGCGCATATACTGCTTGCTGACGCTTCACACGGCTCATTTCGTTAAATGCATCGCTTACCGCAATAATATTAAAATGCGAACCTTCTCCTTTTACGTGGACTTCGTGAAGGTCTAATGCATCTTTCAAGATTTTTTCAATTTCAGACAATTCCATAAATACTTCTTAATTCGCTAATAGGTGTTCATTCTACGGGTAAAAAGCTATCTGCGTCGCTTATTTTAGCGAGCTTATGTAGCTTCTCAGGCATTTTATATAGGCTCATGCTAACACCATTTTGCTTTGCATCCCTAACGGCATTAATAAGCCAGGCCAAACCTGCACTGTCTGCGCGCTCCACATCACTTAAATCAACAAGGCATCTTTTATTGTTAATCAAGGTACTACGCTCATTTCCGCTCAAACTATCCCAGAAATTCTTCGACAGCGTTTCACGGTCAAGATGACCGTGAACGACGATATTGCCTTTATCGTTTACCTCGAATAGGCTCACTCAGCCTCTCCCTCGATTTCAATTGGCTCACCTTGTTTAAGCTCTACTGGCTTGCCAATTTTGTCGCGCATGAGAGCGATAACTGCATCGATACCGTCTTGGCGAAGGATTGATTCAAATTCGCTACGTTTGCTGTTTAGCATGCTGATGCCTTCAGCAACCATATCGTAGGCTTTCCACTCGTTCGTTTTATTGTCTTTGCGAACTTTAAAAGCAATTTTGATTTCAGGACGGTTTGGATCTTGAACCACTGCGCGCACTGTTACTGATTTTTTATCATCAAAAGATGACTCAGGCTCAAAAATGACTTCTTGGTTGTCGTAGTAGCCCATCGCCACAGCGTAGGTTGTTACCAAATATTGACGAAATACGCTGATGTACTCGCCCATCTTCTCTTGAGGTACTGACTTAAAATGTTTACCTAGTACCATAAAAGCGGCGAATTTGTAGTCGATATGAGGGACTAATTCTTCTTCCATGATAGTGCGTAGCATTTCTGGGTCTGCTTTGATCGCTGCTTGGTTCGCTTTGATGCGCTCAAACGTGCGGTTTGCTACGTCTTGAACCAATTCATACGGGTTCTGTTCATTCACTTCTTGTGCATTCGCTATGCCCGCTACAGACATCATGAAGATGCCAAGTGCTACCATAAACTTTTTCAAAATTACTCTCCTAACTTAAAACTCTATTTAGCAGACCTGATGGCAATCCAATAAGTTTCATCACGCCGCTGGAATAATTTAACAACTTGGTAATAGACGTCTGGCCGTAATACCGCGATTAGTCTTCGTCGCTTCCGCGATTAAATAAGAACTGTCCTATGAGGTCTTCTAGGACCAACGCTGACTTAGTATCCTGCAGGTAATCACCATTCTGTAAATTAGCCACACCATCGAAAGAGAAACCAGGTTGGAAGCCAACATACTGTTCGCCTAGCAAACCTGAGGTTAAAATAGACACAGAACTGGTTTCTGGAAAGCCGTTATATTCATTTAAAATTGATAGCTCAACTACTGGCGTAAAATCTTCTTGGTCTAGCGTAATCGATGACACACGACCAACTGTTACCCCACCAACCTTTACTGCCGATCTCGGCTTTAAGCCGCCAATATTGTCGAATTTTGCGTATAACGTGTAGGTATCGCCTTCGGTGGCTACCGTTTGATTTGCTACTTTCAGTGCCAATAATAACAACGCACCGATGGTAAGCATGACAAACACACCAACCATGACTTCCGTTTTATACTTACTCATTCCAATCCCCTACTCGATACCAAACATAAGGGCGGTTAGCACGAAGTCCAGCCCTAATACTGCTAATGATGAATAGACCACCGTTTCGGTAGTCGCTTTGCTGATCCCTTCCGATGTTGGAATAGAATCGTAACCTTTAAATATGGCAATCCACGTCACAACCAAGGCAAACACGAGGCTTTTTATTACGCCGTTTATGACATCCTGGTTCCAATCTACCGTCGATTGCATAATTGACCAGTAGCTGCCTGCATCAACGCCCAGCCAATCAACACCCACTACGTGACCGCCTAAAATACCAATTGCACTGAAAATAACAGCAAGCATAGGCATCGCTAACATTCCCGCCCAAAAACGCGGTGCGACGATACGTCGTAACGGGTCTACCGCCATCATCTCTAAACTGCTCAGCTGCTCAGTGGCTTTCATGAGGCCTATTTCAGCAGTCAACGCTGAGCCAGCTCGCCCAGCAAAGAGCAATGCGGTAACTACCGGGCCAAGCTCTCTCAATAGCGAAAGTGCGACCATGGGACCTAAGCTACCTTCTGCGCCATAATCAACCAAAATGGTGTAGCCTTGTAGCGCCATTACCATGCCAATGAATAACCCCGATACCATAATAATGAGTAGCGACTGAACGCCCACCACGTATAGCTGCTTAACCACCAGCGGTACATTTTTGATTCGAGGAACAGCGACTAACGCACCAAATAGCATAAGTGCAGCTCGACCGAGCGAAGTAACTTTCCCTATGGTTTTAGCGCCTATTGATTGGAAGAAATTCATTTATCTGCTCCCAAAAAGCTTGTTTTCAAGTCAGGTGCAGGGTAATGAAATGGTACCGGACCATCTGCTTTTCCTTTCAAGAACTGCTGAACTAATTCAGAATCACTTTCTTTGATTTGCTGCGCGGTTCCCTCACCGATAACTCGCTTGTCAGCCAAGATATAGATGTAATCGGCAATGGTCAGTACTTCAGTTACATCGTGAGTCACCACTATACTGGTAAGATTAAGTGCGTCGTTTAATTCACGAATAAGCTTGACCAGCACCCCCATCGATATAGGATCTTGTCCGGCAAAGGGTTCGTCGTACATGATTAAATCTGGATCTAGTGCAATCGCCCTAGCCAAAGCTGCACGGCGCGCCATACCACCAGACAATTCACTAGGCATTAATTGAGCTGCACCGCGCAATCCTACTGCCTGTAGCTTTAAAGCGACAATAGTCGCAATAACGTCTTCAGACAGTTTTGTGTGTTCGCGTAGTGGAAACGCCACGTTATCGAATACACTCATATCGGTAAAAAGCGCACCACTTTGAAAAAGCATGCTCATTCTACGACGTGTTTCATATAGCGTTTTTCTCGACATAGAAACAATCGAATCGCCGTCGAATCTAACGTCACCTTCATCTGGCGTTAACTGCCCGCCAATAAGGCGCAGCAGCGTGGTTTTACCTATACCACTTGGCCCCATTACCGCAGTAATTTTGCCTTTGGGTACCTTTAGCGATATCCCATCATAAATGATGCGATCGGCGCGCTTAAAGGTAAGGTTATTTACTTCAACTAAATGATCCATAGTTACTTAAATGTCGACCCCTGACGTTGGATTGAGACCGTATAAAATAATGCGTTCAATCCACTTAGAAAATTTTAAATTTATAAGAGCAACGAGAGTATTCAATTTCTGTGCCTTCACTCGGTCCACTCTTAAGGTTTACTGCACAGTTTACTTTACGAACACAAAAAATCAAAAAGGTTTACTCTCCAGTGTACTTTTATGACTTTCAATCGCCAGACGGACATAGAGCGTCGTGTCTAGGCGGTGTAATTTAAGGGCATTGTACGCCTTTTCAAGGCCCTCGCCAAAGTCAAAAAGTTACAAGTTATGTTCGATTAAGACGAATGTTAGGTATCTCGCGCTAAACTACCCAGCCGTAAGTCATAAGTGTTACACAATATCGCTGATATCATCCTATTTCGTTGTTTCTTAACTGAAACTGAATATGATACCAGTCTGCATAGATCATTACCCACTCAGCGAGAGTTAAAATGTTTGTAATCGCGGCGTGTTACCGCAGGTATAGTGGTTCTACATCAAGATAACACAAAAAAGAGTACGGACATTTTAAACTCGCCCTTCGGGAAGGTCTGGCAAGCTTCCTAGCTTCATTCTGAGAATTTGAAAGGGAACAGCCATTCCTGCATTCCCACGCTTCGCTATGAAACTTGCCAGTGCCTTCTGAGTGGGCAATGAACTATGCGGATTGGTATGAGACCTTGGTAGCTTAAATACGCACTAAATTTACTTATTCAGAAAAAATTTACGTTGATTGGCAGTATTCGGCGAAAATAAAACGTTGCGAGCATAGGCAAATGACACGCTTTTTGCGACAATCTAGCGAAATACTTTCTATTACAGGTTGTTGTGCTTTTAAACATTGTCATTTTTCTTGTTGGGTTGATTGTACTAAGCTGGAGCGCTGACCGGTTTGTATATGGCGCATCAGCACTTGCAAAAAACATCGGTATTTCTCCAATGATGATCGGATTAACGATTGTCGCTATGGGATCTTCGGCACCTGAAATTGTGGTTTCCGCCATAGCCTCCGCGAATGGCAATATGAACACCGCCGTGGGTAATGCACTAGGTTCGAACATTACTAACATCGCGTTAGTGTTAGGAATAACGGCACTCGTGAAACCTTTACTCGTTTCATCAACAACATTAAAACGCGAACTTCCAGCGCTCCTCATCATCTCATTGATTGCCATCGGGTTTATGTTTGACGGAGAACTTAAATCTTATGAAGGCATCATTTTACTGGGCTTGTTCATTTTCGTACTGGCTATGATGGCTTGGTTATCGCTGCAGGTAGATAAAGAAGACCCTCTTATCGCCGAAACCGCTGATGAAATTCCTAAAGGTGTATCGAATACATCGGCTCTTATTTGGATTGGTGTTGGCCTTGTTGTTCTGCCTTTGAGTGCTCACTTTTTGGTGAACTCCGCAGTAGAAATTGCCAGATATATGGGCATTTCTGATTTAATCATCGGATTAACTATTATTGCGTTTGGTACAAGTCTACCTGAGCTTGCTGCAAGTATTGCTGGCGTATTGAAAGGAGAAGACGATTTGGCGCTGGGCAACATCATTGGCTCAAATATCTTCAACCTGCTAGCGGTGCTTGGCATGCCTGGTTTAATTGCTCCTGGTATCTTAGACCCCGATGTTTATAACCGAGATATGTACGTAATGCTTGGTCTAACATTGTTACTGTTCTTGTTCAGCTTCGATTTAATTGGTAAGCGTACCATATCAAGAACCAACGGATTTATACTTCTGGCTTGCTTTATCGGCTATCAATTCTGGCTATTCGGATAATCATGAATACACAAACTCAGACCCACTATATCGACTCGGCAAAGCGCGTTATCGAAATAGAAACGCAAGCCATCGCTAACCTTGTAGAACGCTTAAACAGTGAATTTGTTGCTGCCTGCAACATTCTCTTTGCTTGCAAGGGGAAGGTGGTCGTCAGCGGCATGGGTAAATCTGGGCATATTGGCAATAAAATTGCTGCAACGCTAGCCAGTACAGGTACCCCTGCCTTTTTCATGCATCCGGGTGAAGCCAACCACGGCGACCTGGGTATGCTGAGCAAAGGCGATGTCTTACTCGCCATTTCCAACTCGGGCGAAACTAATGAGTTAGTCAACTTGTTGCCCGTTGTTAAGCGCTTGGGGATACAAGTTGTTGCCATGACTAACAGTGCATCGAGCTCGTTGGGTCAGCACGCAGACGTAGTGCTTGATATCAGCGTAGACAAAGAAGCGTGTTCACTAGGTCTTGCACCTACATCAAGCACAACGGCCACACTGGTTATGGGTGATGCTCTGGCGGTAGCGCTGCTCGATCAAAAAGGCTTCACATCAGATGATTTTGCGCTATCACACCCTGGCGGTAGTTTAGGTAGAAAATTGCTACTCAAAGTCAGCGATATAATGCTAAGTGGCAGTGATATTCCCCTCATCAGCGAGAATGCTTCCGTCGCTGATGCGCTGTTAGAAATTTCTAATAAGGGTCTGGGTATGACTGGCGTGATAGCCTCTGATGGTACATTAGCCGGCGTCTTTACCGACGGCGATTTAAGACGAATACTCGATGCCCGCATTGATGTGCACGGTGCAGCAGTGAAAGATGTAATGACTCAAGGCGGTAAAACGACTATCGCAGATCAATTGGCTGTTGAAGCCCTTAACTTAATGGAAACTCACAAGATAAGCGCGTTAATGGTTACTGACGAGAAGCGTAAACCTGTTGGGGCCTTCAACATGCACATGCTATTGAAAGCAGGAGTACTTTAAATGGCAACGACCTTGTATACCGATTTAGACGGAGCGCTCTTTAAAAAGTTAGCGCATATTAAGCTGTTGGTGTGTGACGTAGATGGTGTGTTTTCTGACGGCCGCATTTATCTGGGTAACGAAGGCGAAGAGCTGAAAGCATTCCATACGCGCGATGGATATGGTGTTAAAGCGTTAGTGAGCAATGGAGTCAATGTAGCTGTGATTACAGGTCGCCGCTCTGCCATTGTTGAAAATAGAATGAAGGCACTTAACGTTGCACATATAATTCAGGGCGAAGAGAATAAAGCAGGCGCGCTCAGCGAACTGATGAAAAGCCTTGAGTTAAACACTGATGAAGTAGCTGCGGTTGGTGATGACATGCCAGATACGGGTATGTTTAATCACGTAGCGGTCAAAATTGCGGTTGCCGATGCCCATCCTTACGTGGCAAAAAATGCAAACTGGATTACTTCGCTACCTGGTGGTTTTGGAGCAGTCCGAGAAATTTCGGATACTATTTTGCAAGCCAAAGGTGTATCAAATGAGATTTTTGGAGCGAGTGTATGAGCCTGTTTGGCTTTAATCGCTTAGGATTAAGCATATCTGCGCTATTCATTCTGGCGTTGTTTATGTACATCCCTACGTGGATGGAAGAGCAGCCTGAAATGCAGGGAAGAGGTGAAAACGATGCACTCAAGCCCGCCTACAAAGCGAGAAATCTAACCACTACACTGTACAATCAAGACGGGGAGTTAAATCACAAGGTGTTTGCAGAGTCGATGGAACATTATGACCAGCTTGGCTTTGTATTGTTTCAACAACCTAAATACACGCTTTATACAGAAAACGCGTCGTCGCCCTGGGTGGTGACGGCGAAAGAAGGAACGCTCTACAACAATGAGCTAATCCAACTTGAAAATAGCGTTGTTATTGAAAATCAAACTGCCGATGATTTTGTCAAAAGTTTATCAACCGAATACATCCAGATAAATTTAGACACGAAACAAATGACATCTGATCAACCCGTTGAGATACTAGGTACACAATACCTTATTCTAAGTAACGGGTTTAACGCGAACTTACGCACACAAGAATACGAGCTTTTAGACCATGTACAAACGACTTATTCCCCTAGCAACTAGTCTTATACTTGCCATCGCTAGTGGTGCTGCGCTTGCCAGTGAAGAAGATTTTTCACAGCCCATTAAAATAGGGTCAAACACCCAATTTATTGACGGTAAAAATAAAACCGCGCTTTACAAGGAAGACGTACTCATTACGCAAGGTTCTCTTGTTATTAAAGCTGATGAGGTTGAAGTTATTGCAACAGATGGAAGCGGACGAGAAATATTTATCGCCCGAGGCAAACCTGCAAGCTATTCTCAATCGCTTGAAGACGGTACGCCAGTGTCAGCTAAAGCCAATGAAATACGCTACGAGGTGATCAATCGCACTATTTCTTTAGCGGGTAACGCTGAATTACAACAAGACACCAGCAAAGTACAAGGTGATAAAATCACATTTGACATGATTACTGAGCAATTGCTGGCAACGGGTGGTAAGGGTAAGAATGGTGAAGGTCGCGTAACAACTGTATTTACGCCTGAAACTATTCGTAAAACAACGTCAAAGAAAGACAACAAGGACAATGAATAGCAATGGCAACTTTGAGCGCTAAAAACCTTGCTAAAGCATATAAATCGCGACAAGTTGTTCGCGATGTGAGTCTTTCAGTCTCAACAGGTCAGATTGTCGGCCTTCTTGGGCCTAATGGTGCCGGTAAGACCACTACCTTCTATATGATTGTTGGTTTGGTGAATCTGGATAAAGGCAAGATTGAAATCGACGACAATGAGCTAACTCACCAGCCTATGCACGAGCGTGCACGCCGCGGAATTGGCTACCTACCGCAGGAAGCGTCTATTTTTAGAAAGCTAACGGTACATGAAAATATCATGGCCATACTGCAAACCCGTAAAGATTTAAATTCACTTCAGCAGGAAGAAGAAGCAGATGCGCTACTTGATGAATTTAATATTAACCATATACGTAATAGTACGGGGATGAGTTTATCAGGGGGCGAGCGCCGTCGCGTTGAGATTGCCCGTGCCCTGGCCGCAAAACCGCAATTTATTTTGTTAGACGAACCATTTGCTGGTGTTGATCCAATATCAGTTAATGATATAAAGAAGATAATACAACATCTTCGCGATAGGGGTATTGGAATCCTTATCACAGACCATAACGTACGAGAGACATTGGATGTTTGTGAAAAAGCGTACATTGTGAGTCATGGCGAGCTTATTGCGCAGGGAACCGCGGAACAGGTTTTAAGTAATCAAAAAGTAAGGGATGTATACCTAGGCGAACAATTCAGGCTATAGTTAGTGTAACTGAATTGTCATTTTTCAGTTTCGCTCCGGTATATTCAATTTAGAGCATTAAAATAAGACGTAGATGAAACCATCTTTACAGCTAAAATTTAGCCAACAACTTACCATGACGCCACAGCTTCAGCAGGCCATTAAACTGCTGCAGCTTTCTACACTTGATCTTCAACAGGAAATTCAAGAAGCGCTCGACTCTAATCCACTATTAGAAATTGAAGAAGGTAACGACGAGCCACAGTTAGAAAAGAACAATATCGATAATGACGACGGGGGTTCTGAGGCCACTGCTTCTGCATCTAGTGACACGCTAGAAGCGGGTGATGCATTAGAAAAAAACGATCTTCCCGATGAGCTGCCTATCGACAGCACATGGGATGAATACTACTCCGCTTCATCTTCTCCCGCTCCGGGTCCATCTAATGACGACGAGCAGATCTTCCAAGGTGAGACTACTGAAGATATTCAAGAGCACCTATTGTGGCAAATGCGCCTTACTCATTTCTCGGATACCGATCGCGCTATCGCTACAGCAATCATCGACTCTATCGACGAGTCAGGTTATTTAACCGTTACCCTTGATGAAATTTTAGAAGCGGTTAACGATGATGATATGGAAGAGCCGATTGAAATGGACGAAATAGAATGTGTGCTTAAGCGCATTCAGATGTTCGACCCTATTGGTTCTGGCTCACGCTCTCCACAAGAATGTTTAATGGTGCAATTGCGCCAGTTTTCAGAAGACACACCGTGGCTTGCTGAAGCGAAACAACTGATTGAAGAATACTCTGACTTACTGAGCAGTAAAGACTATCGTACGCTTATGCGTAAAAGCCGATTAAAAGAAGATCAGCTGCGCGAGGCAATGCGTTTACTGCAAACCTTGAATCCTCGTCCAGGTAGTGCTTTAGTTACTAAAGAGCCTGAGTATGTTATTCCTGATGTATCAGTGACCAAAAAGAATGGCCGTTGGGTGGTTGAGCTGAACCCTGACAGTCTGCCTAAACTAAGTGTTAACCAACAGTACGCAGCCATGAGTCGCCGTGCCAAGAATAGTAGCGACTCACAATTCATCCGCTCACACATGCAAGAGGCCAAGTGGTTCATAAAGAGCCTTGAATCTCGCAATGATACATTGATGA
This sequence comes from Alteromonas sp. S015, assembly GCF_036864485.1. Lineage (NCBI taxonomy): Bacteria > Pseudomonadati > Pseudomonadota > Gammaproteobacteria > Alteromonadales > Alteromonadaceae > Alteromonas > Alteromonas sp. S015. Next base: position 283,123 of record NZ_JAZETO010000002.1, on the reverse strand, counting down.
AGGTTGCAAACTGTATTGTGCAGCAACAAATGGGCTTTTTTGAGCACGGTCCGGAAATGATGAAACCAATGGTGCTAAATGATGTCGCAGAAATGGTAGATATGCACGAATCGACTATTTCGCGAGTAACAACGCAGAAGTACATGCACACGCCACGTGGAATCTTCGAATTGAAATATTTCTTCTCAAGTCACGTTGCAACTGAGTCTGGTGGTGAATGCTCGTCTACAGCGATTCGAGCATTGATCAAAAAATTAGTGGCCGCTGAAAAGCCCAGCAAGCCGCTAAGCGATAGCAAGATTGCTTCATTGTTGGCCGAACAAGGCATTAAGGTTGCCCGGCGAACAATAGCAAAGTACCGGGAATCTTTATCGATTCCGCCGTCGAACCAACGCAAAAGCCTTATCTAAACGGGCTTAATAATATAAGGAAGACGAAATATGCAAATCAACCTTACTGGTCATCATGTCGAAATCACCGACTCTTTGCGTAATTATGTCGATACGAAGTTCAGCAAACTTGAACGTCACTTTGATCACATTTCTAATGTGCATGTCATCCTGAACGTTGAAAAATTAAATCAAAAAGCCGAAGCGACCGTTCATTTAAGTGGCGCTGAAGTATTCGCATCCTCAGAAAATACAGACATGTATGCGGCGATTGACAGCATGGTTGATAAACTCGACCGGCAGGTAATCAAGCATAAGGAAAAACTGAAAAAACACTAGTAGTCAATTAAGCATGGATATACAAGCCATCGTAAGTCTGGACCGCACCGAGTGTGCGGTTCAGTGTAACAGTAAAAAGCGAATTCTTGAGATCATCGCTGATATCGCTGCCAAGCAAAACGAAAACATTGACCAAGCAACGGTACTCAACAGTTTGATGGCTCGAGAGCGTATGGGTAGCACAGGCATCGGCAATGGTATCGCCCTGCCCCATGGCCGCTTAGCAGGCCTTGAGAAAGTGATAGCAATTGTTGTAACCAGCACGCCTGCTATTGACTTTGACGCCCTTGACGAAAAACCCGTAGACATATTTTTTGCACTACTCGTTCCCGAGGAGCAAACCGAAGGACACCTTCAAACGCTAGCCACAGTGGCAGGCAAACTGAGCGACAAAGAAACGATCAAAGCGATACGTCGCGCAACAACTAGCGACGATATACTTTCTGCATTAAGTTAACCATTAAGCGTCTTTTCATCGTTAAGTAGGCGCCTAATTCAACAACGCGTATATGATTGAACCAGAATATAGGGAGAAGTTAGGTGAAGCTGATTATAATCAGTGGTCGTTCGGGATCTGGTAAATCTGTCGCACTTCGCGCTTTGGAAGATTTAGGTTATTACTGCGTTGACAATATTCCGGTAAACTTACTTCCTACACTGACTCATACCGTTGTGGATGAATATGATCAGGTAGCGGTGAGCATTGATGTAAGAAACTTACCCAAAAACCCAGACGACTTGGTAGAAATTCTAGACTACCTACCTTCTTCGTGGTCCATGACAATTGTTTATATTGATGCAAGCGATGATGTATTGGTTAAGCGTTTTAGCGAAACTCGCCGCCTTCACCCTCTAGCGAAGCTCAATAAATCTTTATCAGAAGCCATCAAAGCCGAATCTGCTCTACTTGCCCCCATTGCAGAGCGCGCAGATTTATATTTAGATACCGATAAGCTCACCATTCACCAGCTAGCAGAGTTAATAAGAGAGCGCATTCTGGGCAAGAAAAGCTCACGCCTTGTGCTTGTTTTCGAATCTTTTGGCTTTAAACACGGCATACCCAAAGATGCGGATTACGTTTTTGACGCGCGCTTTTTACCTAACCCTCATTGGGAGCCTGACCTTAAACACCTGACAGGGCTAGATGCACCGGTGGAAGTGTTTTTAGGCTCCCAACCCGTGGTTACGAAATTTATTTGGCAGATTCAAAACTTAATGACCACATGGCTGCCCCACCTAGAGCGCAATAACAGAAGTTATGTCACTGTGGCGATAGGCTGCACTGGTGGGCAACATCGCTCAGTTTATATTGCACAAACCTTGTCCAAAACTTTTAGTGAAATACACCCTGATGTACAAATCCGCCATAGAGAGCTGAATCAGTAATGACTATCCAAAAAACGCTAACTATCGTTAATAAGCTAGGATTGCATGCAAGAGCGGCGACCCAACTGGTTAAACTGGCTAATCAATTCGACGCTAAAATCATATTGAAAAAAGGCGATAAGGAAGCTGACGCAAGCAGTGTACTGGGATTGATGATGCTAGAAAGCCATCAAGGTGAAAAGGTTGATGTAATTGTCGACGGCAGTGATGCTGTTGATGCACTTGCTGCTATTGAAGAACTTATCGAGGGCAGATTTAACGAAGACGAATAGTCACGCCTGCTCTATCCGTTGACGAATTAATCAACACTTAACGCAGTTAACTTAAAATCCTGCGCAAAACCTACGCAATTATCATGACAGACTAATCATAATTGCGATATTCTACGGCCACTTAGGCTCTGTAGCCTGCATTATTCATCTTTTAGCTTGTAGGGATAACGCCTTATGGCAGAAGCGCTTGTTTCTAAATACGTACAAACTCAGTTACGCGCACTCAACGCCGCGTTAACCAACGGTCAATTCGTATCTGTACGTAAGCTTCTGCTTGAATTACCGCCATCAGACGTTGCCCACATTCTTGAGTCTAGCCCTAGCAGAACCCGTGACGAATTATGGGAGTTGATTGATGGCGACTTTCACGGTGACATTCTAGAAGAGCTTTCTGACGATGTTCGAAACGGTATCATCTCAAAGATGCTCCCCGCCAATGTGGTTGATGCACTTGAAGAGATGGATACCGATGACTTAGCGGAGACGCTGAGCAGCCTTCCTGAGCCAGTATTGGCCGACATTCTCGATTCAATGGATGCACAAGATCGCGTACGTGCAGAACAAGCGCTGTCTTACGGTGAAGAAACCGCTGGTTTCATTATGAACACCGACACCATCACTTTGCGCCCTGACGTCACCATTGACGTGGTTCTGCGTTACATTCGCTTAAAAGGCGAATTGCCCGAAAACACCGATACCTTTTATGTGGTAAATAGAACCGACAACCTCGTGGGTATTGTTCCCGTTACCCGTTTGCTCACCGCTGATACCGATGACAAAGTGTCCGACGTCATGGATGAGGAATCGGAAGCGATTCCCGTAAATATGCCTGACGATGAGGTAGCAAGCCTTTTCGAGCGTTACAACTGGCTGTCAGCTCCTGTTGTAGATGAAAATCATCGCTTAGTGGGCCGAATTACCATTGATGACGTGGTTGATATTATTCGTGAAGACGCTGAACACTCAATGATGAGTATGGCGGGCTTAGACGATGATGAAGATACCTTTGCGCCTGTTATGCAAAGTACCAAACGCCGCTCGGTGTGGCTGGCGGTAAACTTAGTGACTGCGCTAATGGCAGCAATGGTGAGTGACCTATTTGAAGCAACGCTCAGTCAATTGGCTGTATTAGCTATTTTAAATACCATTGTCCCGAGTATGGGTGGTGTGGCGGGTAATCAGACGCTGACCCTTGTTATTCGAGGTATGGCACTAGGCCATGTTAACGCCAGTAACTCACGATGGCTTATCAGCAAAGAAATATCTATCGGCTTTTTGAATGGAGCGATCTGGGCGGTGCTCATTGCCTCTGTTATTGCGCTATGGAAACAAGACTACATGCTAGGCGTTATTATTGCCTTTGCTATGATGGTGAACATGATTGCTGCTGCTTTGGCGGGTGCAACCTTACCCATGATCATGAAGCGACTTAAAATAGACCCAGCCCTTGCAGGCAGTGTTATTTTAACCACAATAACCGATGTCGTAGGTATTTTTGCTTTCTTAGGTACTGCGACACTATTTTTAATCTAAGTTGTTTTTCAACATTCAAGCGTGAAGAGGCATAGATCAGCTTAAAAATACTCAGGCAATAAGCGCTCTCGCTGTATACCCATTAACATTCAATTTGTAACCCACACCCCATACGGTTTCTACTAGCTGTCCACCATTTTTAATGCTGTTGATTTTATCAAGTTTGGTGCGTAATCGATTGATGTGGGTATTCACCGTATGTTCGTAGCCTTCATGATTGTAGCCCCACACCTCACTGAGCAAGTGATTTCGAGAAAACACTTGATTTGGATGACGACAAAAATACTCCAGTAGCGTAAATTCTCTGGCCGTTAAAGACAGTGTTTGGCCATTTATGCTTACACTATGATAACGCTGGTCTATTCTGAGAGGACCTATGTCAATTCGCGCTTCGTTACCTTGAGATGGCTTTAAATGTTCTTGGTTAGGTATACTTCTGCGCATATGCGAGCGAATACGGGCAGTAAACATGCGTGCATCAAATGGTCCTGATAGGTAATCATCTACGCCTATTTCATAGTAATTTGCTTCATCTACCTCCGCGTCGGCCGTGTCCTCTGCCGTCGCGTCACTTTCCACTGCCATCACCCAACTTTCCGGATTTGTCTCTACCACGCTTTTTATACGATGAAGACACGTAATATTTCCATGCGACTCAACAATGATAAGCGAATAATGTTGCGCCTTAAGTAAAGACTCTGCGGATTGAAAATTAGAGACAGCGTCGTAAAGAAAGCAATGCTCACTTAAGCATTGCGATATGTTGTGTTGAAACTTGTTTCCACTGTAGATGATAAGGATCATATCTCGCTCCTAATTCGCCAATAAAAAACAAGACCGGAGCGTTCGCTGTTTAATTCCGCGTTAATATCATTTTTTTATAAAAAACATAACTTCAGAATTTATAACAGCATCGTTATTTGTTGAGACGAATCTGTATGTTTTTTGTGAGACTTCTGTGATGAATTGGACATTTTACTGCCCTAAATTTTTATGCGATTTAAGCCATAAACAAGGACAATAAAATGAAATTCACTAAACTTGCCAGTGCGACGTTGCTGTCACTAGCATCAGTATCAGTAAGCCAAGCTGTCACTTTAGATATTGAGATTACCAACCTGACTCAGGCGCAGAGTTTTACACCGCGCTTAGTCATTGCCCACGATGACACCGTCGATGCCTTTGAAGTAGGGCAACCAGCATCGTCAGCTTTGGCGTGGTTGGCTGAAGCTGGTGTGATTGACGATGAGCAAAACGCCGATTCAAGCGGCGCAAACTTTGAAGCGTTACTCGGCCCTGTTGATACCGACAATGGTTCAAATACGTGGCACCGTTTTGGCGGGCTTCTCGCGCCGAAAGCGACGTTAAGCTATCCCTTCGATACTATGGGCAAGCCATATCTTTCGCTACTTTCCATGCTAATACCTACTAACGACGCTTTTGTTGGTATGGACAGTATTGAAATTCCAACCGAGCCGGGTACCTATACTTATTACCTTAATGCATACGATGCCGGTACTGAGCTTAACGATGAACTAAATAGTGCCCGTACAGATGTTGTTGAAGCTGGGACCGGAAATGCGCTGGGTGGATATGGCGTTCCGGGTGTTGCCGGTGGTGGTGCTCCTACTCGTATTGTTGATTTGGGTACAGGTGGCACGGGCGTGGGTGCACAAATCGTTAATGGCGAAATTGAAGATGGTGAAGATGGCCCTGTACACATTCACCGCAATGCGCTTGGCGATACTGATAGCGCCGCTGGTGCTAGTGATCTGGACTCTACCGTACACCGTTGGTTAAACCCAGTTGCCCGCGTTGTTATTACTGTTCCTGCCCCATAAGGAGCCAAGATAATGAATAATTCAATAATAAAACTCAGTACATTATTGTTATTTTCAGCACTGCTTACTGCCTGTGGAGACGATGGCGATACCGGCCCGCAAGGTCCGGCTGGCCCCCAAGGGGAAGCGGGTGCTGATGGACAAGACGGTTCGGACGGACAAGATGGTATCAACGGTAATTCAGCGGTTTATACCGTACAAATTACCAACTTAACCTACTCCCAGCCCTTTGCACCTGCCGCCGTCATATTACACGAGTCAGGCTTCCATTCATTTAATGAGGGCGAGCCAGCCACCATGGGCATTGAAATTATGGCTGAGGGCGGTGACCCCTCTATGGTTATTACTGAAGCCATGGACTCCACGGACTTTTTGGATGCGCAAAACTCGGGGGGCATATTGGGCCCTCGCTCAATGGGCACAGAACTAACTCTTGTGGTTCCAGAACTCGATGCTGACGACCTGCGCCTTACGGTAACGACCATGCTGGTCAACACTAACGATGCATTCACCGGCTTAAACGCTGCAAATGTAAGCAACATGGCGGTGGGTGATATAAAAACATTTATGACAGTGACTTGGGATGCGGGTACAGAAGCAAACACAGAAACGGCTGCTACTATGCCAGGCCCTGCCGCTAGTGCAGCGGGTGGCGGCGGAGAAGCTGCGGGCTATGATGTGGTGAGGGATGATCTTGCCGATGCAGTAAGACTTCACCAAGGTGTAGTCACTAGTGCAAACGCTAATGACCCAAGCCGTGAAGGGCTATCTACGTCAGTGTTAACCGAAGCCCATCGCTTTGATTTTCCAACCAGTCGCGTGGTGATAACCCGAACCCGTTAACTGGTGAAAAGGCAGTACACCGTGAAAACGCCCTATTACGCGAGTAATGGGTGTTTTTGCTTTAGTGCGACGTGGAAACCGGAGATAAAACTTAACGTGAATAAGAAAGATAAGCGCTGGCTTTGCTGAATAGATAAACTTCACAAAGCCAGGCTAATACGTTGTTTGATCAGCTATTTAATGGGCTATTTAATAACTTTGAGGGTAGGTTTACCCTTTTTCGGTGGAACAGGTGCGTCTTTTACGTCACTTGCATCAGCGTCTTCCAGCGACGTTGGGCCGCTAGGTTGAGACACATCTTCAGATGTTTCTGGGCGCTCTTGCTGCGCACGAGCCACATCTTCTTCAGTGGCGAATACAGTTCCTGCACCATTTTCTCTTGCGTAAATAGCCATTACCGCTTCACAAGGCATAATTAATCTTCTGGGTTGCCCTGAGAAGCGCGCTTGGAACGATAAGCCATCTAAATCGAGAGAAAAATTAACACACGCACTAGGTGATACGTTAAGGACGATTTGACCATCCTTAACGAATTCCTGCGGCACTTCAACCAACTCGTTGGTTGCATCTACCACAATGTACGGCGTTAAGTCGTTATCAACAATCCACTCATAAAAAGCCCTAAGCAAATAGGGCTGGTTTGACGTCATAGATGTCATAGCGGGTTGTGGATCTCACGCTCTTGGTCAGTCAAAGACGCTTTGAAAGAGCTGCGAGAAAAAATACGATTCATGTAAGCATTAATTTCTTTGCTGCCAGCACCGTTTAATTCGATACCTAATGCAGGTAAACGCCACAACAGCGGAGCAAGGTAGCAATCCACTAAGCTGAATTCTTCGCTCATGAAATAGGGCATTTCACCAAAGACAGGCGCAAGCGATAGCAAGGCTTCACGCAGCTCGTTACGTGCTGCTTCTACGTCACCTTCGCCGCGGAAAATACGGGCAGCAAGCGAGTACCAGTCTTGCTCGATGCGGTGCATCATTAGGCGGCTCTGACCACGAGATACAGGGTAAACCGGCATAAGCGGTGGATGAGGGAAACGCTCATCAAGGTATTCCATGATGATGTGCGACTTGTAAAGTACAAGCTCGCGATCAACTAGAGTTGGAACAGTACCGTAAGGGTTAAGCTCCAACAGATCTTCAGACAAGTTGCTAGGATCTGTGTAGCTGATTTCAACACCCACACCTTTTTCTGCCAACACAATACGCACTTGGTGGCTATAAATATCAATTGTGTCAGAGAACAACGTCATAATAGAACGTTTATTCGCGGCTACGGCCATTCAATTTCCTCCGTCGAGAAACAAGTTTACGCTTACAAGTGGTAAGCTTATTACGTTAACTCGTGCTATCTGAAGACTCTATTTAGAAGGGTTTTCAGGTAGCACGAGTAAATACCAAAAAAGGGGGCGAGAAGCCCCCTTTTCATATTATACATAAATCTGTGCGATTAGTGCACTTCTCGCCAGTATTCTTTCTTAAGTAAGTAAACAAATACAAACAATACTGCGATAAAGATAAGTACCCACTTACCGATTTTTTGAGATTCAAGCTTTGAAGGCTCACCGGTGTACTCTAGGAAGTTCACGATATCGGCAACGGCTTGGTCGTACTCGTCAGGAGACATTGCGCCAGTACCATCTGACTTAATACCTACATAACGCTTAACCATTTCGCCATCAACCATTTGCTCTTCGTAAGTACGTGTTGGCGTACCTTGAAGTGGTTGAAGTACGTGTGGCATACCTACTTCTGGGAATACTGTGTTGTTCACACCAAATGGGCGGCTTTCGTCAACATAGAAAGAGCGCAGGTAAGTGTAAATCCAGTCTTCACCACGAACACGAGCCACTAGCGTTAGGTCTGGTGGAGCAGCACCGAACCAGCCAGCAGCAGCTTCTTCAGGCATTGCACGCGTAATGTAATCAGACACTTTTTCACCCGTAAACTGAAGGTATTCTTGACCTAATTCGTCAGGAATACCCAAGTCTTGGAATGAACGCTGATAGCGCTGATACTTCATTGAGTGACAGCCTAAGCAGTAGTTCATGAACAATTGTGCACCGCGTTGTAAAGACGCCTTATCGGTTAAATCGATAGGCGCTTTATCCAGGTGTACGTTCCCGCCTGCCGCAAGCGCTACGCCAGGTAGGAAGAAGGCTAAAAAGCACATCATTTTTTTCATTTAGAAATCCTCTCTGGCACAGGTTTCGTGTTTTCGTTTTTGCTGTACAAGAACAGTGCGATAAAGAAACCGAAGTACATTACCGTAGCAACTTGCGATGCAATGATCTTCCAGTTTTCTTGTGGTGTACCACCTAGGTAACCTAGGAAGATAAACACAATTGCAAACACAATAAGGTTAACTTTGTGTAGGCCACAACGGTAGCGCCATGACTTAACGCGACCACGGTCTACCCAAGGCAGGGCAAATAGCGCGGCAATGGCACCGAACATTGCTAATACACCGAATAGCTTATCAGGTACCGCCTTCAAAATGGCGTAGAACGGCGTGAAATACCATACAGGGAAGATATGTTCGGGCGTCTTCAACGGGTTCGCAATTTCAAAGTTAGGATGCTCAAGGAACTTACCACCCATTTCAGGGGCAAAGAAGAGCACGTAAGTAAACAATGCTAAGAATACACAGAACGCCACAAGGTCTTTAAGTACAATGTGCGGGAAGAACGGCAATACGTCATCAGCAATGTCGTACTTGCTTGTGTAGTATTCGTGAATTTCATACTTCGTCTTTTCAGACTCAGGTAATGAACCTTTCTTATGCTTAATAGCAATACCATCAGGGTTGTTCGAGCCCACTTCATGAAGTGCGATGATATGAAGGAACACAAGAATAACAATAACCAAAGGCAACGCAATAACGTGTAGTGCGAAGAAACGGTTTAGTGTTGCGCCAGAGATAACGTAGTCACCCTGTAGCCAAATAACCAGGTCAGGACCAACAACAGGGATAGCACCGAATAGCGATACAATTACCTGTGCACCCCAGTAAGACATCTGTCCCCAAGGCAGTACATAACCCATGAAAGCTTCTGCCATAAGTGCTAGGTAAATAAACATACCAAACACCCATAGAAGCTCACGAGGCTTCTGGTAAGAGCCGTAAATCATGCCACGGAACATGTGTAAATATACCACAATAAAGAACGCCGATGCGCCAGTACTGTGCATGTAACGGATGATCCAACCGTAGTCGATCTCACGCATGATGTATTCAACAGAAGCAAAGGCGCCTTCTGAAGATGGAACGAAGTTCATGGTCAACCAAATACCAGTAACAATCTGGTTCACCAAAACAATAGTTGCTAGAAAACCGAACACATACCAAAAGTTCATGTTCTTTGGAGCAGGATATTGAAGAGCGTGCATATTCGCAACGCGCATCATTGGGATGCGTTCTTCAATCCAACCTAGGAAAGCATTCATATTACACGGCCTCCGCTTCTGAACCGATGATGATGTTATTGTCATCAACGAATTGATATGGCGGTACAACCAGGTTCAATGGAGCAGGAACGTTTTGGAATACACGTCCAGCCATGTCAAATTTTGAACCATGGCACGGGCAGAAGAAACCATCTGGAACGCCTTCAACTACTTCTTCAAATGCACCGTCTTTAAGATGCTGTGGAGAACAACCTAAGTGAGTACAGATCCCTACAAGGATTAGGTACTCTTCCTTCATTGAACGGAAACGGTTTTGAGCAAAGGCAGGCTGCTGCTCAGCTTCAGAGTTAGGATCTTTCAGCTTATCTTCGTGTGTGCCTAGTTCTTCAAGAATTTCGGGCGTACGACGTACAATCCATACAGGCTTGCTTCGCCACATCACACGTACTAACTGTCCAGGCTCAATCCCGCTGATATCTACTTCAACGTCAGCACCGGCGGCTTTCGCTTTGGCGCTTGGATTCCAGGACGCAATAAAAGGCACAGCAGCACCAACGACACCTACACCACCAACTACCGACGTGGCAACGGTCAAGAACCGACGACGAGTGTTGTTTTCCGGCTGGTTTTCATTGTGTGCAGACTCTGTTGCATCTACAGATACATTGCTCATCCACATTTCTCCAGGTTTGGATAATTATGATGTGTAACCCAAGCTTATACTGGTTTTATCACGCTTGCGTCATGCATCATATGGCTTGTCATGACAGCAACGTACCAGTAAAAATTTACTGGTTTACGAGGTCACGAAAGTTTTCAAAATTTTCGACCGCAAATGATAAAAGAAAAGCCCTTATAAACACAAGGTTTTACTGATATTTAAGCGATAAATTAATCTAGCGCCTAGATAGAGAATTAGCGAGTGATATGAGTAAAATCAAGAAATTGCCCTATATTTAAGCAAATTCTTGATTCATTATTAAAACATTGTTAGCTAGAAAAGTGCTGTACTCAACACTAGTTCGTTATTTTCTGTAGTCTAACGCTGGGGCTCTCTGGCCAATCATTGGTATGTATTGCCCGGTTGATGAACGGGTTTTGAATTCATTTTTAGCCTTTTCAAGGTAAGATGGCTCTTTAAGTAGGGTAATTGCTGTTTTCGTCAACACCTCTGCTGCTTGATACATACCTTTATAGCCTATTCCCATACCACTCATTGATGACGCTTGCCAAGTATGAGGTGGTGTACCCTTAACCCACGTTGCAGTGGAAAGGCCAACAGTAGGAACCTGCCAACTAACATCTCCGACATCGGTAGATGCAGACCATACCGTTATGTCGGAACTAAAATTCTGAGGCGCACCATGCGTTGATATATCGAATGCGATATCGCGGGTATTGCTCATTTTTCTAGCAAACTCAATTTCGTCGTTGGTAAGTGGTATTTGAGGCGTTTCAACGAGTAAATCATGCATTAGTGAAGAGAGAAACACATTTGGAAGCACATTCCAAACACCTCCCGTAACTTCAGACTCGACGCTAGTTTGCGTTCCCAACGCCGCGCCTTCAGCAGCTAACTCCAGCCTTTCCCAAAGCGACAAAACCACGCCCGGTTTCGCTGATCTCACGTAGTAATAAACTTCTGCATAATCAGGCACGATGTTTGGCGCAGTGCCGCCATGTGTAATAACGTAGTGAATCCTTGTTCCGTCTGGCACGTGCTCACGCATCAAGTTTACCATCATGTTCATTGCCTCAACGCCGTCTAGGGCAGAACGCCCTTTTTCCGGCGCCGCTGCTGCATGAGCTGCTTCTCCAAAGAATCGAAACTTGCCACTTTTGTTTGCAAGTGATGATGAAGGAGAAGCGCTTGATGAATCGGAAGGGTGCCAATGTAACGCAACGTCCACGTCTTTGAACTCACCTGCACGTGCGAGATATACTTTTCCAGAGCCCCCCTCTTCCGCAGGAGTACCATAGATTCTCACTGTCCCCGTTGTCGAGGACCTATCTAAGAAGTCTGCGATATTCAAAGCAGCGCCGACTGCACCACCTGCAAACAAATTATGCCCACAAGCATGACCAGGTTGTACTACCTCGTGTTTCATTACTGGTTCTTTGTGGGCCTTCGCTTCTACCCCCATGCCTGGCAGTGCATCCATTTCTGCTAGCAGGGCAATAATCGGCTTTCCATTTCCGTATTCCGCAATAAACGCGGTGGGCATGCCTGCCACTTTTTGTGTGACAGAAAAGCCGCGTTTAGAAAGTAGTTCTTGCATCAAACTTGTGCTTTTCTCTTCTAAAAAGCCAAGCTCAGGCTCGCTCCACAAAGCTTGAGCCAAGCCTTTCATCTCGCTCTTATACGAAAAAGATACAGCCTGTTCATTTGGCTTCTCTGTATCGAATTGTGCACCTAATACAACGTCAGACAGAAGCATCAACGCACTAGCAAAATATAACTTATTCATTATTTTTTGAACCTTTCACTGTTGTACCTTGAATGTCAAAACCTCCAGGTGGAACAGAAAGCAAAGCGGGAATCAAAGCTCTCGCGGCTTTCCTTGCTACATATCGCGTTTTTTCGTTGGGCTCATTATCTCCTACTTCGTAGGTCACACCATGGACCTTGTATGTGTCAGCGATAAATTGTTTAAATACCCCCTTACCTGGTGATGTGCCCGGCTTGTCAACGACTTTAAATACACCTTTAGTTTTGCTCTGTAGCTCATCCAACCAGTCTACTACCAATTCACTGGGCGCTAGCGGTTCAGTCGAAGGAATTGTATAAAAGACGTTACCGTGTGTAGAGTGAAAGTCCATACCAAAAACTATTTTCCCACCGCTGTTTGACACCTTATCCAGGAATGATTTTACTGAAGCGGTCTCGGGCTGAGAGAACTCGTTCCAATCTCTATTGAGGTCCTTATGACCAAGACTATGACGCCAGTGACCATTAGCAACGCCATCAGGATTAATATTTGGAACCACGAGTACGTTAAACCGCGACAAAAATTGACTTTCGTTAGCAGTTTGCTTTAAGAACTCGTCTAAAAAAGAGAACATTGCTACAGCCCCTGTAACTTCAGGAGGGTGTTGGCGCCCTACGAAAATTACCCATTCATTATTGCTTGGGCGTGATAGTGTAAAAGCATCTATAGCTCTATTTTTAGTGGAATTGCCAATAGTAAATAGTTCAAAATCAAACGCTTTTTGTTTTTCCTTCAACCAATTTTGATATTGCTCATTCAAGATGGGTGGCTGAGCTGTGACAAAAAGGGGCTCATTAGAGGATTCTAAAGTAATAATCATCCCTCTTTCGTCCGTGTCAAAAGGTATAGGTGTCCAATGCTTTTTATCACTGCTCACTTTCGGCAGGTATCTTGGCGAATAACCATCAAAACTAAGCACTATTTTTAGCTTCAACTCATGCTTTGATGTGGCACTAAAATAGAACCAAGGACTTGGGTTGATGGGTTTGTCTTCTGGTAAAAATGATAAGACATACTCTCCGTTGTCAGTGAGCTCACAGCTATCTAAGCTTCCGCCTTCAAAGCCCGCTTCAAAAGTAACGTTAATGAAATTACAAGCTGCTACGGGTAAGGATAAGCACGAAAAAGCGAATAATAATACTCGAATCATAGATCTCTCCAAAGAAAAGGGCGCTCAGAAAGAACGCCCTTTTGAGTTAGTGGGTGTTTAAACTCTGAACGCTGATCAGAACTTATGATTTAGCGTTGCATAAGTGTACCTTCCCATCGATGAGTGCAATGCACTATTGAACCCAAACGTCTCATCTGAAAATGGCGGCTCTTCATTAGTTAGATTTCGCATACCTAATGTTAATTTAGTGGTCCCACTAAGCAGTGCGTTCTTACTGAACGTATAACTGAAAAAAGCATCAATCGTCGACCAATCGTCTATCACATAAGTCACTAACTCACCTTCATCATTGGTGTAGTTCAGACTTGTGTCTTCAACATCGCTCACGAATCGGTACTTCAATCCTGCTCTAACTGCTCCCACCGAATAAGTTAAAGCAAGGTTAGCACGCCATTCTGGGCGTTCATTTTGTCTTATTAACGAGCCATTGCTCCCAAAAATAGAGACTTGCTCTCCTTCAAACAAAAGCGCTTCATTGCCCGCGTTTTGCGCCGCAACAACGATATCCGTTATCGCGTCAGATCCTTGATCAAATTTCTTCAGATTTGCTGCATTTAAGTTGATTGAGAACTTACCTATATCTGTTTCCAATCTGTAATCAATACCGTAATCGATACCAGAAATTTCTCGGGGAAGTAGATTTGTATAGTCGTTGCGAACAAACAGAATCTCGTTATTTTCATCACGCACAACGTTGTCGTTTTGGCTACCTTGAGACCGAAGTAATGCATCGTAGAGAATTTGGGTTTGGCTATTTAAGATCCCAACCGTATTCTCCTGCTTTATCTCCCACCAATCGACAGTAAGCGTTAAGTTCTCAGTTGGTGTAATAACTACACCAAACGAATAATTTTCACTTTCTTCGGGACTCAGCGTATCACTTCCATTTCTCAGCTCTAAGGTACCTCTATTGCTTTGAGTAACTGGATCTACTCGCGTATTAGACCTTGCAACATCAATTGCGGTCACTTGTGGTAGTCCTGGCGCTTTAAAGCCGCCAGAATATGCACCGCGAAACAACGCATTCTCGTTTACTCTCCACGCTAAAGCGAACTTAGGTTTAAACACACTTCCTACATCAGAAAAGTCTTCATAACGCCCGGCAACCTGTAAGTCTAAGCTCTCTATTAGCGGTGCATCAGCAATGAGTGGAATCGCAAATTCAGCGAACGCAGATACGACGTTTCTACTCCCACTAGCATCTGGCGTTGGACTACTACCCAAAACCTGACTTGCAATCTCTGTGGATGTCAGGCCGACTAGATCAGTAAAAAACAACGTGCCATTCAAATCGTCACTACGCTTATCAAAGAAACTCTCATAGCGATATTCCAGCCCCGCAGCAAACCCAACCTCGCCAGCAGGCATAGAAAACAGGTCTGGTCTGGAAATTTTGGCATCGATTGAAGCAAGCTCAGTTTCAGATTCGCGCTCAACGTTAACCATAAAACTATCGATTACAGATTGAGAGACAACAGTGTCATCAGCGGAGTTAGGCGCACTTAAACTAGCACCACTAAAAATATTGTATGCTGTTAATTCATCTGTACTATTGACAGCTTCTTGAAAAAGGGTCGTGTTGATACGATTTGCAGAATCAAGGGTGTTTGCCTTCGAATACAATACTGCTGAGTCAAAATCCCAATCTCCTAAGTAGCCGCGCGTGCCTGCTAAAAGTCGATAACTATAGTCATCCACTTCTACATTTCTTGGTCCAGTATCTATTGGACGGTAGCGACGAACGGTAACCTCTTCTCCAAATGGGTTATAAAATGCATCAGCAGACACAGTAAAGCGTTGGGCCGTTAAATTTCCCGACTGTTCACGAATGCGTTTAGCGGTTGCTGAGTAATAAAGCGCCTCTGCATAAATTTCGATATCGTCATTCAAATAATGATTAACTAAGGTGTATAGATTGAGTCTATCGACTTCTGAACTTAGACTGCGTTGACTATTTGAGTCAAAACGCAAACTTCTAGGTGTAGAGCCTGAAGCAGCGCATACATCGTTATTCACCACCGCAGCGCAATCACCAAAAGACGAGGGCTGAAGATGAAAGGTTCCAAGCGAGTCTGATGAAAACTCCCCCCAAGGCGTAACGGTCGTGCGGTTGTCTAGTTGAGTATCTCCAAGAAAGTCTTCAGGAACTGCGAAGTAATCACGCAGATCTGACGTTGCAGAATAGGCTCGCTCGTCAGCCATCACCATATCTCTGTGGTAGTACCCCCCGCTAAAAGTTACATGAGTACGGTTGTCATTAAATAACCACCCGGCTGCGCCGGAAAGATTAATTTGGTCTCTGCCTGTACCTTGACTACTTCCGTACTGCGCTTGAATCTCCGCACCGACATACTTTTCATCGAGAACATAGTTGACAACACCAGAAATTGCGTCGGTACCGTAAATGGCGGCCGCACCATCCCTCAACACCTCCACTCGCTTCAAACCTTTAACTGGAAGGGTGTTAGAGTTGACGGTCGTGACAGGAACTAAATTTTCAGCTTGTGTTCCGGGATGTAGCACGAGACGACGGCCGTTTAATAGAGTCAGCGTATAACCCGTACCAACTCCTCTTAAGTTAATAGATGATACATCGCCACGAGCATCATTCACGCCACCCACAACTCGCTCACTATTAAAGTTTACAGCGCCTTGTTGAGGTAACTCTGCAAGAATTTCTGCGCCACTTGTTAATCCAAGTCCATCAATATCTTCAGAAGACATAGTAGTGACTGGGAGCGCCCCCGTGTCTTGCATTCCGCGAATGTTAGATCCCGTTACTTGAATTTTCTCAACGCTGGCTTCCTGTTTAGGTTGCTTGCTTTGTGACCTATCGTCACGTTGTTTCTTCAAAGGAGAGTTAGGAGAGTTGTCTTGAGGTACAACAATAAACGTACTGTCGGACGTCTTTTTATAGATATAATTACTGTTTTTGAGTAGACGTGAAAGCGCCTCCTCAACACTCATGTCGCCTGATACACCCGAGACGGAAGTGCGTTTAATTTTTTCGTCTGAGAACAGTATTTGAATTTCACTCTTTTCTGCCAATAGTAACAATGCATTATCGAGTGTGGTGGCTTCTATAGAGAGGTCTTCTATTGGTTTTGCATTTGCACCGTTTGATATAGCTAGCGCAATGCAAAGTGCGAGTGTACTTGTTGTTTTCGGCAACATCATGGCTGCTCCTTGTATATTTATTATGCGTTCTCTAATTAATACGCAGCCAGAATTAAAAGCCTCCGCTATTTTTTCACTATTTTTATATTTTTCTCAGTTTCCTCAATGTGTATCGGCAATGTTGCTTCCAATGCTGTCAGAATCGCATCGCCATCTGAGAGTTTAAATACTCCACTAATTTTGAGGTTTGCAGCACTTTCATCAATTGTAATTTTTTTGCTTCTATAACGATTAAAACTGTCTATCACATGCGCTAACTGTTCGTCGTCGAAACGCAAGTATCCTGACCGCCAGCTATGCGCTTTTTCAACTTTTTCATCATTCTTTTTCGTAACGAGTGAACTAGATGCTTTGAAAGAAGCAACAGCCCCTGCTTCAAGGTAAAGAGGTGTATGTTCGGGCACGCTTGTGGGCGGGTTATCACTTTCTACCGCGACGACACCTTCAGACACGGAAATGTCGAATCCACTCTCAGATAGTTTTATGTTGAACTTAGTCCCCACCACTCTGACAGTTTTAGCGTTTGTGTAAATAAGAAAGGGTCTAGATTTATCTTTAGCAATATCAAAAAAAGCTTCCCCTTTTTCTAGCCATAACTCTCTTTTATTGCGTGTTAAATTGACTTTAATTTCAGTGGCAGTATTTAGTGTGATTTGAGAACCGTCGGAGAGACCTATATTACTAACCTCCCCAGTGGCTGTCGCATAGTGCTGTTCAATATTCAATGATTCTTTGGGTGCTGTACTTTCACTTTTCAAAAATAACAGGAAGCATGCGGCTACCAAAAAGACACTAGCTGCAAAATATCTTAAATGATAAAAGCGTCTTTCAAGCTTGTCTCGCCAGCTGCTTTTTTGGGATAGCTCTGGAGCGACTTCCCATATGGCTAATGCTTGTTCAAACGCCGCCCGATTGACATCGCTAGCCTCACACCAAGTGGTAATTTCTAACTCTTCTTTTGCTGTTAGCTCTCCACTATACAAGCGAGTTACGTATTCGCTTGCCTGCTGACTGATAAAGTTTTGCCTATTAATTTCAGAGCTCATTAATCTAAAACCTTATTTCTGATTGCAGTCAGCGCAGCTGCTATATATTTCTCGACCGTGCTTACTGATACGCCTAACATATCACTAATTTCACGATAGGATTTCCCCTCTACACGACATAGTATAAATGCAGATTTGTGGTAAGGATTAATACCATTTAGAACATGCTCAATTTCCGAGAGTTTTTCGAAAATCCCAGCTTGCTTTTCTGGTCCATGGTCTTTTTTTCCATGGTCAGCTTCAGAGAAACTTTCATGGGCATCATGCGCTCGAACTTTTGCTCTGCGCTCTCGATCAATAATCAAATTGGCAACGACGGTGAAAAGAAAGCTTCGAAATGTATCTTGTCGCTCCTCTGACTTGGCAGCCAGTCCGTCCATTGAAAATAACTTTGCGTACATTTCTTGTAGGATATCTTCAACTTCATGTGTGTTACCCCTGGCACGAACGCGAATAAAACGTCGTAACGCTGACTCATGCTCTCGTACTAACGCATACAGAGATGAATTGTCGTCTTGTTCTGAGGCCGTTACAGACGGCTGGGCGTTGAGATAAACTACTTTCACATTTTCGACATAGTTAGAATTCAATAAATACTTATACGCAGCTTAAACTAAAACCCTCCACCTTTTCAGCATGTAAAAAATAAAAAACCCGGCATAAGCCGGGTTTTTGCAATACAAAAAGCGTAAAAATTAACGCTTTGAGAATTGTGGACGCTTACGCGCTTTGTGTAGACCAACTTTCTTACGTTCAACGCGACGTGCGTCACGAGTAACGAAGCCAGCTTTACGAAGTGCTGGACGTAGTGCTTCATCATACTCCATAAGAGCACGAGTAAGACCGTGACGGATTGCACCCGCTTGACCGTTAGAACCACCACCTTTAACAGTGATGTATACGTCAAATTTTTCAGTCATTTCAACAAGTTCAAGTGGCTGACGAACAACCATGCACTCTGTTTCACGACCAAAGTACTCGTCAAGAGCGCGTTGGTTTACTTTAATGCTACCTGTGCCTGGACGTAGGAACACACGAGCAGTAGAACTTTTGCGGCGGCCTGTGCCGTAGTATTGAGTATCTGCCATGTTAATAGCTCCTTAAATGTCCAAAACTTGTGGTTGCTGTGCGGTGTGCTTGTGCTCTGCACCTGCGTAAACTTTCATTTTACGGAACATTGCGCGACCTAGAGGGCCTTTTGGCAACATGCCTTTAACTGCTTTTTCAATAACCATTTCTGGCTTGTGAGCAATTAGTTTTTCAAAGTTTGTCTCTTTAAGACCACCTGGGTAACCAGAGTGCGCATAGTACATTTTGTCTTGCGCTTTACGGCCTGTTACCGCAACTTTCTCAGCATTGATTACGACAATGTAATCACCAGTGTCCACGTGAGGCGTGTACTCTGGCTTGTGCTTACCACGAAGGCGTAGTGCGATTTCAGAAGCCAAACGGCCTAGAGTTTTGTCTGTGGCGTCTACCACATACCAGTCACGTTGTACCGTTTCTGGCTTAGCAACAAAAGTTTTCATTTTCAAATTCACCCGAATAATATCGTCGTTACTGATTTCTGAACACCAGAAATCACCTTAAAATCAACACAATGACCCCTTCGAGCCGGCTGATTCTTCCACCTTCCCAAAGGTGGGCGTAACTGGGCAGGGCGCGAATTATACAGGAATTGCAGGAAATGCGAACCCCTTAGAACAAAAAATATGGATAAAATTCCATCATCTGCCGATGACATAGAAACTGATTTGAGGTAACGTCGAACTGTTATATTTGGAACCGTTATAAAAACAAAAATGAAAACGCCCCGCTTCTTAGCTTCAATAATGATGCTTTCCATACTACTCGCACCCGCTGTAAACGCTAAGGAATTGGTGTACACACGTGCGTTTGCTGATAATGATTACGGCAATTACCAAGTAGCTGTGCTCAATGCTATATTTGAGGCAACTAAGGAGTATGGCGACATAACACTTGTTCCTCATCCCCAGCCCATGACGCAAAGTCGTCAGGTGGCTTCCCTATTAAACGGGGAGGCTGATGTAATATGGAGCGTAACGAATAAAGCGCGGGAACAGAAGCTAATACCTATTAGATTTCCCTTACTCAAAGGTTTTGCTGGCCTTAGGGTTTTTGTTATTCATCCTGCTCGTCAGAACGAACTTCACAAAGACGTTGATAGCCGAACGCTGAGAAACCTCACAATGGTCCAAGGTTCTGATTGGCCGGACATAGACGTCTTAACGGCAAATGGATTTAACGTTGAAGGAGAAGATTGGAGCTTGTGGTTTGGTTCAATGTATTCAATGGTCTCTCACAATCTCGTCGACGCCTTTCCCCGCAATATCATCGAAGTGCATCGAGATTTAGAACGCCATCAAGATAAACACGTCTCTTTAGAGCAGTTCCATCTACTAAAATATCCCAACTACGAGTACTTTTTCGTTAGGCCAGATCACCCAGCCCTGGCCAATAGATTGAGATTAGGTCTTATCAGGATACTAGAGAATGGGAAACTCGAACGTATTTTCAATAGCTTTGAAGGACACAGAAAGGCTGAATTGCTAGCTGATACTGAAAGAAGAAAAGTTCATCAACTCGACAACCCAACGATACCTTATCAACTGAATTATGCACGGTGGGACAAACACAGGGAGCTAGCGATTAGCGCACTCAAAAAGGAAATGTCCCAATAAAAAATAAGCACTTAAGGTTTTCTTAAGATTTCTCGTTTAGTGTTTTGATTGTTTTTTTATCAATGAGTATTTTATGCGTGTACTGCTTGTCGAAGACGATAGGCCGCTATCCAGCGCCCTTGCCCTTTCACTAAAGAATGCCAACTATACGGTAGACTGTGTTTATTCAGGCGCAGATGCCCTTGCAACGCTAAGAGCAGGCCAAAGTGATATTGTCATTCTTGACTTGGGTTTACCCGACTCAGATGGCCTCGACGTACTAAAATCTATTCGAAAGAAAAACGCAACACTTCCTGTATTGATCTTAACTGCACGGGATAAAACGCAGAACAAAATATCGGGTTTGGATGCAGGCGCCGACGACTACTTACCTAAACCGTTTGAAATAGAGGAACTGTTAGCTAGGATTAGAGTGCTGGAACGCCGCCTAAGCACAGCATCTCACACCATTGTTAGTGTTAAAAATGTCAGCCTTGATACTGCTCATCATACGCTTACTATCGACAACCAAAATGTTCACTTACCTCGGCGTGAACTTATGCTATTAAAAGCGCTTATTGAAAACGCAGGGCGCATACTAAGCAAAGATCAGCTTGAGAACAAACTCTATGAGTGGGGAGAGGAAGTGGCAAGTAATACAATAGAAGTACACGTGAGTAATTTGCGTAAAAAAATGCCTCCTGAATTTATTAAGACTATTCGAGGCGTCGGTTATTGCATTTCCAAATCGGGAGAGTGAATTGTCTTCAATTCGCCGCTTTCTAATACTTACACTGATCAGTGCGCTTGTTTTAGTGATATTTAGTGCTGCACTTAAAGGCTACCGTGCAACGCTAGGTATAGCAAATACCTTGTTGGATAACGAGTTAGTTGAGCTATCCCGCGCAATCGCATACGTAGATAGCGGCACTCGCACTCAGCAACAGACACTTTTCTTCCAGGTATGGAAACAAGGTAAGCTGGTTAGTTCATCTACTGACGCGCTCAGCACGCCGTTAACCAGCTTCTCCGAGGGCTTTTCTGAAGTAAACACACTGGGGACACGCTGGCGGGTACATACCCGGTTTAACCCGAATAATGATAGCTGGTATATGGTGGCTCAACCCGTAAGTAGCCGTTTCACGTTAACTGACTCGCTAACTGTAGCCGCCATCACCCCTTTTATAATGAGTGTGCCTATTCTAGCATTCATTCTCTTTTTTGGCATTACTTGGGGGCTATCGCCGTTAAAACACCTATCGAAACTTCTTGCCAGCCGACAGGTTAATGATTTTTCTACCATTGCGTTATCCCGTGAGCCCAGTGAACTCAGTCCCGTTGTCACTACATTAAACACGATGTTCACGCGACTGAATTCGGCATTCGAACGAGAGCAGCAATTCGCATCAAATGCCGCACATGAGCTTAGAACTCCGCTCAGCGTGATGAAAATAAACCTTCACAATATAGCGAACGAGTTAGGTGAAAAAGGCCACGTGTTGGCTCCGCTCAAAGCAGACACTGACAGAATGATCCACGCGGCAAATCAATTCCTTTTACTTACTCGTACAAGCCCAGAAACGTTTGCAGAACAGCGAGAACCTGTAAATGTGTATGTGGTCGCGCAAGAGGTAATTAGTGATTTATACGGCGCCATTGAAAATAAAAAGCAAGAAATAGCACTGGAAGGAGAAGAAGCATGGTTGCTAAGTTCTCAATTTGTTCTTTACACCTTGCTTCAAAACTTAGTGAGTAATGCGAGTAAGTACTCGCCTTGCGGTGCACAAATAATAATTAAGATTGAACGAAGGAAAGACGAGCTAATTTTAAGCGTCTGCGATTCTGGGCCAGGCATCCCTGCTGACCAGCGCGCTGTCGTGCTAAACCGATTCGAAAGAGCATCTAACAGCTCGCCTCATTCAGGAAGCGGCTTGGGGCTAGCCATTGTAGAGCAAATCGTTGTATTACACGGGGCTGAGCTCTCTTTAAATGATAGTTCGCTCGGAGGATTAGAAGTTAAGGTGGCATTTTCCAATGACTACATACTCTAAGATTTCTTTGTTCTATTTTTCAGCCCTTTGTGCTTTTTTTACGCCCCTGGCATTCGCTTTACCTGAAGTGGTCGTGGAAATTAAAGAGCACTTATTCTTTCCTCAGGAAGTGATTGTGCCTGCAGGGCAAAAAGTAAAGTTAACTTTTGTCAATTTCGATGATACCCCCGAAGAAATAGATAGCTTTTCGTTGAACAGAGAAAAAGTGATATTTGCAAAAAGCCGAGGAACCATCTTTATTGGCCCATTAAAAGCCGGTGAGTATCCTTTTTTCGGCGAGTTTCACCCTAATAGCGCAGTAGGAAAGGTAATAGTTAAAAGCAAAGAGGATACGCTGGATGCTAATTAATACTGTCGTTCTCTTCTTGCGTGACACCTTGCCCATATTCCTGCTTATTAGTGTATTGCTCGCGCTGCCGCGTGTGTCCACGCTTGCCGTTGCGTGGCGGGTGTTGCTACTGGTATTGCTCGCTGTATTTACATACCCCCAGCTAGGACTGGTTTCGCAGCTATCTGAGGGTGCAGGATTTGAGTATCTCAAATCAATACTGTTTTTGATTGCGTGGTTGGGTGTGTGCCTTGCTGCACTTTGGCCGTCACGCATGTCGAATAGGTTCAGTCTAGGCCTCACCCTGCTAGTAATAGGTATTGGCTTACCCAATTCGCTGCACTTTTTAGTTTATTTTGTTTCCGAGTTATCACGTAATAGTGATAGTACGTTATTGCTCTTGGGCACTATCATTGGTCTGGGTATAAGTATTAGCATCGCGATCCTACTTAATATTTTGCTCACCCACTTTGTTAGCAAGCGAGCGACATATTTTTTTGCAACCACATTTGTGGCAGCTCAAACCGCTAATATCGCATTATTATTGGAACAAACTGACACCTTCCCATCGCCAAGGCAGCTATGGGATAGCAGCACAATAATTAGCGACAATAGCGAATATGGTCATCTTCTGAATTCTCTCGTTGGCTATGAGGCTACGCCCTCGACGAGCTATTTATTGGTGTTTTTCTTCGCACTTATCGTGCCTAATTTAATTGCTTTCTTTTCTTCAAAAAAAAGATGCTCTGATGAAATTCAGGAGGTCGCACAGTGAGACGTTTTCTCCTTACCGCTATCGCATTATGCGCCATGTTTTCAAGTGTTGGTTATGCAGATAACTTTACCGTAGATAAGGTTTATCACCCTTATGTATTACCCTTTGAACGTGAGTTTGAGTGGCGACTTACCTCAAGGCAAAATGACAATGGCAATGTTTTAATGCAGCGCTTCTCATTCGGCCATGCACTTTCAGAGTTTATGATTCTCGAGACATACCTTGTCGGTGCGCGGGATGAAAATGAAGATTTTGGCTTAGAAAGCTACGAAGTAGAGTTGCGTTGGATGATGACAGAACAAGGGCGATACTGGGCTGACTGGGCAACGCTGTTTGAGCTGGAAAAGCAGCACAATACCGATGACTGGGAAGTGAAAGCGGGGATATTAACAGAAAAAGAATTTGGCCAATTCAGTTTAACAACTAACATTAGCTTGGTGTACGAATGGGGGCAAACTGTTGAAAGTGAATGGGAAAGCGAATTTAAAGCCAAGTTTAGGTATCGCTGGATCCCTGAAGTGCAACCGGGATTGGAAATGTATGTAGCAGAGGACTTTATCGGGGTTGGTCCAGCGTTCATGGGGATAAAACGCTTTGACCGACAGAAGCAGTTAAAATGGGAACTGGGCTTCATTGCCGGACTAAATGGTGACAGTAAAGATCACACACTTCGCATGTCGTTGGAATACGAATTTTAATGCAAGATTGCACTTTAGCGCCCAACTTAAGCTTTCCTTAAGGTTCAACATTTAAAGTGCACGTCATTCGATGATTTACCAAATATTCTTATGCACCAGTTTGACGTTAGTGTTGTTTTACCTGCTAAAAATGAAGCCAAAAACCTTTCTGCTTTGTTACGAGAAATTGCAGACGTGGTTCCAAATACAACAACAGAAATTATTGTTGTTGATGACGGTAGCAGCGACGACTCACTATCCTTACTGCATAACCTTTCGAACACCTTGCCGGTAAGTTGTCGTGTCATCGTCCACCCTATGAGCTGCGGTCAAAGCACTTCGGTTTTTCACGGTGTATTACAGGCAAAAGGAAAGTGGATCATCACCCTTGATGCTGATGGGCAAAATGATCCTGCTGATATACCGCGACTTATTCGCGCAGCTAAAGACACTAATGCAGCGCACTTCTGCGTTATCGGACATCGTAAAAAGCGAAAAGATACCCCATGGAAGCGATTTCAGTCTAAAGTTGCCAATCTTGTTCGCCAGTGGATCCTACAAGACGACACACCAGACACGGGCTGTGGCTTGAAGCTCCTCCCAAGAAGTACATTTTTACTTTTACCCTACTTCGACCATATGCACCGATATATTCCCGCTTTAACTAAAAGGCTTGGGGGAGAAGTGGTATGTGTATCGGTCAATCATCGCGCGCGTTTAGAAGGTAAATCAAATTACACCGCGTGGAATCGTGGCTGGGCAGGGCTCATTGATATGCTTGGCGTTAGATGGCTAATGTACAGAAACAAACTTAATCACATTGCCAGCGGAATTGGTCATGAAGACTAATATTCGCCGCCGCAAAAGCTACATACAGTTTTTCATCGGGGCAGCAAGCATCGCGCTTATCTGCTATGTGTCGTTTGAGGTCACTGGTGAAGTATGGAAGCACGGTGATGATACAGATTGGTTGAATGCCTATATTTCAAATTTGAATTGGCAATCGCTGTGCATGATACTAAGTGGTTGTGTGGTGCTTTTAACCATGGGTTTCCCCCGTCAGGCAGTCAGTTTTTTTTGCGGAGTGGGCTTTGGTGCACTGCAGGGAGGATTAATTGCCTTGTTGCTAACGGTATTGTCTGCATGTATAGCCTACGCATTAGCAAATGGCCCTCTGCGCTCACTCGCCGTTCGTCTTTTAGGTTCAAAATTAAAACCTGTTGAAAACAAACTAGCCAAGCGAAGTTTTCGCAATGTGTTAATTGTTCGTTTATTCCCTGTAGGCTCAAACTTAATCACAAACGCCGTCGCAGGTGTGCTAAGCGTTCCGTTTGTCCCGTTTATTGTTGCAAGTGCAATCGGCTTTGCGCCTCAAACTTTTTTGTTTACCTTGCTTGGAAGCGGTTCTCGATTTGTCAGCTCCCTCGAACAGCCTTTGCAAATTGGTGGCTTAATCATTAGCCTCCTTCTACTTCTATCCTTATCAGGCATTTCTCGTAGGAGTGAGCCGTCGTGAGGCTTCCTCTTAATTTAAATAGCCATGCATCTACCCTGTTCTTTGTTGCCTGTGCTCTGATATTTATTGGTCTGGGTTTCAGAGATGCTTGGCCACCCGATGAGCCTCGATTCGCCTTGGTCGCAAAAGAGATGGTGAACAGCGGGCAATGGCTTGTACCCATGCGCGGTGGCGAAATTTATCCGGACAAGCCCCCTGTGTTTATGTGGTGTATTGCCTTCTTTTACCTTATAACGGGTAGCCTGAAGGTGGCTATGCTCCTACCTAACGCTATCGCAAGCCTTGTCACTTTGGCGCTTACCTACAAGCTATCACTAAGACTTGCCAGTGAAAAAGCGGCAATGTTGAGTATGCTCGTACTTCTACTGAGCCCTCAGTTTCTTATTCAAGCCAAATTTGCTCAAATAGATGCTCTTGTCGCCTGCTTTATCTGGATTGGCGTCTACGGACTCATTCAGCACTTTTATGTGCATGTTAATTGGCGGTGGTACTTTACAGCATGGTTCTTTATGGGGCTTGGGATCATAACCAAAGGCGTTGGCTTTTTACCTGTTCTTTTATTTATTCCCATTGCATTTTTCGCATTTACCAGCGGCTCACATCGCGGCCAGTGGACATTGCGTATGTTGTTTGGCCCCTTAGTCATGCTTTCAGTTGTGGCGATGTGGCTTGCACCTCTGCTTTATCTTGGCTTGATAAAACAAGAGCCTCAAATACAACAATACTTGTCGAATATTTTGTTTAAACAAACGGCTGAGCGATATACCAATGCCTGGCACCACATAGAGCCCTGGTATTACTATATTGTTGAAGTTATTCCTGTATTTTGGATAACTCCAATTGCCATACTTGTATCAAAAGCTAAGTCGTTAAAAGATGTACTTATTCACAACCCCGCTTACTCATCCCTGTTTATATGGGTAATGTTGGTCATCATTTTCTTTAGTATCAGCCCAGGTAAACGTGGTGTTTATGTTCTACCGGCACTGCCTGCGTTGAGTATGGTTGCAGGTCAGGTACTTGCTAATTCAACTGTATCAAGAGGGTTGGTACTTTTTGCACGCGCAGTTACTTCGTTAATCTCTGCCGTTTTATTGATTGCTGGCTTAGCACTGCTTTTTCACGAGCCCACCGCTGTTAAGCTGATGACGCGCTTTGACAGCGACAGCGAAACCCTTGTTCGTTTAAGCATAGTATTACTTGCACTCGGTTTCGCTGGGCTTTGTACTCATATTGTCTACTATGTTCACAATAAAAAGCGCAAAACAGTGGATGGAGAATTACTCGCCCGCCAATTACTGGCTTGGCTTTTCATTTTAACTGTAATTCCTTCCACATTCGGTGCATGGCTGCTAAACGACTACCGTACTCCCCGTATAGTTCTTCAAAATGCAGAAAGCCACATAAGTAATATGTTGACGAAGGATTCAACTGCCTTCGAGGTAGGGATAGTCAGCTTTAAAGAACAGTATTTGCTTTATTCACCTTTTGGAGTGTCTCATTTTGGTTACCATACCCCGAAAGAGGTAGAGAACGGTACAGCTTGGGCTTGGCTGGCTGATACTTCCGAGCCTTCGCGCGAGCTAACAAATATTTCAGGCCAGCGGGTTAGACCGCCAATGCGTCAACGCTTTTTGTTAGTTCCAAGTGACTACAAATTTCAATGTGTAGACTTATCACAAGCCACTTCACTGGGTGTAGCCCACCGTGACGAATGGTTATTGCTTCCTGCCACTGCAGCGAACGCTACCTGTGATTTACCGGCTAATGGCCCAGTTTTTAATAGCTATGACGGCTCGAGCGATTAATTAGCTTGGGCGTTCTTATACATTTTGGACTGACATTTATAAAAGTTTCTCCCACTTAAGGTTCTCTTAAGGTCTCGCGTAAATACTTATGACATCGCAAAACTAATGAGCCTGTCTATGAGTTACGTTTTAGCTTCTGTTCCAACCCAGATTGCTGGACAGCAATCTGCGATTGTCTCAAAGGAAAAGCCCGCTATAACCTTTATCGCGGCAAAACATGGACATAATGCCCGTCGCCGTATTGAAGAGTTTATAGCAAGTGGTTTTAAAGCTCGCTACAACGCACGAGTGACTTCCTTTATGCCTATGCTGTTTGCTCTTGAAGCTAAGGGGGTTAAAGCCGCCGCAGGCGCAAGATTTGCCGCAAACGACGGTCAGCATAATTCTCTTTTTATAGAGCAATACCTTAACACTTCGGTGGAAACTGCCCTCACCTTACAAGGGATAACCGTAAACAGAGCGCATATTGCTGAAGTTGGTAACCTTTTTAGCAGTGCATCACGCTATACCCTCCCTTTGTTATTTGCCTTGTTCTTCGTTTTAAAACGATGTGGTAGCAAATACCTGGTTTTCAGTGCGACCTCACAACTCACCGCTTTACTCATGGGCGCGGGTATTCAACTCCTGCCCCTTGTTAAAGCCGATGTATCAAAACTTAAAGGGAATAGCGATGACTGGGGCACCTATTATGGTACCGCCCCTCAGGTTACTGCCCTGTCGCTAAATCACGTAACCCAACACATTATTGGCTGCCCTGAACTTAATGCTCATTACCAACGTGCAATTGCACTTATTTCCGCAAATGTGGATGCGTTAACGCAAAGTATGTGCACAAAAAAGGAAACGGCGTATGTTGCTTAATCAGTATATAAACGGGCACGACGATGACGTTGCGCTGAAATGCAAAGACGGTTCAATGACTTACCGCGCCCTTTTGAACGCCGTCGAGAACCTCGCAAGCTGGATAACAAACCACAATGCCGAGAGGGTAGGCATTGCCTTTGACAATAGCTTTGCATGGGTGATTGCTGATTTAGCCTGCCAACAGGCTGACGTCTGCTGTGTCCCCGTTCCGCTATTTTTTAGCGCTTCCCAACAAGAGCATGTATTGGATGAGAGCCAGTGTCACTTTTTATTGACCAATCGCGGTGGCGAACTAAGTGAATGGAGTGAGTCTCCGACTGTTATTGATAGCGAAAACGACATTGTCGCTCATCCACTCAAACATGACTCTCGTGTATACACACCTGTAGGTACCAACAAAATAACCTTTACTTCTGGCTCTACGGGCTCACCGAAAGGCGTATGCCTGTCAACTGAATCGCAATGGAAAGTTGCCCATTCTATTGAGCGCGCTGTTCAACCAGAAATAGTGAACCACCTGTGTTTGCTGCCATTGTCTACCCTACTTGAAAATATTGCAGGTGTTTACGCCCCTCTGCACCACGGCGGCACGGTTTATTTAGCAACGGCATCTGAACGCGGATTTCAAGGAAGCAAACTCGTCAATCCAAACGCACTGCTGTCACTGATAGACCGCGTTCAACCAACGTCTGTGATCTTGGTGCCCGACTTACTAATGGTGCTAGTACAGGCATGTAATCAGGGCTGGACACCGACTTCATCACTAATTTTCATTGCTGTTGGCGGTGCGCATGTATCACCCACTTTGCTGGCGCAAGCTCAAGCGAAGGGACTACCAGTATTTGAAGGTTATGGCTTATCTGAAGCGGTATCAGTATCAACATTGAACACGCCCAATTGCAATACGATGGGCAGTGCCGGAAAAACGCTTGGTCATAATCAACTGCACATTGAAGAGGGTGAAATTGTAGTTACAGGCAACCACTTTCTGGGCTATCTGAATCAACCTTCCTCATTTTATCCGACCCAGGTCAGAACCGGCGATTTAGGCTTTTTTTCTGACAACACACTTACGCTGAATGGGCGTATAAAAAACATAATGGTGAACAGCTTTGGCAGAAATGTATCGCCAGAGTGGATTGAATCTTTATTGCTGGGAACAGGACTGTTTAGGCAGGCTTTGGTGTATTGCGAAGCTAAACCCTACTGTGTTGCGCTCCTCGTACCCGCTTCCAATACTATTTCTAATACACAAATTCAAAGCGCCGTTGCACTTATCAATAAGCAGTTACCTGACTATGCGCAAGTTGTTAGTTTCGCCACCATCGGTCTTTGCACGCCAGAAAACCAACTGCTTACCCCAACGGGAAAACTGAAACGTGACGCAATAATTACCCGCTACGCGACTGACTTAGACAAGCTCTACCAGGGCCAAGACCAACACCAGTACAGCGTTCAAAGTACAACAGCATTTTCTTCTCAATTTGTTATCAAGGAATAATTTATGAATTTCTATCAGCAACTTCAAAGCAACACCGAACATGCCAGACAGTCATTCTTACAGGCGCCGATTATACAGCGCTGCTTTAACGGTGATTTTAACCTAAACGACTATATTGCCTTTCTTCAACAGGCCTATCATCACGTTAAGTTTACTGTTCCACTGCTTATGGCTACAGGTGCCAAACTCAACGAAGATAAGGAATGGCTAAGAGAAGCAATCGGTGAATACATTGAAGAAGAAATGGGTCACCAAGAGTGGATCCTTAACGACCTTGCAGCCTGTGGCGTTGATAAAGAACAGGCGAGGAAAAGTCAGCCTGCACCCGCCACCGAATTAATGGTTGCCTATGCTTTTGATGCAATAGCACGCAAAAACCCACTGTATTTTTTTGGCATGGTATTCGTTTTAGAGGGCACAAGTATTGCGCTTGCCGACGCGGCTGCCAAACAAATCAAAGACAAGTTATCACTGCCTAAATCAGCGTTTAAATACCTTACCTCTCACGGTGCGCTCGACCAAGAGCACATTGTTTTCTTTGAAGGTCTTATGAACAAAATTACTGACCCCAAAGAGCAGCAAATGATCATTCACAGCGCGACCATGTTTTATCGCTTATACGGAGATATCTTTCGCGAATTAACACCCGAACACGGCTTGGAACAGGTTGCTTGAATTCAAGGGTTTACTTCTGGTGCTTATCCCACGAGGTAAACTGCTAACACGTTAAGGTAAATACAATGAATATTCAGTGGCGTAATCACGTGGTGCTTCTTACAGGTGCTACTGGCGGTATTGGTAAAGCAATAGCCAAGGCGCTTGATGAAAAAGGCGCGCACATTATCCTAACTGGCAGAAGTAAGGCAAAGCTCGAACAGCTGCAACAAAATTTACCCCTTCATCATACTGCCATTGTGGCTGACATTACGTCAGATGAAGGCAGAGATAGAGTAGTAAGTGCCTGCCAACGACTTCCTTTAAGTATTCTGGTTAACAATGCTGGCATTACCTATGTGGGCAAGTTTGAGGGCACCCCAATCGAGTCAATTGTGTCGACAAATATGCTGGCTCCGATGCTACTAACCCAACGCCTACTGCCGTTACTCGAACGTAGACCGTCTGCGCACGTTGTGAATGTAGGCTCTGCTTTTGGAAGCATAGGATTTGCTGCGCACGGAACCTACTGCGCAACTAAATTCGCTTTGAAAGGCTGGACGGAAGCGATGCACAGAGAATTCAGCGATAGCAAAATTAAATTTCACTATTTAGCGCCACGCGCAACGCGTACCGACATAAATGACGATCGCGCTAATGCGCTAAATGAGGCATTGGGCAACCAGACAGACGAGCCTGATGCAGTAGCACAAGCATTCATTAAACAGTTAGAAAACAATTTGCCAAGGGTCGCGCTCGGACGTGCTGAACGCTTTTTTGCCAAGCTTAACGCGCTAGTTCCCAGTGTTGTTGACAATGCGCTGGCAAAGAAACTCCCAACAATTAAACGCTATGCCTTTCAAAAAACGCAATCACAAGACAAACAGACCAGCGCTCAAAACGATACCCGCCTGGGTAACAAGCTGGTTTAACACGAGGACATTATTATGAAGAAATTAACCACGCTTAGCTCCACGGTAATTCTGGGACTCGGTCTGGCATTAAGTCACACTGCTTTGGCTCAAGCTAACGAAGTCACAGAAAGTACAGCGCCGACATCAGTCTTAAGCGAAACAGCAACCAGCCCTTTAAAAACACTTCAACATCAGTGGGCACATATTAACTATGAACTTGATGATGCAGAAAAGGAAAAAGCATTCGTCGCCCTTATTAATACCGCTAAATCTTTCGTAAAGGCAGAACCCAATAACCCTGAGCTATTGATTTGGCAAGGCATAATTCAATCCAGTACGGCCGGTGCCAAGGGGGGACTTGGTGCTCTGGGCTACGCAAAGGATGCTCGTAAGAGTTTCGAACATGCAATGCGATTAGATGAAAATGCACTCTCGGGCTCAGCGATGACCAGTCTAGGCGTGCTGTACCATAAGCTTCCAGGTTGGCCTATTAGCTTTGGTAACGACAAAAAAGCTGAGAAATTGCTGAAGCATGCACTTGAAATAAACCCTGACGGGATAGACCCCAACTATTTCTACGCCGAGTACTTGTTCGATAACGGAAAATACGAGCAAGCGCTAAAGTTTGCCAAGAAAGCGCTCGACGCCCCAGCGCGCGCAGATCGTCCTATTGCAGATTCAGGTCGCAAAAGAGAGATCGCTTTATTGGAAGCGAAAATAGCGAGAAAAAGTTAGTCACCCCAAAGGTATACAGGGAAAGGCAATACTCTTATTGCCTTTCCATTTTCAACAAGTATTAGATTTTCGCTGCAAATACCGTTAGATTAGCCGCCGATTCAACGATAATTTATGAAATTACTAACAATTTCGTCGAGTTATCTCATTTATTCCTAACTACCTCTATCTTATAAAGGCGGCTTTTCATGCAGAAAAAGAATTTCTTCTCTCCTTTTCTATTCATCCTTCTTACAACGCTGTCGATATCTAAGGTTCATGCAAACACCCCTGATTTACTACCGTTGCAACTCGCGTGGGCAAAAACGAACTATGAGCTTGAAGGTGAAGCCCAATTAGAGGCTTTTTCTGCACTGATCGCGCAGGCGAAAGTGTTAGTCGAACAATCGGAAAATAGCGCAGAAGCACTGACTTGGCTGGCTATCTCTCAGTCAAGTACTGCAAGTGCGAAAGGCGGTTTAGGTGCCCTAGACTTTGCTGAAAGTGCGAAGGATAACTTAGAACGTGCCATTGAAAAAGAGGAAGCGGTTTTAGAAGGAACGGCATTGACCGTTTTAGCTGCGCTCTATCATAAAGTGCCCGGCTGGCCAGTGAGCTTTGGAAGCGATAAGAAGGCGAAAAAATTATTTAAGCGTGCATTAGAGATTAACCCAGAAGGCATGGACCAGAACTTCTTTTATGCAGAGTACCTTTTCGACGAAGGTGAATACAAAGAAGCGCAAACCTTTTTGACCCGTGCTCAAAACGCGCCTGAAAAAGCCAATCGTCCACTAGCAGATAAAAAACGCAGAGAAGAGATTGCGACACTTCAGGCGAAATTGGATCAAAAAGCGTAGTTTCATCTGCTGTATGCGGGGCTATCGTGCCTCGCCAATTGAGTTCGAAATAAGCAATATCCCCTGCTTTATACGTGTAGAAAGGTGAATTTAACGCCTTTCTACACGTATAAAGCGCATACATAGGTGGCACTTATCTCCATGTATAAATTGTAAACAGTTCTCATTCGGTATCAGCACTCCTATTATGAAAGAAAAAAGGAGTGGCTCAATGCCTAAAATCCCACGTTCCTCAGACAACGACTATACCCAAGAGATGAGCCGAACACGCCGCGAGTTTATTGCACGCGAAACCGGCAGCCAGCTAAATCACCTAGGACACTATTCTATCCCCCCCGAAACTTTGGCGGGAAACATAGAAAACTTCGCAGGCGTTGCACAGGTGCCTATTGGATTTGCAGGCCCAATGCTAGTGAACGGAGAGCACGCGAAAGGTGAGTTCTATGTTCCGATGGCAACAACAGAGGGTACATTAACAGCCAGCTACAGCAGAGGCATGCGTCTAACAAGAGAAGCAGGCGGAATTACGACTACCGTTATTGACGATGCTATGCAGCGAGCGCCCATGTTTGCGTTTTCCGATGCACGTGAAGCTCTGGCATTTGGCAGGTGGGTGGAGCGAAACTTTGAAGCCATCAAACGCGCTTGCGATAGTACCACCAGCGTGGGCAAACTAAGGGATATTGAGCAGTATGCTGCATCTAAGTTACGCTGGCTTAGGTTCAACTTCACCTGCGGTGATGCGGCTGGGCAAAACATGGTAAGCAAAGCTACCAAAGCAGGCTGCGAGTGGGTACAGGCAAACTATTCGGGCCCTATTGAACACTTTGTGCTGGCAGCAAACCTTGATACCGATAAAAAACATTCTCACTTAAACTCGCTGCATACCCGCGGAAAGCGTGTTGTAGCAGAGATAACACTGCCAAAACAACTTATGACGGACATCATGCATTGCCCACCAGAAGCTTTGTTTAAACAGCGTCAATATTCAAATATGGGCGCATTGATGGCAGGTAGTGTTAATAACGGCGCCCACTTCGCTAATGGTATTACCGCCATGTTTATTGCTTGCGGTCAGGACGTTGCCAACGTTGCTGAATCGTCGGCAGGGTTTACCTACGCTGAAATTTTGCCAAATGGTGACTATTACTTCTCTGTTACTATTCCATCGCTAATCGTTGCTACCTATGGCGGCGGAACGGGTCTGGCAACACAAAACGAATGTTTAAGCGTACTTGGCTGTACAGAAAGAGGTAGCGTTAATAAGTTTGCTGAAATTGTTGCGGCAACCGTGCTATGTGGCGATCTGTCTTTAGGTTCTGCTGTGGTAGCGGATGAATGGGTAAGCAGTCATGAGCGACTAGGTAGAAACCGTTAGAGGCCCTAAACAGCAGGACTATTGGGGCGCGTAACCACAAAGTACGCGCCTATTCCCATAAATAAACCTATGCCTATGTAAGCTGGAATGGGCATTGACGCAAACAGGCAAACTAAAATAAAGCTCACCAGCATGCTGCAGCACGCAATGCATTTTACCTTTTTGGATATTGCACCGTGTTTGCGCCACGCAACAAGGCTTGGCCCATATTTGGGATGGTAAATTAGCCAATACTCAAGACGCGGTGAAGATTTAGTAAAACAGAAAAGCGCACCTATCAAAAATACCGTGGTCGGCATTACAGGCAAAAAAGCTCCGATAATACCGAGAAGCGTTAAAAACAACCCCAGCGTTGAATATAGTATTTTTTTCATAAAACGGTTACGCCCAATTCAGTCCAACTCCTTGGTAAGTGTCATGACTTAACACCAGCGACACACCCTTCCAATATGCCAATTTTATACTCAGATATTAGATAAAGTGGATCTACATTGCTTTGTCGTAAATCAAACCTACTCTATAACCATACGCCAAAATAATGAAGTTTCCATCTACATTGGTCTAATTTACTTTGATGCGAATTGACACCTATCCATCTACGTTGCTGCACACCATAACTCTCGCTTACTGATATTGATTACAACACGACATATGGCATACAACTATAGATGAACAATAATAAAAACTGTTATCATTTATACTAAAGTATTGGCTTTTCATCACGCTCTTTTTATCACACAACACTTGGATTTTTTTGCAATGAAATATTTAGCCGCGCTAATAGCTGCTTCGTTGACCTCCCCTGCTTTATCACAAGACATTGAACCCCCTTCGGATACGAGTGAAATATCACCCGCGAAATCCGACCAAGTAGAGCATGTGGTAGTGACTAGCAGAGCGATCAATCTATATCGCAATGGTAACTCATCTACAGGTAAGTTAAGTGTTGACCCACTTAATTCAACCCAACAAATCACTACAATCAACGAAAGCTTGATACGCGATCAGGGTGCGCGCAATGCAAAAGATATTTATCGTAATATTGCTGGTGTTAGCCAATTTAGCTATGCCGGTGTAACTGCACGTGGTTTCAGGCAAGAGGAAATTTTCTTCGATGGCTTGCGCGGCGATCCTTATGTAGGTTTTAACGTGCCTCAGCTATTTAATATTGAGCGCGTCGACTTTTTGAAGGGCCCTGCCGGAATGCTCTATGGACCAGGAGCGCCAGGTGGTTTGTTTAATTACGTCACTAAAAAACCTTCGTCAGAATTCGACGCTAACGTTAGAGCCATTGCTGGTTCGCATGCTCGCTTTGGAGGCTCAGCAGAAATAAATGGGGCAATTAATGACAACCAAAACGCCCGTGCAGGTGTTTTTTATGAGCAGCAAGATACTTATCGCGACAACAGCGACAGTGAAGTATTTATTTTCGACTCTGGCTATACGTACGACCTTCAAGGCCAGCTACTAACGCTTCAATACACCCATTACTCACAAGATTTGGGTGCCAATCGACTGCGCGGCGTGCCCGTTGACGACAGCGGTAATTTTCTCACAAATCCAGACTGGAATCATAATGAAGCCAGTGATTTCCTAAATTTGCGCTCCGACTCTGTTCAGCTCTCTCTGGAAGGACAGCTTAGCGATGCAATAAGTTACAATACTCGTTTGCGCTACATAGATAATGAACAAGAGCAGAACTACCACGAACCACGCGCACTGATTGATAGCGATGGAGATAGGAACATAGACCTTGTTGGCCGTGAATTTAGGGATCAATTACGCGAACAAGAGCAACTTAGCTTTGGCGCCAACTTTGTGTATTCAGGCGAGTGGCTGGGTGCAGACCATAGAACGGCGCTCGGCGTTGACCTTTATAAAGGAAAAGAGGATGCGCTTTTAGGTGGCACTGCGTTTGAGCAAGACTTTATTCTTCGCTACCTAAGCGGGACTTCACTAGACTCAGATATCATTCCACTAACCCTTACTAACCCTGGCTACGGTATAACGCAGCCTGAAAACTACAATATACAATTCAGACCATTGAGCACAACGGAGCAAACGCTCAACGGTGCCTATGTAATGAATGAACTTGCTTGGGAACAATTTACCTTTGTTGCAGGTGTGCGCTACGACCAGTTTGAAGATGAAACGTCTAGTGCTGTTTTCGACGATTCGAATGTAAGTTTTCGAGTTGGCGGTATTTATAAAATTAATTCTAATGTTTCATTTTATGGTCAATGGGCAGATTCTTACGAACCTCAGTCGGTCAGTAATCAGCAAGTTCAGGCGGGCGGACCGTTTGAACCAACCAGCGGAGACATTATTGAAGGTGGTGTGAATGCAGAGTTGTTCGATGAAACCACCTTACTGCGATTGGCCGTGTATCAAATCACTAGGCAAAATCTCCTTCAGTCTACCGGCGAGGATCCTGAAGGCGACGGCATTGATAATGTTGCGCCCGTGGGTGAAGTAACCAGTGACGGGTTTGAAGTTGAGATTATCAGTGACATAACACCCAATTGGATCTTGAGTGTCGCATATAGCTACAACGACGCTCGAATTACCGCAGACAATGGCGGTGGCGGCATTACCAATAGTGTCGGCGATCGCTTCGCTAACGCCCCTCAGAATCAATTTGGTTTCTGGACGCGTTACCAAGTACCAGAATGGGATCTCGCCTTTGCCTTTGGCGGAAACTATGTGGACGACCAACTGAGCCTGTCTGGTCAGAATGTGAAGTCATATTTCGTTGCTGATGCGTCGATAACTTGGGAAGTAGACAACTACAGCATCCTGTTTAGGCTAGATAACCTATTTGATAAAGAGTATGCAGAGTCTGGTTTTATTGCGCGAACAGGTCACTTCCCTGGGAACCCGAGAAATGGTTTTGTAGAATTCACCTACAAGTGGTAATCCACTAAGCCATTTAAAAATGGGATTGGCTAAGCTTTTGAATTACGCTTCTGAATTAACTTTTTGCGTTAAACTCTTGAGCTTAGCCCTTACTCTATTAAATTAAACTCAGTGCTTTTAGCAAACCACAATATTAAATTCACTTAGCATTGGAAGACTGTTTGACCTCCTGCCAAAGCGCTTCCATTTCATCAAGCGTCAATGCGTCGAGCTTCTCGCCCTGTTCAGCTGCCAAGCGCTCTACGCCTTTAAAACGGTTAGCAAACTTGTTACTGGCGTTTCGAAGTGCGGTATCAGCATCTACCTTACAATGCCTTGCCAAATTAACCATGGCGAAAAGGGCATCGCCAATTTCTTCTTCAATAGCTTGTTGGTTATCGTTCGCGCCACTATTTAATGGCGCTTCACCAGTACGCATTGCTTCTCGTGCTCGCTGCTTGAAATCCAGCTCTTGCTGAATTTCTTCCACTTCTTCACGTACTTTATCAATTACAGGCGCGGCATCAGGCCAGTCAAAGCCTACCTTTGCACAGGCTTTTTGCAGCTTTTGTGCATACATAAGTGCTGGCATACCCTTGGGTACGCTATCTAGAATACTGCTTTCTACGGCCTCGCCGTCTTGCTTTGAGCGCTGCTTTTTGAGCTGCTTTTCTTGGGCTTTAATCGCGTCCCACTGCGCATTCAAAGCGCTGTCGTTCAATTGGGTACGTTCGACCGTGCCGTCTTCATTTGTATCGCCTGCTCCCTCTGATGCGAGTGGATTGGCAAAAACATGAGGGTGACGGCGCACAAGCTTATCGCTAATGCTTTGCGCCACATCGTCAAAAGAAAATGCGCTAGATTCACTGGCTATCTGCGCGTAAAACACTACTTGAAACAGCAAATCACCCAACTCATCTTTAATGTCGTGCATATCACCAGTAGCAATAGCGTCAGCCACTTCGTAGGCTTCTTCTATGGTGTAACGAGTTAGGCTTTCCATGGTTTGTTTCACATCCCACGGACACCCAGATTGCGGGTCGCGCAGCTGCGCCATAATCCCAAGCAGCCGCTGCATTTCGCTAAGCTTAGTTTTGTTTGCGTTTTGCATCGGTCACGCCTTTAAGCTGTCGCAATCGGGTTAGCACTTTAGACACCGTATCGAGATCCTGAACCTCTATCGAAATAGTGATAAGCGCCGTCTGTCTGTTTTTATCACTTAAACTGTTTACCCCCAAGAGCGGCACGTTTTCATTCGCCAATACCGTAGTAATATCGCGCAGCAGGCCGGTTCTATCGTGACAAAATATATCTATGCCTGTCTCAAAGCCTACTTTCAGCTCTTGTGACCAATTCACTTCTATCTGGCGCTCAGGGTGTTGTGACAACAAGTGCTGCAACTGATCGCAGCTTTCTTTGTGAACACTCACGCCACGGCCTTGTGTGATATAGCCTAAAATAGCTTCGCCTGGTACCGGCTTACAGCAATTCGCTAACTGGCTCATTAAGTGGCCCACGCCCTGTACCACCACCGCATCTTTTTTGCCTGATCCGGCTGCAGTTTTACGCGTTTTAACCTTAGGGCTAATTTCCGGCTCTGGGGCTGGCGGCTCCTGCAAGTGATGAATAAAGTTAATCACCTGCATAACGCGTACATCACCGGCACCTACCGCAGTGTACAAGTCATCGAGGGTTTGTAAGTTAAACTTCTCAAATGCTTCATTAGGTACTTTGGCAGGTAAGTGGGCACGCTGAAGTTCGCGTTCTAGCAGCTCTTTACCGGCAGCAAGGTTTTTGTCTCTGTCCTGCTTTTTAAAGAAGGAATGGATAGTGGCACGCGCCCGTGATGAATGCACATAGCCAAGACCTGGGTGCATCCAGTCGCGGCTTGGGTTTGGCTCTTTTCCGGTAAGTACTTCTATCTGGTCGCCACTTTGCAGTAAATAAGTGAAAGGGACTATTCGCCCATTCACTTTTGCGCCAATACAGCGATGTCCCACATTACTGTGAATATAGTAAGCAAAATCAAGCGGCGTAGCGCCTTGGGGAAGGTCAATAACATCGCCTTTTGGTGTGAACACATACACCCTATCGTCAAACACCTGGCTGCGAAGTTCTTCAACTAAATCGCCAGATTCGGCCACTTCCTCTTGCCACGCTAATATGCGGCGAAGCCAGTTTATGCGCTCGTCATAGCCTGACTGCTTGCCCGTGCTACCCTCTTTATATTTCCAGTGTGCAGCCACACCCAGCTCTGCATCCTGATGCATTTTCTGGGTGCGAATTTGAATCTCAACCGACTTCCCTTCAGGCCCCACAATAACCGTGTGAATAGACTGATATCCGTTAGGTTTAGGCGTTGCGATATAGTCGTCGAACTCGTTAGGTAAGTGCTTGTAGCTGGCGTGAACCGTACCCAGCGCGGCGTAACAATCTTGAAGTCGCTCCGCAATGATTCGTACCGCCCGAATATCAAAAAGCTGCTCAAAAGTAAGGCGCTTTTTCTGCATTTTTTTCCAAATGCTGAATATGTGCTTAGGACGACCGTAAACGTCTGCGCGGATGTGCTCGCTATCAAGTAAACCTTGCAAATCACTAACAATAGTTTCTATATACTCAGCGCGCTCTCGGCGCTTGCCGTCAAGCTGATGAGCTATTTGCTTGTAGGTGATGGGATGCAAATAGCGAAACGCAAGATCTTCAAGCTCCCACTTTAACTGACCAATGCCCAAACGGTTTGCCAATGGCGCATAGATGCTGGCACACTCTCGGGCCACCATAACGCGAGTTTCTTCGTCGGCTTTTTTAACCTGTTGCAATGCACAAATGCGTTCTGCCATTTTAATTACAACGGCACGCACGTCTTCTACCATCGCCAGCAGCATACGACGAATACTGTCTATATGCTGTTCATCTGACTTCTCAGTAAAACCAGAGCCATTTACCTTACGGGCATGAAGAGACTTAATGGCATCCATTCGGCGAACACCAACGATCAAGTCGCGTATTTCCCCGCCAAACTCATCAACAATATCGTCTTCACTTAATGCGTGCTGTTCACAATAAGGAAAAACCAGGGCTGCCTGAAGCGTTGCATCGTCCATGTTAAGCTGACATAAAATTTCAACCATTTCCTGACCAACCAATAGTCGTTCAGGAATAGATGACACTGCACTTAGCTTGTCCTTGGTTTCTTCACTTAATTCAAGGCTATCTAACCACGCTTCAAAGGGCGGGCGGTCGGCTTCGTGGACCTTTCTTGTCGATACCATATCCTTTACTCGTTACTGCTGCTTTCGCGTAAACAAGGCCATCATCTCCATGTGATGGGTGAAGGGGAACATTTCTGCTACGCCCGCTTTTTCCATTTCATAACCTCCGTCTATCAACACCTTTGCGTCTCTAGAAAACGTACTTGGGTTGCAAGAAACATACACTATCGTTTTTGGTAGTGCTTTTACAAGCGCATGACAAACGGTCAACGCCCCTTCTCTTGAAGGGTCAAGCAGTACCTGATCAAAGCCCTGCTGTAATGAAGCCTCGACGTTGGTCTTATCGGCCAAATCTAAATGCAGCCACTCTACATTTTCAATGCCCTGTTGCTGTGCATTGTCTTTGGCGCGACGCACCATCTCTACCACACCTTCTACCGCCTGAACCTTTGCACCTAACTTAGCAATAGGTAAAGTAAAATTGCCCAGCCCGCTAAACCAATCGGCAATACGCTCGTTGGGCTTTGGGTTTAGCCAGTCAATGGCTTGGTTAATCATTTTTTCGTTAACCACTTTATTTATTTGAATAAAGTCGTTAGCACTGGGTGAAATTGAGCAGCCATTTACCGTGTTCATCACCATATCAGTACCACGGCCCACACTGCGAATTTGCCCCTGCTTATTTTCAAGCTTTAATTCAATACCGTAGACACCAACTGATGAACTCGTGTTCACCAATTCGCTGACAGCATCAATAAGCTCAGCTTCAAGGGCTTTGGTGTGTTTAATAACAAGATGTGAGGTGTTGTCGCCTGCAATAAGGCTGATATGCCCAATATGACGCGCTGACTCGAACCCTGTAAGCGCATCTCGTAAAGGGCCAATAAGTTTAGATAGCGGGTCGACCAGTATTGGGCAGGTTTCTACATTGATAACGTTACTGCTATTTGCTTCACGAAAGCCCAACTTAATTTGATTGGGGTTGCGGGCATCTATAGCCAGCCTTGCTTTTCTGCGATATTGAGGGCGAGGCCCTGCTAAAGGTGCTTGCCAAACTTGTGGCTTCATTGCAAGGTGACGTTCCATCATCACTTTAAGAGCACGGTCACGTTGCTCAAGCGCAGAGTCAGGCTTTATGTGCTGTAGCTGACACCCACCACATACATCAAACACAGGGCAAAAAGGCGCTTGCCTTTCATCACTTGGCGAGTGAATGTTTGTCGCCCTGGCGTTAATGACTTTCTTTTTGCTAGATACCACCTCTATGTCGCAGGTTTCTCCTACAAGGGCACCTTCAACAAATACCATCGGATTGCCGCGCACTACGCCATTGCCCATCCAGTCTAAATCTTCAATGGTGACCGTGTTAGGCTTTTGACTTTCACTGGTATCCGCTGCTTTTTTGCTTTTCCCAAATCGAAGTCCTGCGACCTGCGCGTTGGCTCTGGCATTCCCTTTTTTTGAAGCGCCATTCTCAGTAAGCGACGTTTTGCCTTTTTGCTTGCTGCGAGATTGTTTAAAAAGGTTTGCCAAGTGTGACTCCGGTTAGCTGCTTTACATGGTTTGATGTTAGTAGAGATTCTTGCACGCACTCACCCAATAGAAGTCGCCTACGTGGGTTAGGGCAGTTGCTCTATTCAGACTCTAGTATAACGGTGGCGACAGCATAATGCTGCTCATCTGAAATACTGACCACGCTTCGCGTGATACCTCGGTTTTTGCACATTGCAGCAAACTCGCCAGAAAAATGAAGCTCTGGCGCACCTAAATGGTTATTGCGCACTTCTATATGCTGCCAGCTGATCCCGTTTCCAATTCCTGTACCAAGGGCCTTCACTGCTGCTTCCTTGGCGGCAAAACGTTTGGCTAAGAAGCGAACCGGCGTACCGTGTTCGCTGAACTGCTGCCACTCGGCAGGCGTAAGTACTCGCTTGGCTAAGCGTTCATTAGCGCCATCGCCTTTACCAAGTCGCGCTATCTCTACAATGTCAGTACCTAGCCCTGCAATCGCCACGTTATCTACACCCTTTTGAATCTAAGGTTAAATGCCCGCTCGTGCTTCTAGCATAAGTTTACGCATATCAGCTACAGCCGTATGAAGGCCATCAAACGCGGCGCGAGCAATGATTGCGTGGCCAATATTAAGTTCGATTAACTGAGGGATAGCCGCAATAGGCTTAACATTGTGATAGTGCAAGCCGTGACCTGCATTCACTTTAAGCCCTAAGCTATCGGCGTACTCGATACCTTCGACTAAACGCGCTAGCTCTTTGTGCTGCTCTTCTTCGCTAGTGGCTTCTGCGTATTGGCCTGTATGAATTTCAATGTAAGGGGCGTTGCATGCTGCGGCAGCGTCAATTTGCGCTTTGTCTGCATCAATAAATAACGACACCAAAATGTTTGCATTAGCGAGTCGCTCACACGCCGCCTTGATGTTGTCAAAATTCCCTGCCACATCAAGACCACCTTCGGTAGTCAGCTCTTCGCGCTTTTCTGGTACTAAGCAGCAAAAAACAGGCTTTACTTCTTCTGCAATTGCCAGCATTTCTTCGGTTACCGCCATTTCCAGATTTAGTCGGGTATTAATGGTCTGCGCTAAAATGCGAACGTCACGGTCTTTAATGTGGCGGCGGTCTTCACGTAAATGAACCGTAATGCCGTCTGCACCTGCGCGCTCGGCGATATCCGCAGCATGCACGGGATCTGGGTAATGCGTGCCGCGCGCATTACGTAGCGTTGCGATATGGTCGATGTTAATGCCTAATAGAATCGTGCTCATTTCACCACCTAACCTGTAAGAGCGATAGAAGAGGCCTGCTCTTCGTGTTTAATACGTTACTTCAAGGGTAAAAATACCCTTCAAAGGAAAGACGCAATTGTAGCAAATTTTTTTATAGAACGTGCTTATTAAGCGTTTGAGTTAAGAGAAAATAATTTAAGGAATTTAGGCTAGTTTTAAGGTAGTTAATACGCTTTACCAAAAACTATGCGTTTGTAAATGTGAGCATTTAAGGACTAAGTAAAAACCCTCTAACGGGGCTTTGACATAAAGAGTTCCCGGCTTTTAAGTGGCTTGTCACCAATTAGCGGTTTAAGCAAGTCACGGCAAAGCACCTTAGCCACTTTTTTGCTAAGCGGCGTAAACTCCCCCTGTGACAAACTAATCAGTGCTTGTCCGGGAAAGCCTCGCATACCTGCCATATCATCGGGCAGTCGCACAAAACCTGCATCTATATGAAAATGATAGCTGCCGGATTCCTCTATGGGCATTTCGTATTCGACATCGGTGGTGAAATCGGGCAATAGTCCCATTTCATCAAGCAGTGCAAATTCAAACTGACGTAAGGTCACTTCTATGTCGTTCTCATCACGAAGAGACAGCAACGTATTTTCATAAGCATTGTGAACGCCATCGCTGGCAAGCCCTGCCGGCATAACGCGATTAGTTAGCTCATTAACATACATAGCGCAAAATAATGTCGTGCCCATAAGGTTGATGGATGGCGAGACGCTTTCAACGTGACGTAAGTTTTTTAACTCTGATTTTCCGCTTAACTGTAAACGGAGATGTTGAAACGGTTGGAGCAGGCTTTTCTTGTCAGATTTACTATTCTTCACCCCTTTCGCTACCGCACTAACACGCCCTTCTTCCAGGGTAAAAAAGTCAACAATATAGCTGGTCTCCCTGTAAGGGCGTCTATGCAGTACATAGGCATTTAACCATTCATTATTCATTGTTGCTCACTGTGTGTTAACTGTTGTCGAAGTGGTGCCTGTGGCAGCGTTAATATTAGCTGCGTTTAATACGAACCACTTTCATGGTTTCAAACTCAATGCTAGCCACTTCTTCAACGTGGCGATAATAGGTTACGTTCACCCGCGCGCCTTTTAAGCTTTGATATTGCTGTTTACGCCTGTAGATAAAAGGAACATCAATGCCTTCTAGCATAATGGTGTGGCGTACCCAGTCGCTGTCTTTCTCTTCCCGTTGAACGTGAGAAATCACTTTAGCATTGTCGGTTTGATTCAGCTGACTATGCTTTTCCACCAGCTTTTGTCTTTCGCTTTTCACCCTTGCCCC
The DNA here is from genome assembly GCF_036864485.1 of Alteromonas sp. S015. Taxonomy (NCBI): domain Bacteria; kingdom Pseudomonadati; phylum Pseudomonadota; class Gammaproteobacteria; order Alteromonadales; family Alteromonadaceae; genus Alteromonas; species Alteromonas sp. S015. The sequence goes on along the minus strand of NZ_JAZETO010000002.1, from coordinate 238,318 downwards.
TTTTTTCCACTGCTTTGCACTTATTGCTTGTTAGACTTATTGCCATCCCTCTGCATGTGAACGCGCTACTGCTAACGCGCGTCTATTTGCTCTACAATAAGTTGCACAGTTTCTTGACCGCGAAACACATTGATATCAAGTCGATAGGCAATATGCACACGTTTGACCATGGCATTCGGCCATGATTTTAAATCAATGTTAAACGCAATAGCATCGACCTCATTGGCGCCATCACTTTTTAGCACCATTTTTAAGTGCTTTTGGCCAACCAAGCGCTGGTCAAGTAGCGAAAATTCACCATCGAATAACGGTGATTCAAAGCCCTGCCCAAATGGACCGGCTTGACGCAATAAATGCGCAAAGGGTAAACACAATTCCTTCGACGACAAGTCACCGTCGGAAAGTAAGGCATGATTACCCTCAAGCTTTTCCATGTGCGCACGCGCAATATCGACAAAAGCCCGCTCGAAGTCTTGAAGCTTAGCGACGGGCAAGCTCAATCCAGCGGCCATGGCGTGCCCACCAAATTTTTCGATAACGCCAGGGTAGCGTGTATTAACTTCATCAAGTACATCGCGAATGTGCACGCCAGGAATAGAGCGCGCCGAACCTTTAATGATCTCGTCGTCTTGATGGGCAAAAGCGATAACAGGCTTAAGATACTTCTCTTTTAAACGCCCTGCCACAATACCAATAACCCCCTGATGGAAGTCTTCGCGATAAACCACCAGTGCGCTTGGCATATCGCCTTCATCCAATGCCATTTGCTCTAGCACGGCTTCCGCTTGTGCTTTCATGCCGGTTTCAATTTCACGGCGTTCTTTATTAAGCGCATCGAGTTCCGCTGCTATCATTCGCGCTTGAATGGTTTCATCTTCTAATAAGCACGCTATACCTTGCGACATATCGTCTAATCTTCCCGCAGCATTAAGCCTTGGCCCAACTACGAAGCCTAAATCAGTTGAGGTTAAGTGAGCGCAATCACGGTTTGCCACTTCAACCAAAGCCTTAATGCCAGGTCGACACTTACTCGCTCGAATGCGCTGAAGGCCTTGATGAACTAAAATTCGGTTATTTTTATCAAGCACCACCACATCGGCCACGGTGCCAACAGCTACGATATCAAGCAGCGACGCTAGGTTTGGTGGCACTAGCCCCGCTTGTTCAAAATGCCCTTGCTGCTGTAGCTCAGCTTTAAGCGCAAGCATGACATAAAAGGCGACGCCTACCCCAGCCAAATTCTTAGAAGGGAATTCACAGCCAGGTTGGTTAGGATTTACTATCGCATCAGCAGGAGGTAGAACATCGCCTGGCAAATGGTGATCGGTAACAACAACCTGCATTCCCAACGACTTTGCATGGGTTACGCCGTCAATACAGGAAATGCCATTGTCCACTGTGACAATAACCTCTGCCCCTTGTTTGGCTGCTTCGTCCACGATAGGTACGCTAAGCCCATAACCAAAGTCAAAGCGGTTAGGTACAAGAAAGTCAACGTTGTGATAGCCCATGGCTCGAAGCGCTAATATGCATACCGATGTACTGGTTGCTCCATCAGCATCGAAATCGCCCACAATGATAATACGTTTATTTTGCACAACAGCATTGGCAAGAATTTGTGCGGCTTGCGGCATCCCCTTCAAAATTTTGAAGTGAGTTAGCCCTTTCAGACCATTCTCCAAGTCATCCATATTCGCAATATTACGACCGCGATAAATTCTATCGATAACAGGGTGTAAGTCGGAACTAAGCGAGGCGCCGGTAACCTCGCGGCGAACAATAGGCAAAATCATAAATACCACTAAACTAATACTGTAAATGCAGTTGACGATGTCAGTTCAAACAGGCTCTAAATAAAAAATTGGAGTCGGGACACCGGATAATTAGTGCAGATTCCAAGTAAACGCGCGAGTGAACTGAAAAGAAAAACTATACGAAAAAACGCTAGAAAATATGGACTGAATCATACCGCAGAAAACAAAAAAACGCACAAAGCGTGCGTTTTTATTATATTTAACGTTAAAGACTGAATAACTACTCAGCTTCCTCTAATGCTTTAGCAAGCAATGCAGCTGGCTGGTAACCAGGAATAAGTGTTCCGTCTGGTAATACAATATTTGGCGTACCGTTTACCCCTAGCTTTTGGCCTAACATATACTGCTCTGCCACTTTATTTTTGCAGCTTGCGCTTGCTACGTTATCGCCAGCTTTTGCTTTTGTTAATGCACTTTGTGGATTTTCAGCACACCAGACTGACACCATATCATCATAGTTCTGGCTATTTAACCCAGAACGCGGAAACGCAAGGTAGTGAACGGTAATACCCGCGTCGTTAAGCTCACCAATTTCGTTGTGAAACTTGCGGCAGTAACCACAAGTTATATCTGTGAACACACTTATCTCGTACTTTTCATTTTTCGCTTTAAACGTAATCGACGATGACTCCATCTCTTTTACGCCTTTTTTACGTAGCCCAGAGAGCGCGAGCTCCGTCTCGTTGCGCATTTCTTCGTCAATGTTAAAGACGCGAGCCTGAAGCAAATACTGCCCATTTTCGCTTACGTAAAATAAGCCGCGGTTTGTCGATACCTGAACTAGCCCAGATACTGGAGAGTCTGCAATGGTCTCTACATCTAACCCTAGCGTTGACGTTAATTTATCGCGGATAGCGGCTTCGTCAGCTGCTTGCGCGCCAAGCCCGAATATGGAACCTGCCGCAACTACACTTGCTAACAATACTTTCTTTACTGCTTTCACTAAAACTCTCCATTATGCCATTTAAGCATGCATGTGCTTACTGGCTTAGAATGCGGCTACTCGAATATGTACAATCCGACTTCACACAACTGCTAAACATTTTCATACTTATTACTTTCAGACCGTAAAACTTAGCAAAAAAATTACACCTTTCAGGCTAATTTTTTGTTTATCCGTGTCCATTTGAAATAACAAGTAATGACTAAACGGCTATGAGTAAACGGTTTGGCTAACGCACTTCAGCACTATCCCAAAGCGTTTTCTCCTAAAACAATGTAACGCTTGTATCCTATCATACACCTTTTCATTTACTACATGTCTTAGCAGAGCCTCGTCGTACACAACGTCCAATTTGTAGCATTTTTCCATACTCTTTTTTCTCATTTTCTAGCCACGGGGGTGATGGCTATGGATAAGCGTTTGCAAACGCTCCGTTGCTACATGGGTATAAATTTGCGTCGTCGATAAATCGCTATGACCCAACAGCATTTGTACAACACGTAAATCAGCCCCGTGGTTTAAAAGATGTGTGGCGAAAGCGTGGCGCAACGTATGCGGTGATAGATGCTGTTCAATACCCGCTTTCACCGCATAGTATTTAACGCGATGCCAGAATGTTTGGCGCGTCATTTTCTGTCCACGCTTGCTTAGAAAAACCACATCAGAAGCTTTACTAGCGAGTATTGGTCTTGCTGTTTTAATATAGGTCAGCAGCCACTCTATTGCATCTTCGCCAAGGGGCACTAAGCGCTCTTTATTCCCTTTACCCACAACCCTAACCACACCTTGCTGAAGGCTTATTTGATCCATTGTTAAACCAATAAGCTCACTTACACGAAGGCCCGTTGCGTAAAGCACTTCAAGCATACTCTTATCCCGACATTCGATAGGGTCGTCGGTAATGGGCGCATTCAGCAAATCTTCAACCTGTTGTTCACTAAGTGAGGAAGGCAAAGCTTTCGGCGTTTTGGGGTTTGATAGCGCGGAAACGGGGCTGTCTACACGTACTTGCTTACTGATTAGGAATACGAAAAAGGCCCGAATTGCGCTGAGCGCACGCTGGGTGCTGCGCGTAGAGAGCCCTTTGTCGTGTCGGAAGGCCAGATAGTCATGAAGCTGCTCAGTGGTCAGCACAGCAATATCTTTTACGCCTTGATTGTTGCTGAAGATAGCAAGCTTAGTGAGGTCGGTGCGATAGCTTTGTTGAGTATGATCTGACAGTCCTTTCTCAAGCCATAGCATTTCGATAAAGCCATCGATATGCGCCTGACTCGCCGCAGGCACATAAGTTAACTCACGTTCAGTTTTTGCCATTTAGAAGCCACGCTTTTGCTTGATCAGTTCGTAGGCTGATTGAATATCTTGAGCTTTCTTTTTCGCAATTTCCATTGCCTGCTCAGGTAGCCCTTTAGAAACTAACTTATCAGGGTGATGTTCCGCCATGCGCTTTCTGTAGGCGCGTTTTATTGTCTTTTCATCGTCGGATGCCGCCACACCTAATATGCGGTAGGCATCATCTAAACTTTGCTGCTCTGAATAAGCTGATTGGCTGTGCTGACGTTGACCTGAATGAGTTCGTTGCCCTGAGCCGGATGTAGAACGCTGCCTAAAACGAATCTCAGCTTCGTACATTGAAATAAGATAGTCCAAATCTCGGCGCCTGAAGCCCAGTGGTTTCGCTACTTTTTCAAGTACGCTGTACTCTTCTTGCGAAAGTTGGCCGTCAGCGAATGCGGCCTGAATTAGAATCTCTAAGAATACCTGCAGAATATCCCTTCTACCGTGGCTGGCGTCATAAAAACCTTTCAGTGTATCGATTAAAGGAAAATCTCGCGCTTTGCCTTCTCTAAATGCATCTTGTGCCTCGCGACGGGCATCACCTGTCAGGCGCATCTCATCCATTAGCGCTGTAGCGATTTGAATTTCTCTGTCTGTCACTTTGCCATCAGACTTAGCGAGGTGACCCAACGCGCTAAACAAGCTATGAAAGAAAATTGCTTGCTGCTTTAGATTGCCTTGGTCGGTAAAAAAGCGTCCAAAGCCACCTAACTGATTGAAGTCCTGCCGGTAGGCTTTATCAAAAAAGTGTCCGACAATCAGCCCAAGGATCGCCCCGGGTATTTTAAGGAACATAAAGCCAAACAAGGCGCCGAGGATTTTTCCCCAAATTGACATCGCGTCATACTCCGTTGGTGCACTTTATAAAAAGTTGATGTTGTAGTAGGTAATTCACGCCGTGCACAGCGTGTTAGGAACATTATCATATCAAATGCATAAGTTAATTACCTAGGACCTGTTGATCTTTGATGTACAAATTTCGGTCTAAATAAAAGCCTTTTAATCGCGAGACAGTTCTGCAAAGATCAACACGCCATAGGGCTTGTACAATTTGAAATCGAGCTTATTCCCACTATTTGTCGCAGTCTTTGATGCATTATGTACATAAAAGTGCATTTTTTTGTCTGAATGGTTGGTAATTATGTCAGAAGTGCTTAGAATTGAGCGCTTATACGAATAGTAATAGCGAGTGAAAGCGACATTACTTCTTTACCAAGAATTAATGCGCATAATCACTGTTTTTTTAAAACATTATGTGAACTAACCGAGACGGACTTCGTCTTACTTGGGTTTAAAAGCAACATACAACAAAACAGGCCGCCCATTAACGCATGAAAAAAACCTGCGCCATGCTTGTTTCCGCGACTCTTTTGCCTACAGTCGCGTTTGCACAGGAAACGACAGCTTCAAATGCCAAACCAGTACCAAATGCAGCCCCTCTTGCATTCTGCTCAGTCGAACCTGTTACTTTCAACAGTCAGGCATTGATGCCTAAAGGCCATGTAAAGGTTGAAGCAAACCGAACTGAAATTATCCAAGATACCGTAGCGCTTTTCTCGGGCAATGTTGATATCACTTCTGATACCGCGGTAATCAGTGCATCTCAAGCACAAATTAACGGTAACGGTAGAGACCTCATTGCAAAAGGCGACGTAACTTATCAAGACTCGCAGTTAAAGGTAAAAAGTGATGCTGTAACCCTTCGCTCTGAAGAAGAGCGCTTGGAAATGCAAAATACCCGCTATCAGCTGACGGGTTTTGTCGGACAAGGGGCCGCAAAAGATATCCTATTAGACACCGACACAGGAATTGTACTTAAAGACGTTAGCTTCACGACCTGCCCCGAAGGTGATGAGGATTGGCTAATACGTGCTAGTGAGATTAGTTTGGAGAAAGGGACAGTATGGGGCCAAGCTAAGCACACTCGTTTTTACATTGCCGATGTTCCGGTATTTTATTTGCCATATTTTGCGTTTCCCGTTAGCAATGAGCGCCAAACGGGCTTGCTGTTCCCAGAGTTAACTAGTTCAAGCAGAACGGGCGTTGACTACACTCAACCTTTCTATTGGAATATTGCCCCCAACTATGACATGACTCTTTCACCGCGATTAATGTCCCTTCGCGGCTTGCAGCTTAATACCGAGTTCAGATATCTAACAGAAGACAGCCAAGGCAAAGTTCACGTAGAATATTTGCCAAGCGATTCAGATATTAACGGCAACCCTGACCGATATTTCTACCGTTTGGAACATCAGGGGCTTATCGCTGACAATTGGCTACTTAACGTTGATTTCAACGGATTAAGTGACGACAATTATTTAGTTGATTTGGGGTCAGATTATTACAGCCGAGCCGACACTCACCTCTATCGAAGTGTTGGTTTAAGTTACTACTCTCAAAATCTATCGATAAATATGCAGATAAAAGATTTTGAAGTATTGGGTAATACCGCTGATAGCTATCGTGCCGTACCTGAAATCAAAGTTAGTTATAACAAGACATTAGGCGAGTATTTGACATTCAATTTAGACTCAGAAGTTGCCCATTTTGACAATACTTTGGATACCGCCCCTACGGCTACTCGTTTTCACATTGCGCCGACTTTATCGGTGCCGCTTCGCGCCGCATGGGGTGAATTTGTCGCAGAAACCACCCTTTTTGAAACGATTTATCAACAAGACAACGTTGAAGGAACCGACTTAAAAGAAGACGTGGAACGCACACTCGGTCAAGCTCGTTTATACGGCGCGTTGTACTTTGAAAGGGATACGTCTTGGTTCAGCGATAATATGTCGATGACCTTAGAGCCAAAAGTGCAATACCTTTACACGTCGTATGAAGACCAAACTGCTATTGGTTTCTATGACTCAACGCCGCTACTCACCGACGTTGAAGGTTTGTTTAGAGGTCAGGAATTTACTGGCCTTGATAGAATTAGCGATAACAACCAAATCACCCTTGGCGCGACAACACGCATGTTGGATAAAAACAATAGGGAACAATTTGTTCTTAGTGTGGGTCAGATATTCTACCTTGAAGATAATAAAGTTATTGCTGCAACCAAGAATCAAGATCGTTCAGCGCTCGCCGCTGAAGTGGACTGGCGCTTTAATAAAAACTGGTTCTTCCATTCTGATGTGCAAGTGACCACTGACACAGACAAGGTTGACTTAAGCAGTGTGGGCATAGAATACCGCAAAGATGATGCACGCTTTATTCAATTGAGTCATCGCTATGTTCGCGACTTAAGTGGTGAAACCATAGATCAAATTGGTATTTCAGCAAGCTGGCCTATTTCGGAGAATTGGCAGTGGGTTGGCCGAACTTACCGTGATCTTGAGCGCAGTAGAAGCGTGGAAACTTATACAGGAATACAATACGAGTCATGTTGTTGGGCCGTACGACTTGTCGCACAGCGCAGTCTGAATAACCGTTATAACGCCAGTGGGGAGCAGACGACAGACGACTTCGACTCTGGTGTATCACTACAATTTATTTTCAAAGGTATCGGGTCATCTGGTACCCAAAGAAGCATGCTTCAGGACGGTATGTTTGGCTATCGTCAGCCTTATAGTTTAAATTAACCTGCAGTTGAGCGCTTAACCGCGCTTAAATGCAATCAACCAATAATAAAAGAGTGTGTATGAAGTTCATTATCCGTGCATTGATGTTAGGTGCTCTTCTCTCGTTTAATAGTGTTGCGCAAGAGGTTATGCTTGACCGCGTGGCTGTAATTGTTGATCAAGGTGTTGTGCTTGAAAGCGAAATTAAGGCCCTTGTACAAGACGTTAAACGCAACGCTGAAGCGAATGGTCAACAGCTACCATCAGACCGTGCGCTTCGTACACAGGCTATAGAGCGTTTAATCACTAAGAACCTTCAGCTTCAAATGGCAGAGCGTATGGGTATTCGCATAAGCGACCCACAGCTAGAGCAAACTATTACCAATATTGCAGCTAATCAGAAGGCAACGATTGAAGAGCTGCGCGCCCAGTTAGCAGCAGAAGGCATCGCATACGATGATTACCGCGAAGACATTCGCGAAGAAATTATCATGGGTGAAGTTCGCCGTGCGAATGTACGTCGCCGTGTCTATATCACGCCACAGGAAGTCGAAACATTAATTGACCTGATGGAGCAGCAAGGTGCTGAGCAAGCTGAATACCGCTTAGGCCACATTCTCATCGGCTTCCCGGCAGAGCCAACAGATGAAGATATCCAATCGGCACGTGAACGTGCAGACAAAGTTATCTCACTATTAGAGTCAGGCTCTGATTTTGCTAAAATAGCAATTGCATCATCGTCAGGTAATGAAGCATTAGAAGGTGGTGACATGGGATGGCTTAACATTAACGCTATGCCTACGCTTTTTGCTGAAGCTATTCAAAACAAAAACAAAGACTCGCTTGTTGGTCCAATTCGAAGCGGTGCGGGCTTTCACATATTAAAAGTGTTAGATACCCGCGGTATCGAGAAAGTCACCGTAGAAGAAGTTAACTCACGTCACATTCTTGTTAAGCCGTCGATCATCCTTAGTGAAGACAAGGCAAAAGCTATGCTTAGCCGTTTCAAAGAAGAAGTGAAAAATGGTGACGCTGATTTCGCGGAGTTAGCCAAGGAGTATTCGGAAGATCCAGGTTCAGCCCTTCGTGGTGGTGAACTAGGTTGGTCAGATCCAAATGTTTACGTGCCTGAATTTAAAGATGCACTCGCACAGCTTGAGCCGGGTGAATTTAGTGAGCCTGTGCGCACCGTACATGGCTGGCATTTAATTCAACTTGTCGACCGTCGTATTGATGATGCAACTGACAAGCGTAAAGAAGACAAAGCGTATCAGCTAATCTTCAACCGTAAATTTTCAGAAGAGACTGAAAACTGGCTACGTGAGATGCGCGATGCCGCTTATGTAGAAGTTATCGAATCGTAACTATAAGTTATTCATGAGTACACCAATTAAGATAGCAATAACGCCGGGAGAGCCGGCAGGTATCGGACCAGATTTGATAATAAAACTGGCCCAGGAAACATGGCAAGCACAGCTTGTCGTGTTTGCCGATGGCGATATGCTCAAAGCACGAGCTAGCACCTTAGGGTTGCCGTTGACGCTAATCGATTACGATGCTACTAACCCGCGAATTCAAGATGCGGGTTCGTTGTTTATTAAGCAGATAGATAAATCCGCTGATGTCACGCCGGGTGAGCTTGATAGCGAAAATGGGCTATATGTAGTAGAAACCCTTCGCCAAGCGTGTCAGGCAAACATGGAGGGCGACTTCGACGCAGTAGTGACAGGCCCAGTTCACAAGGGCATCATCAACAAAGCGGGCGTATCGTTCAGCGGCCACACAGAATTTTTCGCCTATCAGTCCAATACCATTGATGTGGTTATGCTATTGGCAACTGAGGGACTTAATGTGGCACTGGCCACCACCCATATCCCTCTTGAATATGTGGCGAAAGCTATCACTCGAGAGCGTCTTCATAAGGTCATTCATATTATCAACACCGACCTTAAACTGAAGTTCGGTGTCAAAGAGCCTCATATCTATGTATGTGGCTTGAACCCTCACGCGGGTGAAGATGGTCATATTGGTACTGAAGAGATCCATACCATCATTCCTGCGCTGAATGAACTTCGAGAAGAAGGCTTAAAAATAACAGGCCCTCTGCCAGCTGACACCATATTTCAGCCAAAATACCTAGAAAATGCTGATGTGGTATTAGCGATGTATCACGATCAAGGCTTACCCGTGCTAAAATACAAGGGTTTTGGGGCATCAGTGAATATCACGCTAGGGTTACCCTTCATTCGTACCTCGGTAGACCACGGTACTGCACTAGATTTAGCAGGAAAAGGTGAAGCCGACGCCGGTAGTTTCAGGAAAGCATTGGAAAAAGCCATCGAGCTTGCACATCATCAACAATGAGTAAAACACACTTAGGCCATACGGCCAGAAAGCGATTCGGTCAAAATTTCCTTCACGATGACTACGTGATTGGCAAGATTGTTGCGGCCATTGCACCAAAAAATGAACAGAACTTAGTAGAAATAGGGCCAGGTTTAGGCGCACTAACAGACCCCGTCTGTGAAGAAGTAGACGCACTCACAGTCATTGAGTTAGACAGAGATCTTGCTAAGCGCTTGCGACATCACCCATTTAATGGCGATAAGCTAACGGTTATTGAACAAGATGCAATGACCATGGACTTTGGCGCCCTTTCTAAAGAGATGCCGATAAAAGACAAGAAACTGCGCGTGTTTGGCAATTTACCTTACAACATTTCAACGCCGCTGATGTTTCATCTTTTTGACCACGCGAATTGTATCGAAGACATGCATTTTATGCTTCAAAAAGAGGTTGTAAACCGTTTGGCAGCGGGACCGGGTTCGAAAAATTACGGAAGGCTTTCGGTCATGGCGCAGTATTACTGCCACGTCATTCCTGTGTTGAATGTTCCGCCTGGCGCGTTTAAGCCACCTCCGAAGGTTGACTCTGCAGTAGTAAAGCTTGTGCCACATCAGACTCCTCCTGTAGACGTTGAGTCCGTAAATACCCTTGAGCGCGTTTGCGCACAAGCTTTCAACCAGCGCAGAAAAACCATTCGCAACTCATTAAAAGACAGTTTGAGTGAGGAAGAAATCCGAGAGCTAGGCATCGACCCAACTTCTCGCGCTGAAGTGCTGTCACTAAACGATTTTGCCACTATAGCAAACGCTGTGTCGGCAAAAGAGCACCAACAAGAGCAATAAGTTCTCTATGGATGTACTTGATATTAAAGTGCGGGTGAAAACCCGCCACCTGCCCGACCATCTTCCGTCAGATTCAAAGCAATTTGCCTTTGCCTACCACATTACGATTGAGAACAATAGCAGCCATACAGTACAGCTACTCAGCCGATATTGGAAAATTACTGACGCAAATGGCAAAACATCAGAAGTTGAAGGCGATGGGGTTGTAGGCAAGCAACCGATCATGAAAGCCGGTGAACATTTCGACTATACCAGTGGCGCAGTCATTGACACACCGGTTGGGAATATGGAAGGCTACTATGTCATGAAGCTAGAGAGCGGTGAGCGTTTTCGCGTTCCAGTGAGCGTTTTCCGTTTAGCCATTCCAAGTATTCTCCATTAAGGTGTCTATGACGCAAGGTAATACGTACGTCATCGGCGATATACAGGGCTGTTACAATGGCCTTCGTCGCGCGCTAGATAAAGTAAATTTCGACGAAACGAACGATAAATTATTCGCAGTAGGTGACCTGGTTGCCCGAGGAGAGGACTCGTTAAGCACGCTGCGTTTTTTAAAATCTCTTGGCAACAACTTTAACAGTGTTCTAGGTAACCACGATCTTCACCTGCTTGCTGTTGTAAATGATATCCGCAAAGCCAAAAAATCAGACAAGCTAGAGCCTCTTCTCAATGCCGCGGACCTGACTGAACTCATTGACTGGCTTCGCCAGTTCCCGCTGGCATTGAAATTAGACGAGCAATCAGTAATGGTGCACGCTGGGCTTTACCCCAAATGGTCTATCGATGAGTGTGTTTCACTTAGTGACGATGTCAGCAATATTCTCAAATCAACAGATTACGCTGCTTTTCTTTCAGAAATGTACGGGAATAAGCCAAGTAACTGGTCGAGTGACCTTACAGGCAACGAGCGACTTCGTTTTATTGTAAATGCCTGTACACGCATGCGCTTTGTTCATACTGATGGCACGCTCGATTTCGATAATAAATCTCATCCTAGCGCAGTATCGCACAGTACTAGTAGCACGCTAAAGCCATGGTTTGAAGTAACAAATAAAACACTAAAAGACGCCGAAAGGGTAGTGTTTGGACACTGGGCCGCGCTTTCAGGGCAAACAAATAGCCGTCAATTTATCGGGCTAGATACAGGTTATGTTTGGGGGCAAAGCATGACTCTGCTGCACCTGGACTCCGCCTCACTTGTGAGTATTTCTGCATAACACTGGCTTAACCTGGCCTCTCAATACTACATATAGCACATACTAAGTTGCATAATTTCTTGCGTTAACTGGTATTACCAGTTTAACTTACTAGACATAGGTGCTAAATAAAATAAACTTTAAGTTATTGTAGCCGATACATTTACTCACAATAGAGATGATTGTGTCTCACTCTCTATTCAGTTATATAGCAAACTAGCTTATTTAATCGCTATATTTTGTTTACTGAGACGGGTAATATCGTCTGGGATAAAAATAAAAAACACTCATCCAGGAGTTCCGATGAAAATAACGGTAGCCACACGCGTAATCGGGGGGTTTGTAGCCATTAGCGCACTTCTGATTGTCATTAGTGTTGTTTCACTTTATAACCTCAACTCAATAGGCTCAGCAACGGAAGAAGTTAATGATGTTGCTCTCCCCACCGTAGCAGGTAGCAATGCGCTCAAAGCTAGCTTTCTCAATATGGGCCGACTTACCTTCGAAAGTTATATCGAAGAAGATCTAAACGGTTTAAAAGAGAAACGAACATCTTTTAACTCTGCCAAGGATACCTTTGAAAGCGAATATAAAAAGCTGGCGCAGGCGGTTAATGACGAGCCAGAACTAAAAAGCACGCTGAATACTGTACGTGAATCATATGAAGCGTATATCACCAATGTTGAAGCGATGTACAAAAATCACCAAATGTATCTTGATATACGCAATACAATTCAAGACAGACTGGGTGATGCAGAAGACAGTGCAGACGATGCATCTACGTATCTTCTGGATTTTTCAGACTTAGACTCCGTTCAACGTGATCCAAACCTTCAGCGCGCAGCAGAAATTGGCAGCCAACTTGAGACCTCTCTGCTTTCTTTGTTAACCGTTTCCAACGAATATATTAAGACAGAAACACTGGTTCGTTCACAGACGCTAGGCAACGAAGTTGATTTAGTTGTCGAGAAGGTGGTCACACAGCTAAGTGACATGATGCAAACAGCTGGCGGACGGGACGATTCTGGTACTCTCGATGATATTAACGACTTGGTTAATAACGCTATTAACGCAATTAAAGCTAATGATGGCGTTGCTCAGCTTCATGTTGACCGCCTAGAACGCAGAAATGACGCTGAAAAAGCACTCAACGTTTCAGACTCAAATATCGCGCAAGCTGTGGTTGCCCTTGAGAACCTACTTAATCTTGCAGACAAGAAAGCTTCACACGTGGAAAGTGAGGTCAATGGCGCCATTGCGACAGGTAACACTTTTGTTATCGTAGTTGTCATTATCTCTATCGCAGTAGCAGCATTCATTGGCTATGTAACTGTTCGCGCTATCACGCGTCCGCTTTATCGTGTAAATGAACTTCTTACCGTGGCTTCGTCGGGTGACCTTACTCATCGCCTAGACGATTCGGCGCAAGATGAATTTGGCCTTTTAGCCCGAAACTGTAATACACTTATTGGCAATCTAAAGGAACTGATTACTGCAATTAACGTTCGCGCTGAACAGCTGGCAGCAGCATCAGAACAGACGTCTGCGGTGACGGCGCAGACTACTCATTCGATTCAAGACCAGAAATCACAAATTGGTCAAGTAGCAACAGCAACCACTGAAATGCACTCTACATCGCAACTGGTTGTGCAGAATGCTGAAGATACGCTAAGTCAAATTCGCCACGCAGATGCCGAAGCTGAAAACGTACGCAACATCTCGCTAGAGAACAAAAACACGATAGAGATCCTATCTCGCGATGTTCAAGAAGCGGCAGACGTTATCAATAAGCTTCATCAAGACAGTGCAAGTATTGGCAGTATCTTAGACGTAATTCGTGGCGTTGCAGATCAGACCAACTTACTCGCCTTAAATGCTGCCATTGAAGCAGCGCGTGCTGGTGAGCAAGGCCGAGGCTTCGCGGTGGTTGCTGATGAAGTAAGAACCCTTGCAAGCCGTACTCAAGAATCGACACAAGAAATCAACGCCATGATTGAAGTACTTCAAGCAGGCGCTGAAAAAGCGGTGTCGGTGATGAACCAAGGCAAAGAGCAAACTGCAGCGTGTGTAGCGCAAACTGAAAAAGCCACGCAGGCTTTGGACATCATTTCAGACGCGGTTCACAAAGCCCATGATGTGAGCTCTCAGATTGAACAGTCTGCGCGTGAACAAAATACGGTCTCTCAAGAAATCAGTGAGAAGCTTGAAACAATTGTAGGTATTGCTGAAGAGACGACCGCAGGTGCCCAGCAAACGTCTGAGTCTAGTCATGAAGTAGCGCGACTTGCTGAAGAGCTGCAGCAGTCTATCAGACAGTTCAAAGTGTAACGCTTTTTACATAGAATACGTTAAAAGGGGCAACGGCCCCTTTTTTTTATTCTCAAAAGTAATGCTAGCGAGTTTTCGGATTGTATAGTGATTATCCTAGAAGAGTTTAACTGAGCATTAACCCGCTTTGTTTCGTATAAGCACTATTCGTAACAAACCATTAATTCAGCATGATATTTTCCCGTTTTAGCATGTTTCTTTTAATTACTACTTTATTGGTGTCTACTGTGAGCCAGGCTGAGCCATCATATTACAAAGATACAGAAACGCTACCTTATTCCATTATCGAGACCTTAAATGAAGATATTGAAGTGAGGCATTACAATGAAGCGTTAGGCGTGATGTCTAGTGGGAATGAGGATAACGGAGCATTTCAGCTACTCTTTAATTATATCTCTGGTGAGAATACATCCAGTAGCAATGTATCAATGACGTCCCCCGTAGAAGTTGGAAAGCGCTCTAAAGAAATTGCAATGACCTCTCCTGTCGAAGTCTCATCTTCGGACACCATGATGTTTTTCTTGCCCAGTAAGTATGACATTGAAAGTGCACCTGTGCCCACGCATGAAGCTGTGTCGCTCGTCACTGTGCCAGCGAGAACGGTTGCCGCTATACGTTATTCAGGCTTCAACAAAGACAGCGATAAGAAGCAGTATACGAATAAACTGCTTAAAGCGCTGAGAGACAATAATATTAAGCTTGATGGCGAACCTAGTTATATGAGCTACGATTCGCCATTTACCCTACCGTGGAATAAACGTCACGAAATCATTGTACCAGTCAACATTTTGAAAGCACCTGCAAACTGATGTTAAATAAAAACGGCCGCCTTTAAGGCGACCGTTTTTGGGGTCATTCAGCACAGTAGATGCTTACTCAAACAATGCGGTGTGTAGTTTGCGTACCACATCATTGCTATCAGTCTCGTTAACTAAGAACGACAAGTTGTGCGGGTTGGCGCCAAAACAAATCATGCGCAGGTTGAAGTCTGAAACCGCAGCCAAAATCTTGCTAGAAACACCCACTGCCGTTTGCATGTTGTTACCTACAACGGTGACAAGATCGTAGCCTTTTTCCACTTTTACATCACAGATGGTTTCCAGTTCAGCAATGGTCTCTTTATTTAATCGCTGGGCCACCGAGTTGGCTGGATTATCAAGGGTAAAAGATACTGAGATTTCTGACGTGGTTACCAAGTCAACACTTAGCTTGTGCTTAGCGATAATGGCAAATACCTGCTGCAGGAAACCTTGCGCGTACATCATCTTTGGTGTCTTCACTGTCACCATTACCTGCTCTTTACGACGAGTAATAGCGCGATACGGTGGTTCGTGTTCACAATCACGCACAATCCATGTACCGCCTTTTTCAGGCTCTTTACTTGACCCTACAAACACTTTAATGTCTTTGCGAAGCGCAGGCTCCATGGTGGCAGGGTGTAGTACCTTGGCACCAAAAGTGGCCATTTCCGCGGCTTCTTCAAAGCTGAGTTCAGGTAACGGATGGGCCGCTGGAGTAATGCGTGGGTCAGTTGTGTACACACCCGTTACATCAGTCCAAATCTCGCACGATTCGGCATCGAGTGCTTCGGCAAGTAGCGCCGCCGTAAAATCAGAACCACCACGACCTAGCGTTGTGGTGCGGCCTTCCTCATCGGCACCAACAAAGCCTTGAGTAACCACTATCGCGTCCTTAGTTTCAGGTGCCAGCAGTTGTTTAGATAGCTTTTCGATTTCTTCGATTTGCGGCGCGCCTTCCCCGAACTCACTGTCCGTACGCAGCACCTTACGTACGTCAAAGTTCATGGTTTTTACACCCTGCTCTGCAAGCACTGAGGCGAACATCAGCGATGACATTCGCTCTCCCATAGAAAGCAGCTGATCTTTCAAATCATCGCGGTGAAGGATCTCTTCGTGAAACGCTAAGCTTCGCATTTCATCTAACAAGTCGTTGAGTTTAGGCTCAACCGCGTCTTTATCCTTCAACTTGTTAAGAATAGCCAGCTCAATGTTGATAATAGCCTGACAGGTCTCTTCAATTTGCTGTTGC
Organism: Alteromonas sp. S015; assembly: GCF_036864485.1. Lineage (NCBI taxonomy): Bacteria > Pseudomonadati > Pseudomonadota > Gammaproteobacteria > Alteromonadales > Alteromonadaceae > Alteromonas > Alteromonas sp. S015. The sequence continues at coordinate 221,899 of NZ_JAZETO010000002.1, read as the reverse complement.
GTCATAGGTGTATGCGCTAAACTTACTAGATGATTGGTTACACCTGCTGCAGCGCTCACTACCACAATGCGCGTTTTGTCATTACCGGCAACAATTCGGGCGCAGTTCTGCATTACTTCGTAATTCGCAACGCTAGTTCCACCGAACTTAGCTATCGATAAGGCATTTGTCACTATATTTAACTCCAGAATAAAACTAGCTTTTTGCTAGCAGCAACCGCGCGCTCTGCGCAGTTAATCAATCGTAATTTGGTCGCCTACTTTTATATTATTCTCGGCAAACCACCCTTGGTTCATTTCCAATGCGTAAAGTACCTCTTTCGATGATCCGACCGACTCCAAACTATGAGGAGTGAGAGGTTTTATATCCGTTATTACGCCTTTTCTGTCGATAAATGCTACGTCTAGAGGAACAAAGGTATTTTTCATCCACATGCCCGCGAGTTTGGGGCTAGAAAACTTAAAAAACATACCGCAGTCTTCGCACAAGGCTTTACGAAACATAAGCCCCTGAACTCGTTGTTCGAAGGTTTTGGCATACTCTATTTCATAGTGCTTGCCACCTATCTCCAGTGTAACGGATTCAAAGTCCACTGAATTCAGCGACGATACAGGGTCAACCTGCGCTTTTGCACACCCTAAGGTTAATACAAGTGCTGCAACAATAAAGAAAGATTTCCCCATTAGACATTCCTTTTCACCATAAAAAAAGCCGGTCACCTTAACGGCCCCCGGCTTTGTAGTTTATACACTATTTTAAGCAACATTCAATGTTGGAATAATGCGCGCTTTCGCTTCTTCTTCAGCCTTTTTAAAGCTAGGCATTTTGTCGAAGTTTAAGTAGCGGAATACTTCACCCGACATCGCGTTAATTTTGCTAGCGTATTCCATGTATTCTTCAGCAGTTGGAATGCGTCCAACAATGGCACCCACCGCGGCAAGCTCAGCTGAGGTCAAATAAACGTTCGCCCCATCGCCCAAGCGGTTAGGGAAGTTACGAGTAGACGTTGAAAGCACGGTTGTGCCCGCATCAACCCTTGCTTGGTTACCCATACATAGTGAACAGCCCGGCATTTCTGTGCGCACGCCGACGCGACCATAAATGTTGTAGTAGCCCTCTTCCATTAATTGAGCTTTGTCCATTTTCGTCGGTGGTGACATCCATAAACGCGTGGGTAGCGTTTTGTTGTACTGCTCAAGTAACTTACCGGCTGCACGGAAGTGGCCAATGTTTGTCATACATGAACCAATGAATACTTCGTCCACTTTGTCGCCTGCAACATCAGACAAGGTTTTCGCGTCGTCTGGATCATTAGGACAGCAAACAATGGGCTCTTTAATTTCATTAAGGTCAATTTCGATGACCTCAGCGTACTCGGCATCTGTATCGGCGCGCATTAATTCTGGGTTAGCTAGCCACTCTTCCATTTTCTGCGCACGGCGCTCTAGCGTACGTGGGTCGCCATAACCTTCGTTAATCATCCAGCGAAGCATGGTAATGTTTGAACGCAGGTATTCAGCAATCGATTCTTCAGATAGGTTGATAGTACAACCTGCTGCCGAACGTTCCGCCGACGCATCGGACAGCTCGAACGCCTGCTCTACCGTTAAGTTTTCTAGGCCTTCAATCTCTAATATACGGCCAGAGAAGGCGTTAATTTTCCCTTTCTTCTCTACCGTCAATAGCCCTTGTTTAATGGCGTACAGCGGAATGGCGTGTACTAGGTCGCGTAACGTAATACCCGGTTGCATATCGCCTTTAAATCGCACCAGTACCGATTCTGGCATATCAAGGGGCATAACGCCGGTTGCTGCAGCAAACGCCACTAAGCCAGAACCCGCGGGGAATGAAATGCCTAACGGGAAACGAGTATGCGAGTCACCACCCGTGCCTACTGTGTCAGGCAGCAGCATACGGTTTAACCAGCTATGGATAATGCCGTCACCGGGGCGAAGCGATACCCCACCCCGATTCATAATAAAATCAGGAAGCGTGTGCTGCGTTTCTATATCCACCGGCTTTGGATAAGCGGCGGTGTGGCAGAATGACTGCATGGTTAAATCGGCAGTAAAGCCAAGACAGGCTAGGTCTTTAAGCTCATCGCGGGTCATTGGCCCCGTGGTATCTTGCGAGCCCACGGTTGTCATTCTAGGTTCACAGTAGGTACCTGGTCGAATACCTTCAACACCGCACGCCTTACCCACCATTTTTTGCGCTAGCGAGAAACCCGCTCCACTGTCTTTTGGCTGTTCAGGCGTACGGAATAAATCCGTTGGGCCTAAACCTAATGTCTCTCGCGCCTTCTCGGTAAGGCCACGACCAATAATCAGGTTGATACGTCCACCTGCGCGCACTTCATCCAGAATCACCTTCGACTTGTAGCTGTATTCTGCAAGAAGCTCACCGGTTTCGTGGTTGGTGATTTTGCCTTCAAAGGGGTAGATGTCTATCACATCCCCCATATTCATTTTTTCCACATCGGCTTCAAACACCAACGCACCGGCATCTTCCATCGTATTAAAAAAGATAGGCGCGACTTTTGAACCAATGCACACGCCGCCGCCTCGTTTATTAGGCACACCCGGTAAGTCTTCACCAAAGAACCACAACACAGAGTTAGTTGCCGACTTTCGTGACGAGCCGGTACCGACTACATCACCGACAAAAGCAACAGGATAGCCCTTACTTTTGACTTCTTCTATTTGCGCCATTGGGCCTTTAACGCCTGGCTCTTCTGGCTCTAAACCTTCGCGCGGCATTTTGTAGGCTGCCAGGGCGTGCAGAGGAATATCTGGGCGAGACCATGCGTCGGGGGCGGGCGACAAGTCATCAGTGTTAGTTTCACCCGTTACTTTGAACACCGTATAAGTAATTTTATCGTCCATTAATTTGCGCGACGTGAACCATTCACCTTCCGCCCAAGATTTAATGATGTCGGTGGCATGCTCGTTACCCGCTTTGTGTTTTTCTTCCACATCGTGATAAGCATCAAACATTAGAAGGGTGTGTTTTAGCTCTTTGGCTGCCAACGGCGCAAGCGCTTCGTCATCAAGTAGTTCAACCAAGGTGGCAATGTTATAGCCACCATGCATATTACCTAATAACTCAACGGCTTTTTCTTTAGAGATAAGCTCACAGCTGTCTTCGCCTTTAGCGATTGCACTTAAAAAGCCCGCTTTAACGTAGGCCGCTTCATCAACCCCAGGCGGTACACGTTCTGAAATCAGTTCTAAAAGGAATTCGCTTTCACCCTCTGGTGGATTCTTTAATAAATCAACCAGGCCAGCTACCTGTTCAGCGTTAAGCGGTTTAGGTGGAATATTTTGAGCGGCACGTTCTTCAACGTGATTGCGATAGTCTTGTAACACAGTCTCTTCCTCTAAGTTAGCTTGCGCGATGGGAGTAAACATTCTTGTACGCACTTGACGCAAGGTGTGTTTAATCAATCATGAACAGTATAACTTCACGGGCTCATCTTTTAAATTTTGCTGCCTTTTAATTCACTTATAACCGCTATTCATACCATTACTTTTAAACGACAAAAGCGATTAAAAAGAAATAAGCAAAGTCACCTTAGCAATAACCCTATAAATAAGTTATAGGGTTTTATGATTTAAAGGCAAGGTGTTAGTTGCACATGTAGCTTCCTCAATTAAAGAGAACTATAAACGATTTACAGCAGCGAGTGAGAGTCTTTGCATTGGGGCTGCATAGCTAGTTAGCATGCATTAATTTGGTAAATCAGGCTGAGGTCTAGTGCGAAGATAGCTTGCAAATTTTGGCTTTCCATTTTTCGTTAAGCCGTAATACTTAAAGGTTACCCAACTACCGATGGCGGGCGGAGATTGGCGCTCATTTTCTGAAAAGCCCGTTCCTAATTTAAATTGAATGCCTTCTCGCGTTTCTACAAGAAGCGAGCCCATCATTCCTTTGAAACGCCCTTTTCCTGGAAGCAATGCCAGCACTCTCGCTTCTGCATCTTCAAAGCGTTTTACTTTGAGTAACTTGTCACTTCGCCCCGCCATGTACAGCGCTTGTTCATGATGAAGCATTAACCCTTCTCCACCTTGTTGAGTTACTTGCTTCAGCTTATCTTCGAGAGCATCAATAGACGTGAGCTTAAATTGAGGGACAACAGCAAACGAGGGGTTTGATGTAGCTTCAACCAGGCTGTTTAGCAAGGTAAGTCGACGACCAAAAGGTTCATCTACCATAGGTATGTCGAACGCCATAAATTTAATTTTAGCCCAGCGTTTGCTTAATATAGAATGTGGTGCAGCAACGGGGCCCGCTGAAAGTTGATTGCTAGGCGACGCGTAGTCAACTGAATGCAGCTCGATGTTTGTCAGCGTTGAAAGCACAATAGAAGCCGTGCGCTCAAACTCACCTCTTCCTATCCAAAGTTCACCGTCAATAGGGGCTTTTGGCCAGTTAGCGGTGAACCATGGTGGCGCGAATATCTTGTTTCCATTACGGGTAAATAACTCAGTACCGTTCCATCTTGCGCGAATACCGTCTAGTTTCTCGCTAACCCAATAATCAGCCATGTTAATATCAGTGCGGCTTTGATCATATTGCTTAGCAAGTTGAAGCCCTTCAACAATATCGAACTTTGGCTTTGCGTTAACGTTAGCAGTGGCTGTGATTAAAAGTATACTTACAGCAGTCAAAAAATATCGCATTGGCTCTTCCTATAAATCGTAAAACCTCGCTTGCTTTAACCCTTTTAATAAAAAAGCAAAAACAAAGAAGGCAGAGTAAAATACTCTGCCTTCTTTGTTTTTATAACTGTACTTAAGAATGTTTTTATTAGGTTGAAACAGCCTTAATCAGTAATGATATCAATAATAGAAATGAGCACATCTTCAGCAAATGCCTCACCAAACGTTCTCTCCTCGTCACGCCTTAATTGATTGGTCTCTAAGCAAGCATTTAGCTGCTCATCGGCAGTGTAAACGCCGTGAACATCTGCATTACGAGCTTGCTCAATACAGTGATCGGTTTGTCCTGTCGTTACGGTACTGCATCCGCTCGCACCTAAAGTGCCCCCAATTAAAACCACTGCGGTAGCGAAGTTGTTTAAATATTTACATTTTCCAGTGTGATTCAAGGTAACCTATTCCTTTAATAAAGACTGTAAGCGTTTTTGCCTATTTACATAAACCTGATGACCATCGTGCTCAGACGTAGAAAGTGCTAAAGCCTGATTCACGCTTTCCAGCGCTTTTTTGTACTCGCCCATCTGCTCGTAACCATAAGCTAAGCCATTATATGCGTCTGGCGTTTGAGGATACTCAGCAATATCGTATTTAAACAAGGCGATGGCTTTATCGTAGTTTTGTTTACCCACATAATGATAACCTAACTCGCGAATAACCCACTCTGGCGCGTCGAGTTTCTCGCCTCGCTGTTTTGAAACACGGGCGTAATACTCATTAATACTTTTAATGTCTCCATTAAATTGCTGCGGCGTTAAATAAGCTGACAAGAACAAGTGATGATAAGCGCTAAACGTTGACGCAGCTGAGACCAGATTGTGCGTAACACCCTCGTAAGCTTCGTTCTCCCATCTCAATCCGGCAGGTTGGTTCGCCCGAATCCCAGAGATCATATCATTATAATAAGAGCGCATGGGCGCGCCTTCATTGCCGATAGAGGTATAAATAAAGTGGTCTAACCGATTGGCAGATTTAAAGAATTCAATCGTGTTTTTTGCAGATGCACCATAGTTCCACCACACTGCTGCACTATAAGTCAGCGCGGCATTAAAAAGTTCAGGCTTCTGGGTAAGTGCGTATAAAGCAAATACACCACCAGCTGATGCGCCTTCTATCACTCGAAAGTTATGCACGTGATATTTTTTCTCTACCAGCGGCATAAGCTCAGTGGTTAAAAAGGAAAGAAAGTTTGCACCGCCACCGCCATAGCCTACAGGTCCGTTGGGATCTTCATTTGCCGTGGGATATAGATCGCGAAGACGATCGGTGTTTTCAATGGCGACTATAATCACTTCCGGTGCGGCATTTTGAGACTGAAGCGATTCTAGTACTGCATTCATCATAGGTAGATTGCCCGCACCGTCTAACCGATAAATTACCGGGTATTTCTTGTCAGGGTTTTCGGCGTAGCTTTTAGGAAGTTGAACAACCACTTTTCGTTGTTCATTTAACACTTTAGATTGGAGTTTCTCTACTTTTAGTTCGTAGTGCTGACTGTTATTGCCTGTTTCGCTGTTAACCGGAAGACTTGGCAAAGCAAGAAATAGCAGGGTAATAACAGTATGTATTTGTGACTTCAAACTTAAATCCTTTTATAAGATGCTTTGATTTTCGTAATAATGCTATCTACTTGATTGGGCCAGCGCATTTAATTTATTCTATAACAGGGGTTTATTCGGATTATCTACACTTTCTTGCCAACGTTACTCTGTATATTCACCTTTAGCAATACAGGGCTTTTCTATAGTCACTTTTCCGTCCAAATATTCAGTCAGCACAGCGTGTAGTTCCGTTTTGTTGGCGGGTTTTGTGAGATAACCATTCATTCCCGAGCCTAACGCTTTATCTATTTCATCGGCAACCACCGCGGCGGTAAATGCGATAATGGGTGTAGTAATGTTTGCTTGTCGCAACGCTAAAGTAGCTTCACAGCCGTTCATTTCAGGCATGTGTAAGTCCATCAAAATAAGGTCGAAAAGCTGTCTTTTTGCAATCTCTACCGCCTCTTTGCCGTTATTAGCAAGCGTCACTTTTAATCCTGTATCTTCTAACAGCGATTTTGCTACGACCTGATTAATGTCGTTATCTTCGGCAACCAAAACCGTAAGATTTGAGAACGACGGCGCTCTATCGTTTACTTTCGAGCTAATTGCGCCATCTGCGATTTCAAATGGTATCTCGAAATAAAATTCACTCCCATGACCGACGGCGCTTCTCAAATAAACCGTACCACCCATAGCCTCAACCAAGCTTTTTACTATCTGTAAACCAAGTCCCGTTCCTCCGTGTACTCGATTAATGCTGCTGTTGGCTTGGGTAAATGCATCAAAAACGCGATCTTGTTCAGAGGCCTCAATCCCGTCTCCCGTATCCTTTACTGAAAACCTTATAAATTGATGGGTCTTTGAGGCTTCACCTTTCGCTAGCCCTACAGTTACATTGCCCTGATGCGTAAACTTTATCGCATTACTTACTAAATTGTTTAACACTTGAGAAAGGCGCGTTGCGTCCCCCACCACATGGGTATTTAGTGTTTTATCTACATTTATTCTCAGCGAGATACCTTTGTTCTGCGCCAATTGCGCATAAAACGCAACGCAATCTTTGGCGGTGCTTTTAAGGTCAAAGGGAATTATTTCCAGCGCTAATTTTCCCGCATTCAGTTTTGAGAGATCTAATATATCGTTCAAAATGCGGTTCAGCGAGAGTCCTGAACGCTGAATCTTCTCTAGATTAGGCCGTGCACTCTCCGAAATATCATGAGAAAGCACCACATCGGTCAATCCCAAAATACCGTTTAATGGCGTGCGAATCTCGTGTGACATAGTGGCGAGAAACCGTGATTGTGCAGCCGACGCTTGCTTTTCGCTCTCAAGGGCTCTGTTTAACTCGACGGTTTTCCTTTTACTTTCTAGTAGCGCTTTCTCTAACTGACTCGCTAAAACATAGATGATTAGAGAAACAATCACGTTTGTTAGACATAACCTTAACCAAAGACCTTCATCGTAGGGTTTATCGTAGAAAGGGACCAAAAAGGTGCAGCTTGCTAGCACCACCATAGCAATAACTCTCCAGCTATTAGAGAGCAACAAAATAGGAAATATGGTGGCAATAGGCGCAAGGGCTGCGGGCATGAGTCCATTGCTTATGACCAAGTAAGGAGCTACTGGAATCGTGAGCAAGGCCCATAGCTTTGCCAATAGCTCCTGTTTTTTAGGAAAGGTGAGACCTACTACAGATACGGCACACCACGAGAGACCAAAAAACGACGCCACGTAAACGTTATCGGGTTGTGTAATAGCAATAACCACTAGTATCAGTAGAGAAAAAACCAGCAAAATTCTAAACCCTGCGCTTCGCAAGGTCGCTGTGACTTCGCCAAATGATTCAGGTGCTGTGGTGTACTGCTGCGACATTAGCGTTCTAAAGATAAGTAAACATTTGATAACACAGTATAAGTACTAAACAGTGATTCTGCATAAAAATAATAGGGCCAGAGTCTCGACTCTGACCCTATTATTGGCCCGAACCTTGCCCACATATTGAATATTGTTGTCTTAAGCCCTGCTTATAGCACTCCAAGGCTTTTAGATTCGTTCTTTTTTCCATTGCCCGCACCTGTTTGGTGCACCAACAGATTAAATAAGGTCACTATGCGCTTAAGTAATTTTGTTTTATTCGTATGTATATCGTTTTCGTGTCTCGCTAAAGACGATAGCAGCCAATATGGTCCAAAAGATTTTTCCAATGTTGTAAATAAATGGACAGCCGTGGTTGCTGCTTATGAGCCAGAAATTGAAGCCATTGACGCCGCGTTTGCGACTATGGATGATGCGCAAATTACACAAACCGTCTATATCAAAGGGGTTAAGTATCAATTAGGCACATACAAAGGTGAGCCCATTGTTGTCTTCAGTACGGGCGTCAGCATTACCAACGCAGCAATGACCGTACAGATGGCGTTAGATTATTTCCCTATTGATAAACTCGTTATGATGGGCATTGCTGGGGCCATAAATCCAAAATACACGCCGGGAGACATTGCCGTACCTGAACGTTGGTACTTCCACGATGAATCCGTCTATATCAACCCCAAAAAGGATGATGCGAGCATCTATGAACTTCCGGACTATTACGCTAAACAACTTGAGAACTATAAAGAAAGACGAGAGGCAGATACACACGCACCTAATTACAAAAATATTGGGTTTATTCACCCTACCGAGGTAGCGGTTGTAAAGGAAGGATGGGAAACCCGCAAAAGAATGCCTTATTTTGGGGCCAACAAGGCGTTACTTGAGATGGCAAAACGCGCGCTCAAAAAGATTCCTCCTATTACTATGCCATCAGGTAAGGAAATACTAGTAGATATTGGCGGTAACGGTGTCACCGGCTCGGTATTTGTCGATAACGCAAAATATCGCGAATGGCTTCGCGATGTCTACACTGCCGATGTAGCAGAAATGGAATCGGCATCCGTAGCACAAGTGAGTTTTGTAAACAACGTGGACTGGCTAATTATCCGCTCAATTAGCGATCTAGCTGGCGGGCAACACGGTAAAAATGTTGAGAATGTTTTTGACGCTATAGCCTCTGGTACCGGCACCAAGCTGCTGCTTGGCATACTCGACGAACTCGTAGCAACCGACCCTCATTAACACAAAGTGGGGTCAGAGTACTTTTTAATTAATGTACTCTGACCCCAATATTCAAGACTTGGTTAATTCAGTTTCTGTTAGAAAACGCCCGCTGCAATATCGCCACCATCAGGTCGCCAAACAGTGCCCCCGGCGCTGAACGTTCTGCTCGCCTTGCTTGATAGGATTCATCGAGACAATGCTGCAAACGTGCATTAGCCACCTCTGCACTGTTTGTTTCGACCTTATCAACCTGTTCAATGCATTTTTCGGTGTGCACCATACTCGTAGTACTGCAACCCACTAAAGTAAAGTATGTCGAAAACAGAGCAATAAATAGCTTAACCTTTTTCATAGTTTATCCTTCCCTAGTATACAATTAAAAAATTTACTTCTGTATTGCTTAAGTGTAGAAGATTGATGGCGATGTTCAATGAAGTAATGGGGTCAGAGTACATTTCTGAATGAATATTGATGTGATAGGTACCTTACTAAACTACTCTGACCCCATTATTTTATTTCAGGCACAAAAAAGCCCCAACCGAGGTTGGGGCTTTCTAGTGTTTTAGTTAGCGTTAAATGCTTATACGCGCTTAACGGCTACATCTGCTTCGAACTTAGGCTTAACTGCTAAGTCTTCTGAAGGTGGAGCAAACTTGGTTAGGTCGATACCTGCAACCGCTTGCTTGTACTCTTCAGTTGTTGGGAAACGGCCAAGAACCGTTGAAAGCACTACTAGCGGCGTAGAGCCTAGTAGTGATTCACCTTTCTTCTCAGCAGAGTCAGCTACAACACGACCTTGGAAAAGACGTGTAGAGGTAGCAATTACGGTATCGCCTGGCTCCGCTTTTTCTTGGTTACCCATACATAGGTTACATCCAGGGCGTTCTAGGTAAAGAATGTTGTCGTACTTGGTACGCGCTGCTTCTTTCGGCTTAGCATCGTCGAACTCGAAGCCTGCGTATTTCGCAAGTACTTCCCAGTCGCCTTCTGCTTTCAGCTCGTCAACAATGTTGTATGTAGGTGGTGCAACAACTAGCGGTGCTTTGAACTCTACAGAGCCGTTAAGCTTCTCTAGGTTACGCAGCATTTGTGCAATAATTTGCATATCGCCTTTATGCACCATACAAGAACCTACGAAACCTAGGTCTACTGGCTTACCATCGTAGTAAGAGACAGGACGGATCACGTCGTGGGTATAACGTTTAGATACGTCTTCGTTGTTTACGTCTGGGTCAGCAATCATTGGTTCATCGATTTGATCTAGGTCGATAACCACTTCTGCGTAGTACTTAGCGTTGTCATCTGGGGCGAGCGCTGGTACTTCGCCAGACTTGATTTCAGCAATACGCTTATCAGCAAGGTCAATTAGACCTTGAAGCATGTTCGCTTCGTTATCCATTCCCTTGTCGATCATGATTTGGATACGGCTCTTAGCAAGCTCAAGTGACGCAACCATAGTCTCATTATCAGAGATACATATTGACGCTTTCGCTTTCATTTCCGCAGACCAGTCAGTAAATGTAAACGCTTGGTCAGCAAGTAGAGTACCGATCTGTACTTCAATTACGCGGCCTTGGAACACGTTCTCGCCAGAGAACTGCTTAAGCATTTGTGCTTGAGTAGCGTGAACCACGTCACGGAAATCCATGTGCTCTTTCATGCTACCTTTGAAGGTCACTTTTACAGACTCTGGAATTGGCATTGCCGCTTCACCTGTCGCAAGTGCTAGAGCAACTGTACCTGAGTCAGCACCGAACGCTACACCTTTAGACATACGTGTATGCGAGTCACCACCAATGATGATTGCACGGTCGTCTACCGTGATGTCGTTAAGCACTTTGTGAATAACGTCAGTCATTGAGTGATAAACACCTTTAGGATCACGCGCTGTAATTACACCAAAGTTGTTCATGAAAGACATAAGCTTAGGGATGTTAGCCTGTGCTTTTTTATCCCATACTGAAGCCGTGTGACAACCAGACTGGTATGCACCGTCAACAGTAGGTGAAATGGTTGATGCCGCCATTGACTCTAGTTCTTGACAGGTCATAGGACCAGTGGTGTCCTGAGAACCTACAATGTTTACTTTAACGCGAACGTCAGAACCCGCGTGAAGCGGCGAATCTGAGTTTACGCCTACCGCATTGCGGTTAAAGATTTTCTCTACAGCAGTAAGACCTTGACCTTCGTGTGAAACTTCTTTCGATTGCGCGTAAACTGCTGGTGCTTCAACACCTAGTGTACGTGCAGCAAAAGATTGCAGCTGCTTACCAAAAACGACTGCATAAGAACCACCCGCTTTCATAAACTCCATTTTTTGAGGAGTAAATGAGGCAGATACGTCAGCGAGCTCTTCTGAACCGTTGTAAAGCTTCTTGGCTTTGGTATCGATAGTCAATACCGTACCCGTAGCTACAGAGTAAGCTTCTTCTAGCACTGGGTCGCCGTTTGCATCGCGAACGATTTCACCGTTTTCGTCAGTTTTCTTAACCCAGTTTTTAAGGTCAAGACCGATACCACCGGTTACATCTACGGTAGTTAGGAAGATTGGCGCAATACCGTTAGTACCTGCAACAATTGGCGCTTTGTTTACGAATGGAATGTAAGGACTTGTTGGCTCACCTGCCCATAGTGCTACGTTGTTCACACCTGACATACGTGATGAACCTACACCCATGGTGCCTTTTTCAGCAATAAGCATAACTTTTGCGTTAGGATGCTTTTTACCTAGCTCAACGATTTCTTGCTGCGCTTCAGGAGAAATCATGCACTGACCGTGAAGTTCGCGGTCTGCACGAGAGTGCGCTTGGTTACCTGGAGAAAGAAGGTCAGTTGAAATGTCACCTTCAGCGGCGATGTATGTCACTACTTCAATTTTCTCTGGAACATCTGGAAGCTTGGTAAAGAATTCTGCTTTTGCGTAGCTTTCTAGTACGTCTTTAGCAATCGCGTTACCCGCTTTGTATGCTGTTTCAAGACGCTCAGTATCTGCTTCGTATAGGTAAACCTGTGTCTTCAACACTTCAGCTGCAGACTTGGCAACTGATTCATCATCAGAAAGTGCAAGGTCTAAAAGCGCTTCTACAGACGGACCACCTTTCATGTGTGAAAGTAGCTCAAGTGCAAACTCTGGCGTGATTTCTTCTACTTTTTCTTCGCCAAGTACAATTTCTTTCAAAAATTGTGCTTTAACACCAGCAGCAGGTGTAGTTCCTGGCAAAGTGTTATAGATAAAGAATTTTAGAGAGTCTTCGCGGTGCTCGTTTGTTGTATCTTTAATTTGAGCAATAATTTCAGACAGCAGTTCTGCACTGTCAATTGGCTTAGGGTTAAGACCTAATTCCGTTTTACGGGTTTCGATCTCTGCCAGATATTCTGAATACAAACTCATATAGTTCTCTCGGTCTTAGTTTTACTTGGGCGTAGTGTTAAGTCGGTCTTAGCTATACGCATATAAAAATGAGGGATATTTTAACTGATTTTTAGCAGTTACGTAATGACTGAAAGTGATCAGTTAGTTATACAGCCGCTTAAACCAAAGCTAAATAAACAGCATAGAGCATAGGCCAAAAAAATGAGATTTTGATAAAAACAATATTTAACAATTAAATTCAGTTACTTACAGAAAAAAGGCTGAAATAGCAAATCATTTTTGATAAGAATGGTTTGACCAATAAAGATAAATAATAGTGTTGCACTTATGATAAAGATTCATCCTATTTATGGTGCTACCAGTACAAACTACCACCGATTTTAAAGCAAAATTTCAGTTTATTGATTTTTTATTGTGCTTTGTTCTGTTTAGGTGAAACTTTTACCACCTTGGCATTCTCACCGTCAGTTAAAAGAAGTAGGTTACCTTGATGATCAACCGCAATATCTCTTAATCGCATTTCTAGTTTGTCAAAAATCTTCGTAGAAACATACTTACTCGAAGTTTTATTAACCGCATATAAGGCTTTAGCTTTCAAACTAGTAACGAGTAAGGTATTGGTTAACATTGGATACTGATCATCTGAGTAGTAGATCATAGATGATGGTGCGATGGACGGCGTCCAGTCCACCAAGGGTTCTCTCATGCCCGGATACGTCGAAAAAGGCGAAATTCTAGCACCTGAATAGTCTTTTCCTAGCGTAACTATAGGCCAACCATAGTTCGCGCCTTTCTGAAGCAGGTTCACCTCATCGCCTCCGTCTGGTCCGTGCTCGTGCAGAAATATTTGCCCTTGAGGCCCCTGCACCAACCCTTGCGGATTGCGATGTCCCAATGTGTATATATAAGGGCTTTCTAGAAATGCAGGGTTCATCAATGGTTTGCCCGATATAGAAAAACCTAGCACTTTACCTAATTGTGAGCCAATCACCTGAGCTTGCTCTCGGTAATCGAACCCGTCACCGGTGGTGACTAAAAACCCCAGTTCTTGGCTTGAGACGCTACCTTCAAGCTGAAGAAGTTTTCCGCCGTAGTGCACAGGCGTATCTTTTGTTTGTACTACCTCGAAAACCGATTCAATGTTACTAATGCCTGAGCTGAGGGAGAGTTCACCTTTTACTACAGCCAGACGGTTAGCATCATCACTTCCCTTAGAATAACTGAGCAATACCGTGCGACTGGCGGGGAACTGAGAAGGGATAAGAATATCTAGCACACCTCCTTGGCCTTTTATATACAAGTTATCAAGAGACAATGGGAATTTAGATACTTTGCCGCTATCGTCAACAATGACGAGCTCGCCATCTCTTGTCACTATCAATATATGCGTAGCGCGTTTCATCTTATCGACAACCGTTGTCAACGCTTTTGGGAAAGCTAGCGAGGTGACCACGTTCTCTACCACTACATTACTAGTAAAGCTCTTTAAAGAGACCGACATGTCGTTTATAACTGCATGCTTTTCAGTATTAGGTGCAGGCTCAATATTAGCGTCAGAAACGAGACTTGAAGCAAGGACAGGCGAAAACGCACCGCTAGCTAACGCGGAAACCAAAAATTTTTTTATAACACGCACTGACTTCATAGTGATTGTCCTCGCTGGTCTCTGCTAATCTTATTCAAACTACAATGATGTGCTTAGTTGTTAAGCGCAATATAACTACGTTCAGTGTTCTTGTTGCGCTCTGTTGATAATTAATACCTGGCCAATCTTGGAATGTAATACATGAGAAACCTAACTCGCCGCGCTATTTTTCATTTTGTCCCATCTTGGGCAGTCGGCTTCCTACTTGCAAGTCTATTTCATTCAATTTCCGTTTTAATGGGACTGGTACAAATTGGCGTTGAGTTAAAGGTTAGCGACTGGCTTTCCATGATATGGCAGGACACCTTAGGCCTCTTACCCACTTACGGTACTATTATCGCCGTAGCTTTACTGTTAGCTTTTTTAGTAACGCACTTTATCGTCAACCGCATAAGCACCCACGGAGCAAAAGACGCTACCCAATTCATTCTTTTCACTATAGCCGGCGGATTATCTTTCCTACTAATGCTCATAGTTATGCAGCCCATAATGAACATAACCCTAATTGCAGGCGCACGCACTGCTATGGGGCTTGCTGCACAATGCGTGGCAGGTATCTGTGCTGGTGGGGTGTATAGTTACTTAAGTGATAGTTCCACACGCGCTTGATAACTAAAATTTATACTATTAAATAAGCTAACACTGATGTAAATAAAAAGTTAAGTTTGCTAATGTGAGTCATGACCTTACATTCTTTGCCTTACTAGGAATAAGCAACATGATAACTTATCCAGATAACGTGACATGTCTCGCCGACTACATAGAAAGTGTTTTGCAGAAATTTGCAGACAAACCTGCATATACGGCACTGGGGCAAACACTCACGTTTGCCGAAATTGACAACAAGTCATCAGCACTAGCACGCTACTTTGTACACGAAGCAAAGCTTTCTCCTGGTACCAAGGTCGCTATTCAGCTTCCTAATCTAATTCAAAACCCTATTGTTGTTTACGCCGCTCTGCGCGCTGGACTCGTTGTAGTGAATACCAACCCGCTATATACCGAGCGTGAAATGAAGCACCAGTTTACCGATAGCGGTGCTAAAGCCTTAATTATCTTAAGCGATTTACTTCCCAAGTTCGCAAGTATAAAAGATGACACAAGTATAGAAACGGTCATTGCCACTTCAGCTACTGAGCTGCTAGACCCTAAAACTGCGCCTGAACTCAACGAAACGGTTTCGTTTACCCAAGCAATCGAACTAGGGAATACATTACCTTCATTCTCTCGTCGCTCAATAGCGCTAGACGAGTTGGCCATGCTGCAGTACACCGGCGGCACTACTGGGGTTTCTAAAGGTGCGGCGCTTAGTAATAAAAACGTATTGGCTAATTGTATTCAAATGCTTGATCGTATTGGTGAAGGATTCAAGGACGGCGAAGAAGTGCTGGTGTGCCCTTTGCCGCTCTATCATATCTATGCATTTACGGTGGGCATGATGGCGCTATTTGCAAAAGGCACACATATTATCCTTATCCCTAATCCGCGAGACATAGACGGTTTCATTCAAACCCTTAAGCCTCATAAAATATCCGCCTTTATGGGTATAAATACGTTATTTGTCGGTCTTGGTCGACATCCAGAATTTGCAAAGCTCGACTTTTCTAAACTGCATCTCACCATGTCCGGCGGCACCGCCCTTACCCAAGCTGCCGTTTCAATTTGGCGAGACGTAACAGGGAACACTATCACTGAAGGTTATGGACTGTCTGAGACCGCACCCGTTGTCTCATTTAATATCCCTGGAAAAGAGGAAATAGGCACTGTGGGTCACGAACTAGAGGACACTGAGGTAGCATTGCTAGATAGTTATGATAAACCGGTAGCTCAGGGAGAGTCTGGACAAATAGCGGTGCGCGGACCGCAGGTTATGCTGGGCTACTGGAACCGTGAAGACGAAACGGCAAAAGTCATGACCGAAGATGGTTTTTTCAAAACCGGAGATATTGGCATACGCACAGAATCTGGGGCAATTAAAATTGTTGACCGCTTAAAAGATATGATTATCGTCTCAGGCTTTAACGTGTACCCCAATGAAATTGAAGAAGTACTGACTTCACACCCAGACGTAATGGA
This sequence comes from Alteromonas sp. S015, assembly GCF_036864485.1. Lineage (NCBI taxonomy): Bacteria > Pseudomonadati > Pseudomonadota > Gammaproteobacteria > Alteromonadales > Alteromonadaceae > Alteromonas > Alteromonas sp. S015. The sequence continues at coordinate 205,447 of NZ_JAZETO010000002.1, read as the reverse complement.
AGCGGCCGTTGTGGGTAAACCAGACGACAAAACGGGTGAACGAGTATGCGCGTTTATAACGGTTGCAAATGATATAAGCATCGACAATGTAACAGCGTATTGCAAGCAACATCTTACCAACTACAAAATCCCAAAATCGATTACCATTCTTGAAGAATTACCTAAATCGACGGTAGGTAAAATTCTCCGCAGAGAGCTACGTAGCGCGTGAAAGTAAAGAGACAGCCAACCTGTTACCAAGGTTGGCTAATTTTACTTATAAATCAGTTCATTGCTACCAAAGGATAACGCCTCAACATTGTAAATTGGCGCGCCTCTTACTATAACTAAAGAACGCTACAGTTAACCTTTACTAATAATGCTTTCAAAGACGTTCTTTTTTCATAGTTTAGACGAGTTAAAACAAGAAAGTGACGCACTGAGAGCGTTCGCCCCTTCCATGCTAATTGTATACGCATCGGTACCATTTCTTACCTCTCCCCAGCTATATCTTATAGTAAGTGATGTGTGCGCTAACTGCGTTGGCTGTAGTACAGCGGGTGAAATTTCGGATAACCGGGTAACCACCAATGCTATCTCTGTCGTTGTCGTGCGTTTTGAGTCTTCCTCATACGCAAAAATACACCAAACAATGTTGAACGACATGTCGTCTTCTTTTGAAACCGGTCAGTTGATTGCAAGCAGGATTGAGCAGAAGGGCCTAAAAGGTATTTATATACTGGCACCTGGTGTTGAAATAAATGGGTCAGCGTTGCTTAAAGGCATTACGATCAACTTATCACAAAACGTAGGAATAAGTGGCGGCCTTGCTGGCGATGATGGCGCATTCGAACAAACATACGTACTGCATCCCAATGGCATCGATAGTCGTAGTGTTGTTGCGGTTGCCTTTTACGGTGAGTCACTTACTTTTGACTACAGCGCTCGTGGTGGATGGCGGTCATTTGGTCCTGCGCGCAGAGTGGCTTCTGCAAAAGCGAATTTGCTGTTCGAACTTGACGACAAGCCGGCACTTGATATTTACAAAGCATACTTAGGTGAATACGCAGAGGACTTACCAGCAAGTGGACTTTTGTTCCCTTTTGAAGTACTTGATGAACACGGCGAACCAACGGGAATCATAAGAACTATTCTGGGTGTCGACGAACAAAGTAAAAGCTTAGTTTTGGCTGGTGAAGTCAATGAAAACCAATATTTACGCCTTATGAATGCATCAACCGATGATCTCATTAGCGGTGCTATTGATGCGATCGCACCTATTGTGAAAAAAAATCAAGACGAAGACTCACATTCTTTGGCCCTAGTAACGAGCTGCGTGGGAAGAAAATTAGTCATGGGTGACCGAGTTGAAGAAGAGATTGAAGAGTTGAATAGACAATTAAGCGACAATACAAATATTGCTGGATTCTATTCGTATGGAGAGATCAGTCCATCATGTAGTGGCTCCCACTGTGAATTGCACAACCAAACATTCACTCTCATGTTATTGAGGGAGGCGCATTGAACTCGCTATTAGAGCGTCAGTTGCGCCGAGCCTTTCAGCTTGACGACGCCGTATCGCTCGAACAGTGGCTGACCCACCTTAGTGATGAAAGCGATGATGACACGAGTTTCACTCATCAAGCACTTAAACAGGGTCTTGCAGCTCTCATTCGTCGTATAGACGAGTCTTATACCTTCAACGAAAGAGATATCAAGTTAAGAGATAGAAGTTTGCATATCAGCTCAGAAGAGCTCATTGCTGTAAACAGAAAAGTGCGCGAGGAATTTAACGAGCAAAAAACGGTTGTCGAAACCCTGCGGCTAGCGGTAAATCAGCTTTTAGAAGAACGAGGCAAGCCTCTAATAGATAAAAACTTTACTAATCTATCAGATCTTTCTTCACTCATGTACGAGCTCATACGAGAACAAAAAAACGCAAATAACGAACTGCTGTTGCAGCGAAAAGCGATGGATAAGCACGGTGTTGTCGCAACTATCGATCTCAAAGGCACCTTATTATCAGCAAACGATAAGTGCTGTCAGCTTTCAGGCTATACTCGTGAAGAATTAATAGGACAAAGTACCGCTATTTTCCGCATAGAAAATATTTCGCGTACAGAACAAGTCGAAATACTAGGAGCACTGGTTAAGGGGGAGATTTGGCAAGGAGAACTCAATAGCTTTACTAAAGATGGTAAGCCTTGGACTGTCTTTGCAACCGTTGTCCCTATCGTTGAGTACAACCAACGGGTGAATCGTCTTGTGGTCATTTGTACTGATATGTCAGAACAAAAGCGTCTCGCCAGAAGGTTAAAAGAGGACAGAGCTTTTCATGAGAGCATTACCAATAGTATAGGTGAAGGCGTTTACGCGGTTAACGGTGAAGGTACAACACAATTCCTTAACCCCACTGCTTCTCGTCTACTTGGGTGGACCCTTGAAGAGTTACAAGATAGACGCTTCCACGACACGGTTCACTACCAAAAAGGTGATGGTACGCTACTTTCCAGAGAACAATGCCCAGTAAACTTAACGATTAAGAGCGGAGTGTCGTACACCTCTTATGAAGATTTTTTTACTGACAAACGAGGTCGCCTATTCCCTATTTCTATTGTCGCCGTGCCGCTTTTCGATAAAGAAGGCAAGCCTGACGGACATGTTGGGGTTTTCAATGACATCAGCAGCCAAAAAGCCATCGAACAAAAGCTCCAGAAAGCCTACGATGAAGCCCAAAGCGCCAATAAAGCAAAAAGTGACTTTCTCGCTACGATGAGCCATGAAATTAGAACACCAATGAATGCCATCATTGGGTTAACCCACTTAGCACTGGAGTCACAAGACAGCGACCAGCAGCAACAGTATTTAGAGAAGGTTCAGAACAGCTCGAATGCACTACTCGAACTCATCGACAGTATTTTAGATTTCTCAAAAGTAGAAGCAAATAAAATCGAGATCATTGACGAGCCTTTCACGCTAACAAGAACTATCGAAAAACTAGCGCAAGTATTTCAAGTCAAAGCGCAACAAAAGCAACTTCAGCTTATTTTCGACATTCGCTGTAATGCAAATATCCGCTGCCACGGTGATAGCGAAAAAATTTATCAGGTACTACTGAACCTTCTTAGTAATGCCATAAAGTTCACTGATAAGGGAACCGTAACACTCTTTGTGGAACGGAAAGGTTCTATGCTGATGTTTTGCGTGTCGGACACTGGGATGGGTATAAGTGATGAGGGAAAATCTAAACTATTCAATGCATTTGTTCAGGCTGATGCCTCTATTTCACGAAAGTTCGGCGGCACCGGTTTAGGTCTAACTATATGTAAACGCTTGGTAGAATTAATGGGCGGAACCTTAGCGCTAGAAAGTAAAACTAACGAAGGAAGCCGCTTTTCATTCTCACTACCTATTTGTCTAAACGAAAAGGACAAAACCAAGCCTCTGTTGCCGGTCTCACTGCCTAAAAATATTGTATGTATCCAGACACATAAGAGCGTAAAACTTGGGTGTGAGGTACTTAGCAACACGCTAAGGAAACTGGGTATTCACTGCCAGATAGTAGATGAAATCAATAACGAGCTTCCAGATAGCGCGCCTTTGAGCGTGGCGTTTTTGAGCAACGATGAGGGTAGTTGGAGCCGTTTCTCCAATAAATTAGAAGCTGGAGAATACAGCAACATTAACATACGTGCTTTGATAAGCTCATTCAGCCGTCTGGAGGTTCAGAAAAGATTGGGACAAATTTTACCTACCGATCTTAAAATTATAGAGCTTCCCTTTATTGATAGCGACCTCGTGTCTGCCCTTTCACCGCATCAAACGTCTGCAAAGCAGCAGTCAACGGACGGTTTAGAAAGCAAGAAGTGGCGCACTACTCGGTTATCAGACAAGCAGGTGTTAGTGGTTGACGACGACCCCATAAGTGTAGAAATTAGTCAGCAAATACTTAGCGACTTAGGTATAACTGTGGCTACAGCCACCACAGGAAAACAAGCCATCGCGCTTTGTGAAACGTTAAAGTTTGACGCACTTTTGCTTGATTGCCACCTGCCCGATATTTCTGGATACGACATCGCAGAGACACTGTCTCAACAGCATGGCTGGACCGCCCCCATTATTGCACTAAGTGCAGATGAAACGCAGGAAGCTTCAGAAAAAGCCCTTGCTGCAGGGATGTGTTTTCATTTGGTGAAACCAGCTAAAGCAGATGAAATCATTCATACCATAGATACCAACATCCACGCAGGTTACATCGAAGTAACCATTCCTAATGATCCCAGCCCTTTCATTTCTTCATTGGTGGCTTTTTACCATAAGTACAGTCAGCGAAGCATAATGTCAGATTTGCTCAACATTTTTCACTCACCTTCCGTTGATAATCTACTGCTAAAAGAATTATATGACGATGCGCAACACATTGGGGCCTCGACCCTAGCGCAGTGTCTACATATTCTTATCGAGGCAGGCGAGAGGCCAGATGCAATCATTGCAAAACATGTTTCAACCCTGTCTTTTGAGCTAGATGCAACGCTTCGCCTCATAGCGCACACGCTAAATAAAGGCACGCTAAAAGCTGGTGAATGTTCGAATGAAAACCTGGATGAAGCATCTATTCTTGCAAGCTTAGATACCATTAAAAATGCGTTAGAAATCTATGATGCCAAAGCCCTTGAATACATATCGAGTTTTGCTGCACAGCATTCAGAATCTCGTTTTGTGATTGAGATAAATCGACTTAAGCAGCTTGCGTCTGTTTATGATTTTGAAGGGGCTTTAGTCTTAATTAACCAGTTGATAGACAAAATTAGTGATGAATGAGCCGAAACCCAAAAACTGTAGATTCAGCGTGCTTGTTGTCGACGACGAGCCCGCCAATATCGATATATTACTTGGCATACTTAGCCCTTACTATGACGTCAAGGTCGCCCCCTCTGGATCTGTTGCGCTCAAAGTAGTGCAGCAGTTTACGCCAGATCTCATATTATTAGATATTATGATGCCGGGAATGGACGGATTTGAAGTTTGCAAGCAGCTAAAAACAGATAGGCTACTAAGCCAAATCCCAGTCATTTTTGTCACGGCGTTGACCCAAGGCGAAAGCGAAGAAGAGGGGTTCAAACTTGGTGCAGTAGACTACATAACTAAACCCGTCTCACCAAGCATTACACTTGCGCGCGTGAAAACACATATTAGCCTTGCTCACCAAATGCGTACCACCGAAAAACTAGTGGCTAAGCGCACAGAAGAACTCAGTAAAAGCCAGCAAAGTGCCATTACCATGTTAGCCGCGGCAGGCCATTATAACGACACAGATACAGGGCATCATATTTGGCGTATGGCAGCTTACAGCAAGTGCTTAGCTATCGCCTGCGGCTGGTCCTACGACGATGCTTGCTTGTTAGCACAAGCTGCGCCTATGCATGACACAGGTAAAATCGGCATTCCTGACGCAATTTTAAAAGCGCCCCGCCGACTAATAAATAGTGAAATGGAAGTCATGCGCACACATGCACAAATTGGTCACAAAATTCTATCACAGTGCGATACTCCCTTGTTTAACCTTGCGGCGGAGATTGCTTTATGTCATCACGAAAAGTGGAACGGCACCGGCTATCCTGAAGGCTTAGCGGGTGAAGACATTCCTCAGAGCGCTCGTATTGTCGCAATTGCAGACGTATTTGATGCACTTACCATGAAGCGTCCTTATAAAAAAGCATGGTCTGATGACGAAGCGTTTAATTATTTACTAGAGGGCGCAGGCAAGCATTTCGACCCAAATTTAGTGGCATCTTTTATCTCTATTAAACAAGAAATCTTAGACACCAAAAAGTATTGGAACCAGCTAGAAGCCGAGGGACAGATGGCATCAGTAAGCGACTTACTGCCTCCCTCCTCTTAATTCAAGAGACCTTGGGCATACCAACCGCCTAAGACCTATTAAAGACAAGTACATACACGGCTTATCGATTAACGTATAAAAAACAAGATAAAAAAAAGGTCGATATTTTCTATCGACCTTTCAACTGATTCCATCTTTTATGCGAACGGCTAACTGGCTCCAAGCTCGGCAGCGATAGCGTCAGCCTGGCGTTTTTCGCCCTGCACAAACTGCTTCCATTGCTGTGCCATAGCACGGCTTTTCTGGTGCTTTTCTGCTTCCGCCAGCTGGTTAAGCGCAAGGGCATATTGCTTTTTATTGTAAAGTGCCATGCCCTTTATCAAGTAGACCAAACCAGGGTTTCTCAACTCGCCTTTTTCAACCGCGCGGTCGGCCGCTGCAATTGCGTCATCAAAGCGCTCTTCATTAAGAAGAATTTGCGCTAACTGTGCATCTAACTCACCGTCTTCCGACAGCTCAGCCGCTTGCATCATAACGGGTATTGCTTTGTCTTGCTCTTTGGCTAGTGACCAACTTTGACCTAAAAACTTAAGGTTGCGCAAGTTTTTCTCAAGTACGCCGTCGTTCATCGCCTGCTCCATCAACTTGGCCCCTTTATATGGCACGCGATGATAGTAATAAAGCTGCGCCATATTGAACACATCAGCGGATGTATTAACGAACCCACGCTGATAAGCGGTTTCCATTATCGCTAGCTGCTTGCGCTCTTCGCCTAGCTCACCGTACATGCCGGCCAGCTGGATCCAATACTTAGGCTCGTCAAACAACTTAACCATCTTAACTAACACGTCTTTTACCTTCTCAGGCTGCTTGAGTTCGTAGAAGATAGCACGTTGAAGAATTAACCAGCCTTCGTCTGGGATCATACCTTCCGCTTCGTGGTCGGCCACCGCTTCAGAAATCCACATTGCAGCTTCATCGTACTTTTTGTTTTGATAGTACGCCTGCGCTTTTATCACTTTGTTTTTAACCGGTACTGGGCCCGTATTCAGACTTTCCCAACGTTCTAAATAAGTGATGGTATCGTCGTAATTACCTTGCATAAGGTTAAGCTGGGCCAAACTGAAAAGCGTGGTCATTTCGAACTTTTCAGGAATGGGCTGCTGCTCTACCACTTTGGCAAACGATTCCAACGCCTTTGCATAGTCTTCGTTGTTGTAATAAATGAAGCCGAAAAAGTTGTACATCATGGCTTTTTCGTAGGCATTCATTGAGTCAGACTTATCTTCTACTTCTTTCAAAATAGCGATAGCTTCTTCAACGTTACCCGCTTCATCTGCCGCTGTTTGTGCACGCGCTAGCTGCTCATAAACCTTGCCGCGTAGCGTTGGTACACGGCGCGTTTTCTTCTCAATGGCTTTTTGCTCTTGGGCTACAGCGTCCGTCGCAACCAGCATGCTCGGTACAGATACAATGGCCGATGCAAATGCAAACGCCAGTGCACTAAGCAATGTATTCGTCTGTTTTCTCATCATGATCTGTTACCCGTCAATTTGGAACGTAATACGGTTTTGAACACCCGATACTTCGGTAGCTTCACCATTTACCACACGAGGCTTGTATTTAAACTTCATTGCCGCATCAATTGCCGCTTGTTCAAAAATACCTTGTGGGTTGGCTTCAACAACGATTGGATCGCGCACCGCGCCTTGTTTGGTTACCGTGAATTCGACGATAACAAAGCCTTCAATACCCCGTTGAAGTGCACGTCTTGGGTATACTGGCGCCACCTTAACAATTGGAAGGTACTCGCCATCACCAGACTCAAGAGCTAAACCACCCTCTAGTGAGATGTCGTCGCCCACTTCAGCACCAAAGTCCATCGACGTCCCTTCTGCATCTGGCGACGGTGAGTCCATTTGAGGCTGCTCCATTTGCGGGGGCGGCTCTTCAGGCTTAGGTGGCTTTTTCGGCTTACGATCTTTTTTCTCAACTTGTTCGTCCTGCTTAACGCGAACAAAGTCAAGCACGCTTCCCTTAGGCGGTTCCGTTAGCGCACTGCCACCCATCTTGATAAGCGATTGCATCAAGAAGAACAGGCCTAACGTGATCGCAAGGGAAATAACAAATGCGATTAAATATCGTGGCATGATTTATTGCTCTTGGGCTGCAATCGAAACATCGTAAACGCCAGCGGCTCGCGACGCGTCCATTACCTTAATCAAGGTTTCTGTTGTGGCCTTTTTGTCAGCCTGGATAACAACAGTACCCTGCGGGTTTTCAGCATGTAGTCGCTCAATGTTTGCTTGCACTGCGCGAACGTCAATGCGGCGCTTGTTAATCCAAATTTCGCCTTTATCTGAAATAGCGATAAGAATGTTAGCGCGATCCTTCTTCACAGCAGTCGCTGCTTCTGGACGGTTAACATCAATACCCGCTTCTTTCACAAATGACGCAGTCACAATGAAGAAGATCAACATGATAAATACAACGTCCAGCATGGGCGTCATGTCGATGTTTGCTTCTTCCTCATCGACTAAGTTTTGAAAGTGCTGCTTCATAATAAATACCTTACCTTAATGCTTAGCTAGCATTAACGTTGAATAGTCAATGCATCCTCAAGATGCGTGCGTTCTGATTTCACCATACGAGTTAACCAGGTAGCGGCAAATACGCCTGAAAGTGCGCCAACCATGCCCGCCATTGTCGGGATAGTGGCTTTCGATACACCTGATGCCATTGAACGAGCATTACCTGAACCCGCAATTGCCATTACATCGAATACTTCAATCATACCGGTAACCGTTCCCATCAAGCCCAGAAGCGGACAAAGCGCAACCAGTGACTGGATAATTGGGATGCTGCCATTAAGGCGCATGGTTAACTGTGAAATTGTTTTCTGACGAACTTGTTCAGCGAACCAAGAAGAGCGATCGCTACGTGCAGTCCACATTGCTATTGCTTCTTTCTTGGCTTGCTTGTGCCAAACCATCAGATACATCGCACGCTCGAGGATCAAAAGCCACATAACGAATATCAGCAGACCGATGACCAGGAGAACCTGGCCACCTGTTTCTGTGAAATCGCGAATTGCTTCTAGAAACTCGATCATGATTAGCCTCGCTCAGCGCGCTCTGCAATTACGCCAGACGCCTGTTCTTGTAGGATGTACACAATGTTCTTAGAACGTGTGTTAAGCATTGCATAAAGCAGTGTCATTGGAATCGCTACAACAAGACCTAGTACTGTTGTGACAAGTGCGGTTGAAATACCACCCGCCATTAGTTTCGGGTCACCTGTACCGAACAAGGTAATTGCTTGGAAGGTGTTGATCATACCGGTTACCGTACCTAGTAGACCCATAAGCGGTGCTACTACTGAGATAATCTTGATGATAGTTAGGTTACGACCTAGCTTAGGTACTTCGCCCAAGATAGCTTCAGTTAAGTGAAGCTCAAGCGCTTCAACGTCTGCATCTGGGTGCTCGTCACGTACTTTAAGTACACGGCCAAGTGGGTTGTTTGTATTAACTTCTTTGCTCTTAAGCTGCTTGTTCACTTTCATACGTGTTAGCGTCAGTGTTACTAAACGTTCGATAGCTAATAGAAGACCGAAAGCACCAACGATAAGAATGATGTAACCTACAACACCCCCCTGCTCTACACGCTCTTTAAGATTAGGCGCTTGAACAAGGAGACCTAGAATTGAACCACCTGTTGGGTCGATACCGAACTGCACTAGTTCGCCATTTGATGCTTGAAGCTCTGCAGCTGAGTCCATGTAACGGTCAGCTGGTTGACGTACTAGTTCAGATACTGTGCCAGTTACGCCGTTGTAGTCTAGGTATTTACCGTCGGCTACAAGGGCAAACGGACCTACACGTACAACAGACTTATTCACTTTCTCACCACCCGCTTCAACAACGTCGGTTGTAAAAGTGGTCACCTTGCCGGCTTCAGTCATTTCACGCTGCATTTCAAACCAAACACGCTCAATTTCTTCAATTGATGCTAGCTTAGAGCTTGAACCCATGTCTTGTGCCATTTCGTCTAAGAACGCAGCACGGCCAGGGATTTGTGCAGAGATAACAGAGTTATAGAATTTGTTTTTGGTGTCGCCAGCGATTTGCTGAAGTACACCGAATAGCTCTTTAAGTGAACCAAGACGCGTGTCTAGTGCACCATTTAAGTCAGCCAGTTTAAATTCGTTTTCTTCAAATTGAGTTTCTAGCTGCTCTGATTGCGCAAGCATTTGGTCACGCTTTTCACGTGTTTCGCGAAGAATGCGATCTTGCTCTGCACGTTGCGCTTGGAAATCACGCTCACGCTGTTTGTTTTGCTGTGACTGTGCGAACTGACCTTCTTCTAGTTGCTTAAGAAGTGCGTCTAAGTCCATGGCACGGTCGCTCTGTGCGAAAGCACCAACGCTGATGCTAAGGGCTGCTAGACCAACAGCGATACGTTTTACTGTGTTAAACATTCTCATCAACCTCTTAGTCTGTAATTGCCACTGGCAGCATTAGCAAGTCTGGTGCAAGTTGCTTCTTCGCCATGCGCAGACCTTTTGTAATTTGTGTACGGTAGCTGCTATCAAGCTCTTCCCACTGACGGGTTTGCTTGTTCCAAACACCCTGCATGCTTGCATCACGTGTTTGGTAAATTAGCGCTGTACGACCAAGGCGTAGGAATTCAACGTCACGCTCTTGACCGTTAATTGAATGAATACCGCTATACGCTTCCATAGTGCGGCCGTAGTCCATCTCTACTTGGTACGCTTCCATTACACGACGGAATTTTTCAGACGCCGCAACGTCGGCACGGTCCATCATGGCACGAAGGTCAGCTACACGGTTTGCGCGCTCTTCTGGAAGAAAAGGAACGTCTAGTGCTACGAACTGCTCTAGGCCGTCAATCATGCGCATCATTAGTGGCGTGATTTGACGCTCAACCACAGAAACTTCGTCGATAGCAGCGTTTAAGTCTGCCATTTCTTGTTCTTGGTTATTGATTTGCTTACGAAGCTGAATGTTATAAACCTCAAGACCTTCAATCTCTTTCATCAATGTTTTGAACTGTTGAAGTTTGCTGTCGATTTGATCGGTAATACCGTTAATCTTCTCTTGCGATTTCGCCGCTGACTCGTTTATTTTCGCTGCCTCATCGACAACGGGTTTTAAGACTTCATCGTCTTGTGCAAGTACGGGTGTCGCTGCTAGCGCACCTGCCACAAGCAAGGCATTGATAAGCTTCATACATTCAAACCTTTAAAGTTAAAAGAAATCGGATTTGTCCGACTATAAATTTCTGCGCGTAGGATAGGAGTTTTCTGTGACAGTTTTATTACGGAACTGTCATAAATCGAAGACTATTGTCACAAATACAAAAGCCCGGCAAGTAAACCGGGCTTTAGGTGGTTGTTAACGCTCCCTTTTTAAGGAAGCACAACTTGATGCATTTTCTTAGAAATTATAAGTTATTGAAGCGTTTATACCTGTACCTACGCTTAGCTTACGCAGCGTAAGACCTTCTTGCTCAATTTCTTTTTCATCGTTGAAAATGTTCTGCACACGTAATTTAACTGTTGTGTTGAAGTCAGGATAGTAGGTATAAACGGCATCCAATGAATGGAACGGTTTTTCAATACCATCTTCAAAACCACGAACGCCCGGCGCAATGATACGCTCGCCAAATGAGTTATAAACTAATGACGCTGAATGCTCACCGTTATCAGAATCCCAACCTAACTGAAGATTAGCAACCCACTCTGAGTGACCCACTAGACGACGTTTGTCATTGGTAATAGTCGCTGTGATAGTACCACCGTAAGCTTCACGCGCTTGTTGAGAGAACAGTGACTCTTGATCTCCGCTGCCAATGGTTACTTCTGAATCAGAGAGTGTCATGTTTCCTGATACAAAGAAGTTACTAAAGTTATCACCAATAAAACCTAAGTCGTGTAAGAATTCAAACTCGATACCGTACAACTCACCTTCCTGACCGTTAGCCGTTAGTAGCTGAGGTACACCTTCACCGCCATCGAACTGCACCATCTCGATAGGGTTTTCCATATCTTTATAGAAAAGGGCAATAGACAGGTTGTTCCCCTGAGACATATACCACTCCCAACGGAAGTCGATATTGGTCAATTCAGTTTCAACCAATGACGGTGAACCTCGTACCAAGAATTCTGTTAGCGGGTCAATAAAGAAAGTTGAGCTGATGTCACGCAAGTCAGGACGGATTAACGTTTGGCTAACGTTAAAACGATACTGCATTTCTTCGCTTGGAATATAAGTGAAAGCCAATGACGGAAGAACATCAGATTCATTGTAGATGCTGTCAACGATGGCATCAGTATCATCTGCAAACGTATCTGAGTGCTCGACAAATGGAATCGATACTTGCTGGAAGTCTTCATAACGTGCACCGCCACTTACGCGAAACTTCTGGTTGAAGAATGCATCAACCATGAAATAGCCTGCGGTAAGTTTGGTTGCCGCTGAGTACTTATCACCTGCACCGGTGTTGTCCTGAAACACAGAACGCCCCGTTGAGCTAGTGTAGAAGTCGTCGTTATAAATATTATCGCTTGAGAAAATTTCATCCAAGCGATCGCCTTCTTTAAAATCAGAAGAAATACCGAAATGACGAATTGCTAAATCGATATTGTTACCGTCACGGGTTTTGTCGTAGTAATCCATACCGGCTTTAAGTTCAATGTCGTAGCCTTCACCGAAGAACGCGGTAGACACATTGAACCCATAGGTATCAGACTCATCATAAAGAACCTGATATTGACGGTTAAGGTTTGTTCCCGGCGTATCATCAAGACGCTCTAGTTCTAATGCACCTGATTCATCGTAGAACTGCTGAAATGTTACTTCCATGATGTCTGGTGCTTCACGAGACGCTCGGCTAGTTCCAACGTACCAATCAAAAAACACACCATCTAACAAGTTAAGGAAGTTGTGCGTACCTTTAAGCTGCGAAGACACCATTTCACGTTCTTCGAAAATAATGTCCATGCGGCGGAACTCTTCCACGCCAGGGTTAGATTCACTTTCGTCGAAGTAGTATCCATCGCGAACACGATCACGCATGTCGTGAAGGATCATGTTCACAAGTTCTACTTTGTGGTTGCTGTTGTATTCATAACCCACGTTGAACATACCACTCCAACGCACATTTTGCTCAGTAGACACCATATCACGATATTTAGTAAAACGCGGATTTTCCTGACCGCCACCGATATCGTTACCTAGCATCTCTTCGGCAACCGTCCATTCATTGCTGTATGAAACCGTTGCTAAGAAACCTAATACAGAGTCGTTGTCAAATACATAGTTATTACCAATGGTAGACCCAAGACTGAAGTTTGGATCGACAGATTTTTCATCTGGGCCAATGTCCCAGTTAAATGAACTCAGGATATCTTGAGTTTCAGCAAGTGTTCTTGTGCGGTCGCCTTCAAAACCAGCAGAACCGTTTGCTGCAAGGCCTGAACTAATAATATCAGGCAGTGCTCGGGTGCCGTCGTCACGACCTGTCCAATCGTCGCCACCACCAGAATAGAAAACACCGGTGTCGCTGTTTTGCGTATTCCAACCACCGCCCGCTCTAACATTAAAAACAAACTCAGAGGGAATTGATTTGGTGCGAATGTTAACGTTACCGCCACCAAAGTGCCCAGGCATATTTGGTGAGTAAGATTTCTGAACGTTCAGGCTTTCAATGATGCTTGAAGGAAATAAATCAAGCGGTACGACCGAACGCGTCGGATCTGGGCTTGGTACCGTCATGCCATTCAACTGTGTACTTGAATAACGCTCACCCAAACCACGAACGTAGATAAATTTACCGTCAACAAGCGTAAGACCAGTTACACGTCGAAGTGCAGCGGCGGCGTCGCCGTCACCGGTACGAGAAATTTGCTCTGCGCCAAGAATATCAGCAACGAACGCCTGATTCTGACGCTCTTGTAATACCGCAGTAGCGGTACCTTTAAGTCGCGTGCCCGTGGCAACAACTTCTTCAATAACTTCGTCTTCTGACTGCTGTGCTACTGCTGATAACGGTAACGCGCTTGCGCCTAGAATGGACGCGATAGCCAGCGAAAGTCCACCGACTTTGAATACTGACGTTTGTTTATTTTTCATTATGGTAACTCCTAAGGAACTGTAATCAGGTAGCTGCGTTTACACAAAAGCTAAGGCGTACAAACGCCTTAGCTTTACTGTGTTTACCGTTTGCTTGTTAGTCTTGAAGACCAACTGTTACCCAACCCAGTGTCCAGTCAGACTCGCCGTCAAAAGCACCTTGGAAGTCTGTGCTATCAAAGAAAGCGTCCAAAGTAGAAGCGTCGAAGCCTGAGCCTAATAAGACTGAATTGCTTGCTGGTACGAAACCTGTTGAATCAAAGCCAAGTGCTGCTGTATTAGCAAGTACGCTGTTGCTATCTTGGCCTTCAAACCACTCTTGCGTGCTGTCCGTACCAATTGTATCTGAACCAAATGCGCTCGCCGATGAACAAGCAACCGTTGAATGTGTCATTGTTAGCGAACCCGCTGCTGCATTAGCAATGGACTCATCACCGTTTACTCGTAGACAGTTGCTGTAGTTATCGCCACCGGTAACCACTAGGTTTTTGATGGTACCCGCTGTACCGTTGCGTAAACGTACACCGTTTGTACCATCCGCACCTAAAATAGTCACGTTAGATACAGTGGGCGTTGTAAGCGGTGTCCACGATGGGTTGTCTTCGTTGTTGTCTGCTTCGAACGCATTGTCGCCGCCCTCAGCATCTTGCTTGATAACCACATACTGCGCTTTACCCGTCCAACCAAACGACCAATCTAGAGAGTCATCACCGATTGCAGTAAGTACCAAGTGGCTCACATTTACTGCTCCGCCGAAGAACTCTACGCCGTCATCCAGGTTTTGGTGAACGTGAATGAAGTCAACTTCAGTACCGCTACCTACACCTGCAAATGAAATACCGTTTAGTTCATCGCCTGCGGCTAGTGCTTTACCTGCGTGTTTAACAACAACGTAGCGTAGCGTACCTGAGTCATCTTCACTGTCAGGGCCACCATAGAGGCCTGCGTTACCCTCTGCCGCTGTTCCACAGCTAGCAAGTTCCTCTGCAGACGTCTCATCGTCATCACCGGTATTACAAAGGTTAGTAGGTGCATTACCTAGAATAACCAATCCACCCCACTGACCGATTCCAGTTTCGCCTCCAGTCATATCTTCAGAAGACGTGAAGGTAATAGGAAGGGTTGCGGTACCAGATGCTTCAATCTTAGAGCCACGACGAACAACCAGGAAGTCGTCACCGTCTTCACCAAATACTGTAGTACCTCGCTGGATGTATAGCGTTGCGCTGCTGGAATTGTCTTCGCCTACCGCTGTACGACCTTTAATTAACCAGTGAGCATCATTCGTTAGCGATACATCAGTAGTAAATACAGTGTCAGTAGTCAGCTGATAAACAGGCTTGTCAGTGATATCAGGGAAGCTAGCAGACACGTCAGTCGCTAAGCCTTGTTCTAGTGCCGTTGTAACGTCAGATGGAATGCTATCATTTACCGCAACAGTCCAACCGTCCATCCAGTTATTGTCACCATCAAATGCACCGATATAGTCAGTTGCCGCAAAGAAGTCATTCTCTTCTGATACATCAACGCCCGCACCAAGAAGTGGTGAACCAGAACGTGGTGTAAAGCCATCGTTAGAAAGCATTAGTGCGTCAGCAGTAAGTACGCTGTTGCCCGTTTGACCTTCAAACCATGCTTGAGTAGTTTCGCCACCGATAGTATCTGAACCAAAGTTATCACCAGCTTCACAAGCAACCACTGAATGTTCTACAGAAAGCTCGCCAGATACTGCATTAGCAATTGACTCGTCACCGTTAACACGCAGGCAGTTGGAGTAACCTTCACCAGCGGTAACAACTAGGTTGCGAATGTTACCCGCAGTACCGTTGCGTAGACGTACGCCGTTAGTTGTGTCAGCGCCAACGATAGTCACGTTAGAAATAGTAGGCTTAGTGAGTGGAAGCCACGCTGGGTTGTCTTCGTTATTATCTGCCTCAATAGCGTTGTCGCCACCAGCTGCTGATTGTTGGATATAAACGTTTTGCGCGTTACCTGTCCAACCAAAAGACCAGTCTAGTGAGTCATCACCGATATCAGTTAAAACAACGTTACGTACGCTAACTGTACCGCCAAAGAACTCAATACCGTCATCCAAGTTTTGGTGAACTTGAATATACTCAACTTTAGTGCCTGAACCGATACCCGCAAATGAGATACCATTTAGCTCGTCACCCGCTGCCAGGGCACGACCCGCATGCTTAACCACTACGTAGCGAAGTGAACCTGTGCTATCTGCTGGGTTATTACCACCGTAAAGACCCGCGTTACCTTCAGCAGGAGCGCCACACGCAGCAAGTTCAGCGTCAGATGTACCTGCATCGTCACCTGTATTACATAGGTTAGTTGGTGCGTTACCTAGAAGTACGATACCACCCCATTGACCGATACCCGTTTCCTCACCCGTAAGGTCTTGAACTGAGGTAAACGTGATAGGCGCGCTCGCCGTACCGTTAGCTTCAATCATTGAGCCACGACGCACTACCAAGAAGTCATCTCCTTGCTCACCAAACACAGTCGTACCTTGTTCGATGTATAGTGTTGCGCTGTCGTCGTTATCTTCACCCACAGCGGTGCGGCCTTTAATTAGCCAGTAAGCATCATTCGTAAATGTAACATCAGATGTGAATGTAGTGTCTGCAGCAATTTCATAAACTGGCTTGTCTAGGTCGAAGTCAGCCGATACGTCTGTCGCTAAACCTTGTGCAAATGCGTTTTGAACGTCAGTTGGGAAACCGCCGTTCACGCCTACAGTCCAACCCACAGTCCAGTCTGTGCCGTTAGGGTTAAATGCACCGATATACTGACCGCCGCCAAGTGCTACAGGAGATGATTCTGTTGGGAAGTAACCGTTGTCTTCAAGCATAAGTGCAGACGCAGCTAAAACGCTGTTGCCATCTTGGCCTTCAAACCATGCTTGAGTAGTGCCACCGTTAATGGTGTCAGAACCAAAGTTGTTCGCTGGTGTTTCACACGCAACAATTGAATCAGTGATAGAAAGCTCGCCCGACTCAGCGTTAGCAATTGCTTCGTCACCGTTTACGCGCAGGCAGTTATTAGCAAGGGCTGAACCTGTTACTAATACATTTGACAGTACACCTGCCGTACCGTTACGCAAACGTACGCCATTTGTGCCATCAGCGCTTACAATAGTCACGTTTGAAATAGTTGGCTTAGTTAGCGGCAACCAAGACGGATTATCTTCGTTGTTATCCGCTTCGATTGCGTTGTCGCCACCGTCAGCTGACTGTTGGATATAAACGTTAGTTGCGCTACCAGTCCAGCCAAATGACCAATCTAGTGAATCGTCACCGATATCAGTAAGTACAACGTTACTTACGTTAACTGTACCACCGAAGAATTCAATACCGTCATCAAGGTTTTGGTGAACCTGAATATAGTTAACTGTGGTGCCTGAACCGATACCAGCGAATGAAATACCGTTTAGCTCGTCGCCTGATGCCAGTGCTTTACCCGCATGTTTAACTACAACGTACTCTAGCGTACCTGAGTTATCTTCTGGGTTATTACCGCCGTAAAGACCTGCATCACCTTCTGCAGAAACACCACAGTTTGCAAGTTCTTCGTCAGACGTATCTGCATCGTCACCCGTATTACAAAGGTTAGTTGGTGCGTTACCAAGTAGAACTACACCGCCCCACTGACCAATTGAAGTTTCCTCACCAGTTACATCCTGCACCGACGTCATCACGATAGGCGCTGAAGACGTACCAGATGCGTCAATTTGAGAGCCACGACGAACAACTAAGAAGTCATCACCGTCTTCGCCGATTACTGTAGTACCTTCTTCAATACTAAGCACTGCTGGGTCTGAATTATCATTACCTACCGCAGTACGACCTTTGATGATCCAGTGAGCATCGTTCGTTAAGGTCATATCTTGAGTGATAGTTAAATCGGTATCTAAACGATAAACAGGCTTGTCTGTAATTGTTCCTGAGAATTCGCTTGAAACGTCAGTAGCCAAGCCCAGAGAGAAAGGCGTATCTACATCAGGAGTAGTCGGTGTTGTTGGTGTTGTAGGTGTAGTCGGAGTTGTTGGTGTAGTTGGTGCTACGACCTCGTCACCTTCATTAATATTGATGTCACCGCCGCAGCCTGCAAGGACAAGCGCAGTCGTGATAGCACTTACCTTAAATATGTTACGAATTTCCATTAAATTCTCCAGATTTTTGTAATACGGATTCTAAGGTTTGCTAGAGAGTAAAGGAGATCAGTGACATTTTTGTTACAAAGTAAAAAACTTATCGAATTTATTTGAACTTTTTCAGCGTTGAACTGACGCAACTACAAAGCTATTACTTTTCATATAGATAAAAAAGAACTGGTTAAAAACAAAACAAAAAATCAGGTTTTGAACGTTTAGTTTTTCGTTCTAAACCATTTGGTTATGACAGTTTTGTGACCACGAGTAACAGGCTCTGCGAAATGAATACTGTTAAGGTTGGGGTCGCCAGAGGGCAGCAAATTGTTCCAAAAAAGTGCCATTCCCTTTTTGGGGCTTACGGCAATATCGAGCTTCGTAAAACGCGTGTGGCCGCCTTCGCATTGATCATTTAAATAAATCATGCATGTCCATGTTCGCTGCCCTCTCGACTGGCAGTGTTCTTTGTACTGTGGACTACCAGGCGGAAAGAAGTCGTAGTGCGGTTTATAGTACTCCCCCACATTGTAGTGCTGAGCCTGAATAACTTCCCCTTCCCCGACGCCTAAACGAAGCGCTGCAACAATGCGACGATCAACACCTTTAACCAACTCATTACCGAGAAAGGCCAATTCACACGTCGAAGACGTTCTAATGTCATCAGCGCTGGCGGCGCCCGCCAATTCAGAGGGCGCGAGTTTATCTTTAGTTAGTGCGACAATAGCGTCACACTCTTGACTGCTCAAGAAGTTATCGTACGCAAACAGCTGAATGTCATAGGGCTCTGCAAGGGGCTTAGCCTGCCCCACGCGGGTGATAGCACTTTTTGCCAGCGCTTCATAGAAACTTGAAGAGGGTGAAAACCGATAATCAGAGGGCAAATTAGTGCCGAGCACTTTCTTGATCGTTTCGGGCGAAAAACCGTTTTCCACTAGTGTCGCCACAATAGTAGGTACTGCAGTTCTTGAAAGCAGGCATTTAACAACCCATTGTTTCCACGCCGGTGGCATATACGACACAATTTCTCCCTTTGCTTTTAGCGGCTGATGAAGCGATTTCTAAGTTTACTTCTCTATTCCAATAATCGACGTTGGCGTACCAGTACGTCTTCACGAATAGGAAAATACCCATCTCTTAACACTTGCTGCTGCCCTTCCTGTGACAATATGTAGCGTAAGAACTCCCTTTCCAGAGTAGGTAAAGGCTCACCGGGCTTCTTATTTATAACTAAATATAGAAAACGGGCAAACGGGTACGTTTCGTTACGCACGGTATCCGTTGAAAGAGGAATGAGCTTATCTAGCGACTCACCTAAGGGCAAAGCGCGAACGCCCGCGGTTTTGTAACCGTAAGCGGCATAGCCGATCGCACCTGTGCCACTGGCGACAGACAATACCACCGAAGCAGAGCCAGGTTGCTCATTAACCGTATTCTTGAAGTCTCCGTCGCACAGCGCCATCACTTTAAACAAGCCATAAGTCCCTGATACTGAATTTCGGCCATAAAGCCTTATAGGGGAGCGATAGCCTATATCGCTAACCCCAAGCTGAGACCAATTGGTAATAGCTGTTTTGCTGCCACAAAACTGGGTCTCAGAAAATACCGCATCAACTTGCTCAAGAGTCATCCCCGGCAGCGGGTTGCGTCTATCCACAAAAATGGCGATGGCATCCATCGCCACTTTTAATACCGTAGGTGGATAACCATGAGTTCTTGTAAAGTCGCGTATTTCACTGGGTTTTAATTCTCGGCTCATTGGGCCTATGGTGGCAGTACCTTCAATCAGTGCTGGCGGTGCGGTGGACGAACCAGACGCTTGTATCTGAAAGCCTACCTGAGGATAAAGAGTTTTGAACTCCTGCGACCAAAAGGTCATTAAGTTTGCCAGCGTGTCTGAGCCCACTGAGGATATTTTTCCTGCCACCCCCGGCTGGCGTTCATAGGCTGGTACTTTGTAAGTGCTATAAACCGATGACGAGCTTTGTGTATTTTGAGGGTTAGCAAATGCTCCTAGTGATAACAATAAGCTTGTTACTATAAGTAACTTTGAAAGACGATAGCTTTGCCCTTTCATCTTGTCATGCTTTTTGTTCACCAATACTTCTCGCTTCTTAAAGTTAAAGTTGCTCTGCAATCAACTCGTTATCCAGCACAAAAGAAAAGTTGCTGCCTTCGCCTAATGTGCTGGTTACCTCTAAACGAGAATTATGATGGCTTAGTACATGTTTTACAATGGAAAGACCTAAGCCTGAACCACCAGTTTTACGAGAGCGCGCTTTATCTACACGATAAAAACGCTCAGTCAGGCGATTAAGATGGTTTTGCTCAATACCATCACCATTATCTACTACAGAAAATTGGGCGCCATTTGGTTTACGTTGCCAGTACACATTAATTTCACCACCTGCAGGGGTGTAGTGAACCGCATTGAAAACCAGATTTGAACATGCGCTTCGAAGCTCGGTTTCCACACCAAAAACATAGAGTTCCTTATCAATGTGGAAGTTTATTGTGTGTTTTTTTTCTTTGTTAAGCGCCTGCGCTTCCCGCTCAACTTGTTTAAGAACCACAGGAATATTCACAACATTTTCATAGATGCGCTCCGAACTTGCTTCAATGCGTGATAGCACTAACAAGTCTTCAATCAAGTTTTGCATACGCTGGGTTTGCGAGGTCATTTCTTTCATCGCTTTTTGCATAAACGGGTCAGAGCCTTCGTCAATGGGAAGGATTTCAAGGTATCCGTTAATGACTGTTAGCGGCGTGCGCAACTCATGCGACACATTCGCCACAAAGTCTTTACGCATTTCTTCAAGTTGAGAAACGCGCGTTATATCACGGGCAATCAGCAGCAGGTGCTCATCGCCATAGGGCATAATCCGGTATTCGAAAGTTTTGTTTGGATTAGTAGGCGACGGCACTTCAATGGGGTATTTGTAATTGCCCGCGTGAAAGTACTGAATAAATTCTGGGTGGCGCAACAAGTTGTCAATACGGCGCCCAGAATCTTGCGGCCATTTAAGCCCTAAATCCAAACGTGCAAGGCGGTTACACCAGATAATACAAGCCTTGGCATCGACCACAACGGCCGCATCAGGCAAGGCTTCAGAGCCCTCTCTAAAGCGTTTAACCAATTCGCCGAGCTCTTTACGCTTATTGCGGTTACGGCGTTGAAGGTAATAAATCCCTTCATAGATATGTTCCCACACACCACGCACGGTAGGCGGAGACATTTTTCGACTGTGCCATAACCAGCGGTTTAACTTATAAAGATGCCAGTAGTTAAATAACAGCAGTAGTGTTGCGCCAATAGCCACGGCAAATAACATGTCATCTAAATACCACCCGACTAGCGCAAAAACCACAAGGAATAGCACTAAGCGCAATGTACTTCTCAACCAAGAGAACGGGTAATACATGAAATAACTCGCGTTGTTAAAGGTGGAAACAGGCGCACGCCCGTTGGGCGCAAAGACAATCAGGGAACAACATCGTGCTACTCCCCATTATTTTAATTATTACAGCTTTGTAGAAAAACGGTAGCCCGCACCGCGCACTGTTTGGATCATAGCATCATGTCCGTGGCGAGAGATAGCCTTGCGTAGACGTCGAATATGAACATCAACCGTTCTATCTTCTACGTAAACGTTGGTTCCCCAAACATTGTCTAATAATAGTTCTCGGCTGTAGACACGCTCTGGATGGGTCATAAAGAAGTGCAACAACTTAAACTCGGTAGGCCCCATGTCTAACGGTTCATCATTCGCCATCACGCGATGTGATACCGGTTCAAGCTTAAGACCATTGAATTCAATAGGCTCCTCACTTGATGTGGGTGTCACTCGTCGCATTACTGCTTTAATTCTTGCCACAAGTTCCTTCGGTGAGAAAGGCTTAGTGACATAGTCATCAGCGCCCGCATCTAGGCCGCGAATTTTGTCTTCTTCTTCGCCTCGTGCTGTAAGCATAATGACCGGGATGTCACGAGTAAACTCGTGCTGCTTTAAACTTTTAGCCAGCTGAACACCACTACCTCCCGGTAACATCCAATCTAATAAGATTAAATCTGGGTAAGGTTCGCAAATTTTTTCTTGCGCGATGTCGAAATCTTCGGCTTCTATAATATTAAAACCAGATTGCTCAAGCACAAACTTAAGCATTTCACGGATAGGCGCTTCGTCCTCAACCACCAACACTGTACGAGACATCGTAATATTCCTGCTCATTTTTAAACGCCGTTATTATTAATGTGGTCTGTGACAGTTTTATTAAAACCATTACATTTATGTGTCAAGTTTAATACAAACTTGTTCCAAAGTTTAAATACATAATCTTGTTTATTCAGACGATTACGCATATTCTTGAAATTACACAAAACCGACTGTTATCGTTGCAAAGGTGAGCAACTGCCAGGCGATGTCGGTGATTCAAAAGGTCTGATGTAACAGGGGTGTGTTTATCGATGGCTGCGGTCAAGACAGGGTTATCAAGGAAACTCTTAGCCAGAGTGTTATCAGTGTACTTTTCTCTCACGCTGCTCGTAACAGTAGGACAAATTTTTACAGAATACCTTAGTACCAAAAATCACGTTGAAGGCGAGCTTCAAACGCTAAAAAACACCTTTTCCTCCAGTTTAACCCGCGCCTTATGGGAACTTAACCATGACCAAGTGCGAGCCATCGCCGAAGGCCTTATGTCGCTGCCCATTGTTGAAGGGCTTCAAGTTCGTGGTGAAAACGGCAACTACATTGCAGAATACGGCATTCGCGCTCAGCGTTCCAACGCTCCGGTTGACCGTGAAATAATTGAAGATCATCCTGGCGGCGTATTTAGCTACAGCTTCCCATTAGTGTTCAAATTCTCTGGTCGCGAATCTACCGTCGGCGATGTCACCTTATACTCTAGCTTTGATACTATTTTTAGTCGTATTGAAGTGGGCGTATTTTTTCTTATCGGTAATGCTTTAGTAAAAACAACATTTCTCGTCTTCTTGTTCATGACCGCATTTCGCACCATGCTTTCTGAACCTCTGCAGACCATTACCGAACAAATGGGGAATTTCGACCCTCAGCATCCAGAAGAAAGTAAGCTCACCATTAAGCTCGATGATGATAACGAACTGTTACAGCTTAAAGAATCTTATAACCACGTTATTGATGACCTTATTATTTCGAATAATAAGCTGAAGGACGCACAAAACGAACTCACCCTTGCCAACAAAAAACTAGACGATCAGAACTTAATTTTAGAACAAGAGGTAGCAAAGAAAACGGCGTC
This sequence comes from Alteromonas sp. S015, assembly GCF_036864485.1. Taxonomy (NCBI): domain Bacteria; kingdom Pseudomonadati; phylum Pseudomonadota; class Gammaproteobacteria; order Alteromonadales; family Alteromonadaceae; genus Alteromonas; species Alteromonas sp. S015. The sequence continues at coordinate 182,032 of NZ_JAZETO010000002.1, read as the reverse complement.
TTTGTCTCAGATCATGCTCGATTTAGAGCAGCAAAAAGACGAGCTGATTGCTCATCAGAGGGAGCTTCGTCAGGAAAACGAAAATCGCCAGTACATAGAAGCAGAACTTCGCAAGCGTAACCAAGAACTCGCCAGTTCAATGGATACGCTTCATCAAGCACAAGAGCAGCTAGTAGAGTCAGAGCGGATGGCGTCGCTTGGCGGCCTTGTTGCCGGAATCGCGCACGACGTGAACACGCCATTAGGCGTAAGTGTTACTGCAGCGAGTTTTCTACAAGAGCGACTTAATAACTTAAAGACAGACTTTGAAGATAAAAGCCTGACTAGCAAAAATATGGCAAGCTTTATTGATGAAGCTGAGCAAACGGCACTTTTACTTTTAAGTAATCTGGAGCGCGCGTCAGACCTTATTGCCAGCTTTAAACAAGTGGCCGTTGACCAAACCAGTGAAACCGAGCGCGAGTTTGTTTTAGGCGATTACATTAACGAAATCATTCAATCGTTAAAACCAAGCTTCAAACATACTAAACACAGAATCGACGTATCCTGCTCTGACAATTTAGTGGTGACTTGCGCCCCCGGCGCCATCGCTCAAATCGTTACAAATATGGTTGTTAACTCCATTACGCATGGCTTCGAAGGTAAAGCTGTCGGCACGGTAACACTTGACGTAAAAGAAGATGGCAATAACGTTGTGATCCACTATCAAGATGATGGCAGAGGACTAAGCGAAGAAGAGTTGAGCAAATTATTTGATGCGTTCTTTACCACTAAACGCGGAGAAGGTGGCAGCGGCTTAGGCACACATATTATGTATAATCTAGTCACGCAGTCATTGCATGGCCATATCGAAGCGCATAGCACTCGTGGCAATGGCTTGAAGTACACTATTCGCTTTCCGAAAAAAAATGCTTAAAGCATTTTTGTCGCAACCTATCTAAGGAACCTGTAATAAGCACGCTTTCCAGGACCTTTTATTCCATTGCACCGCATGTCGTACATTGGTACGCTTGCGCCCTATTTTTATCAAGAGAATGCTTACACTATGTGGTTTAAAAATGTAAAAGCCTATCAAATTACTCAGCCGCTATCGCTAGACGAGGGCGATTTAGAGCGCGCCCTTAATGAGCATGCTTTTCGCCCATGCGGCAGCCAAGATTTAGCAACCATGGGATTTGCCTCTCCGTTTTCTCAGGCGGGCAAGCAAGGCACCATGTTTCATGTTGTTCAACAGCGTTTTTGGATAACACTTAAGAAACAAGAAAAGATCTTGCCCGGTGCGGTGGTAAATGCCGAGCTTGACGAAATGGTGGCTAAAATTGAAATGGAAACGGGCTCGCCAGTTGGCAAAAAAGCCAAGGCAGATCTTAAACAAGAAATTCAAACCCGCTTGCTGCCACAGGCATTTACAAAAAACACCTACACTCACGGTTTTATTTCGCTTGCTGACAACTTAGTAGTGGTTGACGCATCATCAGACGGCAAAGCCGAAGCCTTTTTAGCCATGGTAAGAAAGGCCATTGGCTCACTTCCAGTAGTACCTTTTACGCGCAGAAGCCTTCAAAGTGAACTTACACATTGGGTTACAGAATCAACGCCAGAAGGAGTGAGCTTACTTGAAGAAGCAGAGCTTAAATCTACCGATGACACCGGCAGCGTTATTCGCTGTAAGAATCAACCGCTAGACAGCGAAGAAATCAGTATTCATTTAGATGCAGGTAAGCTGGTTCAAAAGGTCGCATTCGAATATGCAGAGACGTTAACGGCGATTATGTGTGAGGATGGCGCCATTAAACGTATTAAGTTCACTGACCGCATTAAAGAAGAAACTGACGACGTGCCAAAAGACCAGGTAGAAGCGCGCCTTGACGCAGAGTTTGCGCTAATGTCTGCCGAAATTTGTACGCTGCTTAATTTCCTTCGTGGTGCCCTTAATCTTAACGACGATAGTTTGTAATCCGCGTACTTTGTGAGCGCTCTCTAAAGGCGCTCTCGTTCGCCCATTCTATATTGCACTCGAGGCGACTTCACTATTTTTATGACTGTTACTACAGCTGTCTTCTCACAGGTTTTCAAACATATTTAAAGTAGTGTATGTAAAACTCTCTGCTCATGAACCACACTTATATTCATCCATTCTTCACGAAACTTTCACAACTCATTTTATTACCTACGTAATACTTAAATTGATGCACACGCATCAATTTAAATTAATTAAAGGAGTAATAAATGAAAGCGATATCATTGTTAGTTTTATTCTTGTACGGGGTAATTACGCCTAGTCAGGCAGCCGCGGCGTCAGATGTAGTACTTTATGACATAAGGATATTTAACGAATATGGTTATAAGCAACCAATATGGGCTGAAGGGGGGTCTATTCCATCAACGGTGGCTGGGCAACCCAATGTAAACAGCGCCGCTGACGCTAAAGCCTTTGGGTTTTGTCGGGTTAACAACTTTGACTTCGCTGTTACTTATACCACTACATGTGGTGAAGATGAGTCTACCTATATGGATTACACTGGACAAGGGAACTGGGTGAGCAGAGACTCGGGAAGCGCCAATCGGTGCTATAAATTATTATCTACTGTTACGTGTCGTACCAAGCGATAAATACCGATATCGGCCAGAGCACCTTCTGGCCGGTTATGTTTTTTCGAATACGCGCTTTAGTAAACACCCATGTGCCTCTCAATGATTCATGGATTGGTGGCACGTTTCAAATTACTTCCGTGAACTGATGAATATGAGTGTCCCCCCTTTTAACCTTAGTCCTTTTATTTTTATCCACCAAAAATTGACAGATATGCCTTCTTTAATACTTACGCGAATCTTCACTTTAAAAGTCTATATTTACGGTTCAGCCTGGGTAGTGAATCACCACGATAAAGCGCGTTTCCCCGAGTTGATCTCGATAACCATGAGGCTGATCCGCACGTAACAAACATTGCTCTTGTGCCTGATAGGTTTGCCACTGACCGTCTTGTAAAACACCCAATTTTCCTTGCAATACGTGAATATGTTCAATTACACCTATTTGATGGGCCGAAGAGTGCTGCTCATGAAAGTCCGTTAAGCAAAGTTCAAACATTTCAAACTGGGTGACCGAGTTAAAAGGAAATAACGTCTTAATGGTTACGTTTGGGTCGTTAGCGAACTTATTATCGGCGTGTTGAGAACTAAACGCTGTCTCGCCAGATGATAAGAAGGAAGAAAACGAACATTCAAGGCCTGTGGCTATTTTCCACAGGATAGCGATAGTAGGGCTAGACTCGCCGCGCTCTATCTGCCCCAACATGGCTTTAGACACCCCCGTCAATTGCGCTGTTTTATCAAGGGAAAGCCCCCTAGCTTTTCGAACAGACTGCAGGTGCACTGCAATGCTCTTTGAAATAACAGAGGGCTGCGTATTCGCTTTTGTCATTTAATCAATGCCTTTTTTCCGTCGATATTACTAACTCACTTGTGCGCTATAACGCACAAGTGATAAGTTACACTTTGTGCGTTATAGCGCACAAGCGAGTTAGGTTAGCACATTCGATGAACGCTAAGTGCGTTTTTTGTGTTATGGATTTCAAACCACTGTTTAAGCTTGGGTATTTTCATGAGTAAATGGAAGATCAGCCATATCAGCGCTGGGCTTACCGCCGTTACGGTAGGCTATAGTAGCTCTGTAGTCATTATTATAGATGTAGCGCGTAAAGCCGGTGCCAGCGAAGACATGGTAGTGAGTTGGTTGTTTGCGCTTGGGCTGGGTATGGGCACTACCTGCATTCTTTTCTCATGGCTTTCTAAACTGCCCATTGTTACCGCATGGTCTACCCCAGGAGCGGCCTTTTTGTTAACGAGTATCGGCGACTATCGCTTAAGTGAAGCCATTGGTGCATTTATACTTTGCGCATTGCTTTCTCTTGTAACAGCGCAAAGCCGTAGCCTGCTTAAACAAATAAGTCGGATTCCTCCTGCAATTTCATCGGCGCTTTTGGCCGGAATTCTCTTACCTATATGCCTTGCAATATTCAGTGATGTTAATGACGCTCCGTACTTAGTTGCGTCATTTATCGCTGCTTATTTGGTAGGAAGCCGACTGTTCCCCCGTTATCTTATGCTGTTGCTGCTGTTCATGTCTGTGGCCATCAGCTTGTTTATGAGCAGTGCAAACGGTATGGTTACTTTACCTAGCGACTCATTAGCGCTGTCACCAATGTTTACCCTACCCGAGCCCATTTGGGTTACGCCCACTTTCTCACTTAGTGCTGCCATTGGATTAGCATTTCCCCTTTTTCTTATTACCACGCTTTCTCAAAACCTGCCTGGCATTGCTATTCATCACGCCCATGGTTATACGCCCAACCACAAACCAATTTTGTCAGGTATTGCTGTTGTTCAAGCTTTTTTAGCACCGTTCGGCGGCTTTACCTTTAACTTAGCGGCAATAACGGCGGCATTATGTATGGGGGAGCAAGCGGATAGTGAAAAATCGCAGCGCTATAAAGCGGCTATAGCAGCTGGCGTAGCGTATTTATTTATGGGGCTTTTAGCGTCTGTGGTGGTTGCACTCTTTGTCAGTATGCCCAGTATCATCATTCATTTACTGGCCGGGCTAGCCCTGTTGGCTACGCTGCAAGGGGCATTAGTTCGCGCTATGGAAGTTGAACATCACAGAGCCCCTGCATTGCTTACCTTACTGTGCACAGCGTCAGGATTTAGTTTATTTTCAATGACCTCAGCGGTGTGGGGATTAGGACTAGGGTTATTGCTGCTTTATATTCAAAAGACACCTAACTACGCGTAATGTTGATTGTTAAATTTAGCTCTCATTCACGCCGCCTTCAATTAACAAAAAAGCCGATACTAAGGATACCCCCTAGTATCGGCCCAAGCAGTAATGTATAACTCGTTATTGTGTAAAAATACTTACAAGAAGATTTGCTTCGCGGCGTTTGTAAGCTCTTCAAACTCGTCAGAGTGAAGCTCGCCCATATCTTCAACCACACCACGCTGAATCGCTAAGTTTAAGATGGCATCTTTTTGACTGTCTATTGCACCAGAGACTGCTGCACCAACACGAACGAAGTCAATGTAAGTTAACTCTTCAGGCATATAACTTAGGTCTTTCCAATTTTTTGAAACATTAACGAATGTTTCACCGAATCCCCATTCAGTCATAATGCTTGCACCAATGCGACCTGCTAATTTGTCAATTGCCACTTCAAGGAAAGAAGGGTTCGCAAAAACTTCAGGATGACGCTCAGCTTCAGTTAAAATAGGCAGAACACCAATGTTGTGAACCAGCGCCGCTAATGTCATGGTATCCATACTCATTTCGCGCTTTTTCGTACGTGCTATGTAAAGTTGAAGCACCGCCATTGAATGAGCAACGATATTCACTGTATTCGCCCACTCTTGCTGCAAATAGCGTGCGACTATGTCGTTCTTAGAAACGAATAGCTGTTCCATAGCCAACGCCGTAGAAATGTTTTTAATTTGGCGTAAGCCTATTCGAGTCACCGCTTGACTAATAGACGTAACTTTTACGCTGCGCCCCATGTAAGCGCTGTTTGCAATTTTAATCATTCTTGCACTAAGCGATGGGTCTTGACCAACCACGTCACCCATCGCGCTTAAATTAATGTCGGGATCATCTGCTGCTTTGCGGACTTTTAATGCAATTGCAGGAAGCGTGGGGAGGACGAGCGTGTCATTGTTTATCTTTTCAACCAAGATGGTTGAGAGCGCGTTCTGTGTAGACATATTTCTACCCTTAGAAAGTTCCAAATAGCCTTGTGAAGGCGATAGGTTGCTTTATCAATTAACCATTTCAACCACCAGTAAACCCGATGACCAAAGTAGATTCGATGTTTTTTGCATTCCGTGCGTCAACTTACATAGGCGCCTATGTCCACACTAAAATACAAACCGTTTATTGTTTTATTATGAAATTTCTATCACCATACTATAGTAGCTCTTTAGTTTCGACCAACTAAAAAAATACAGGGTCGATGCGATTCATTAGCAAGGGCAGAACCACCAGAGCTTACTTAAAGTATAGACAACTAGTAACAAACCACTATCGATATTAAACAAATATCTTTCATACTTTTGTATTAAATCAAAAGCATAGCTATAGTGAGCTATCTATTTGCCGCCCCATATAATGTGAAACAGTGCGGTTTAACGACATGGTAAAAGTCATTATGAAAAAAATAATTTCTACGTACTCTCCTATTGCTGCGGCAGTAGCGGGTTTATTTATGCTAACTGCGTGCAGCAAAAGCGCCGATACAACGCAAACTAAAACGGCAAAACCTGAAACTGCAGCAGAACAAACTTTACTTGTTGATGAGTCTCGCTTGTCTATTTACCACGGTGTGGACCTTACCAGCGATTTGTCACACCTTGGTGATAATCAACGTCAGATGCTTTCACTATTAATTGATGCGTCGAAAATTATGGACGATTTGTTTTGGAAACAAGCGTTTTTTGACGATAAAGATGCCTTTCTCTCCTCCATTAACAACGAGAAGGTACGTCACTTTGCAAAAATAAATTATGGCCCTTGGGATCGTCTAAACGGCGACACGCCTTTTATCAGCGGTTATGAAGACAAAGCGCTGGGTGCTGAATTTTACCCTCACGATATGGAAAAGGAAGAATTTGCCACGGCAGACTTTAGCGATAAGCAAGGTCTTTACTCCATTGTTAAGCGCGATGAAGCTGGCAATCTTTATACAGTACCTTACTCTGAAGCATTCAAGAGTGAGCTAATGAAGGCGTCTGAGTTACTTAAAAAAGCATCGCAGCTTGCTGAAGATGAAAGCTTCAAACAATATTTGCAGCTGCGTTCTGAAGCCCTATTGTCGAACGATTACCTTGCTTCTGATATGGCTTGGATGGATATGAAGACCAACCCTGTTGAATTGGTTATCGGCCCCATTGAAAGCTATGAAGATCAACTCTTTGGCTATCGTGCGGCATTTGAGGCCTATGTACTGATTAAAGATTTGGCTTGGAGTGAAAAGCTTGCAAAATACGCGGCTTTTTTACCTGAATTGCAGCAAGGCCTTCCGGTTGCTGACGCATACAAAGCGGAAATGCCAGGTTCTGATGCAGACCTTAACGCTTATGACGTTATTTATTATGCCGGTCACTCTAATGCAGGCAGTAAAACCATTGCGATTAACTTACCAAATGATGAGCGAGTGCAGTTAGAAAAAGGCACCCGCCGCCTTCAGCTAAAAAACGCGATGCGTGCAAAGTTCGATACTATTTTGGTGCCAATTGCCGATACCTTAATTGTACCAGAGCAACGTGAACACATTACGTTCGACGCATTTTTCGCAAACACCATGTTTCACGAAGTTGCGCACGGTTTAGGCATTAAGAATACCTTAGATGGTTCAGGCACCGTACGCGGCGCACTTAAAGAACATGCGTCAGCGCTAGAAGAAGGTAAAGCGGATATTCTGGGCCTATACATGGTGCAAAGCCTTCTTGAAAAAGGTGAAATTACCGAAGGTACGCTAGAAGACTACTATGTTACTTTCATGGCAGGAATTTTCCGTTCAGTGCGGTTTGGTGCAAGCTCAGCTCATGGAAAAGCGAACATGATCCGCTTCAACTTCTTTGCCCAGCAGGGCGCCTTCGAGAAAACAGAAGACGGCATGTATCGAGTAAATATGGAGAAGATGGGCGCCGCTGTAGAAGCGCTATCTGAACTAATTCTTACGCTACAAGGTGACGGCGATTACGACGGCGTAGCGAAGCTAGTAGAAACTATGGGTGTAATTAAGCCTGATCTTGCTTCGGATTTAGCACGTCTGGAAGCAGCGAGCATTCCGGTTGATATTCACTTCAACCAAGGTAAGAAAGTGCTGGGGCTTGCTGACTAAGTAAGCACTGTACTCATTAAATAAAATGCCGCCCTGAGATAACTATCGAGAGCGGCATTTTTGTATTCTTATCTTTCCACGCTACTCTACGTGCTGCTTCATGTTTTCAGTATAAGGAGGCCAGCCCAGCGGTTTGCCTGCCAACACATGTAAGTGAATGTGATATACCGTTTGACCACCATATTCATTGCAATTCATTACAGTACGAAAGCCTTGGTCAGCAAACCCTTGTTCCTTTGCAATTTTTGCTGCAACAAATGACAAGTGTCCCACCACTTCTCGATCTTCTTCTGCAATATCATTTACCGTCGCAATTTGCTTTTTCGGGATAACCAAAAAGTGAGTTGGAGCCTGAGGATTTATATCTTTAAACGCCAGCGCCAATTCATCTTCGTACAAAATATCCGCAGGGATTTTCTTGCTGATAATTTTATCAAATATTGTTTCTGCCATGTCTCACTTCCCTTCCAATGAGGTGTTTACCAATTACATCTGCAATGTTTAAAACTCACTAGCTAACCTAATTATAAGGTTCAAACTTAAGTGTTTTCTTTTTCGCCAGGGCGTAACTTTGTCGAAATTTTACGCCCGGTTTTCTTTACTTATGCGAAAACAAACCACAGTAGCACTGTGCCTAATGCCAAGCGATAGATAACGAAAGGCAACATGCCGATACGCGATATCCAACTCAGGAACAAATAGATACAAAGGTAGGCACTTACAAATGAAAACGCCGCGCCACAAAGTAGTGCATACCAATCTACCGCTTCGTTGGCATTAAGCAGGTCCAAAGTGGCTAATAGCCCCGCGCCTAAGATGACAGGAATAGACAGTAAAAAAGAAAAACGTGCACACGCTTCGCGCTTTAGGCCTAACATCAAACCAGCGGTCATAGTAATACCTGAGCGAGATGTCCCCGGAATGAGCGCCAACACTTGGGCAACCCCAATATAGATAGCTTGCTTTAGCGTCAGCCTTTCGAGCTCCTGTTCCCGTTTTGCAGTGGCATCGGCGTACCAGAGCAACAAGCCAAAAATAATGGTGGTAGCCGCGATTACCAGCGCCGTACGTGCATTTTCCTCTATCCACCCTTTCATTAAAAAACCAATTATAACGGCGGGAATAGTTGCCACAATCACGTACCACGCGAGCTTACTGTCTGTGGTCTGCTGTTTGCTAAACCCTTGTGTTACCCACGCCACCGCCATCTGCGCTATTTCTTGACGAAAATAGAGCATAACCGCCAGCAGGCTTCCCACATGAACGGCTACGTCAAACGCTAAGCCTTGGCTTACCCAGCCGAAAAGTTCAGCGGGTAGCAGCAAGTGCCCAGAACTACTGATAGGAAGAAACTCAGTAACGCCCTGAATAATTGCTAGAATTATAATTTCAAAAAGTGTCATTCCCTTGCCTAACTCCAAGTAAAGTCAATTGGCCATAATTGCTGTTTCTGTTTATCAAAGTTTTGCCACATTTGGGCATAGGTTTCTTGCGTTTCAGGGTGAATGTCGTTGGGAACAAGTTCAGCTAACGGCCAAAGCACGAACGCGTTGTAGCAAATTTCTTCGCGAGGTAAAACCACGGGGGTGGAGGTTACCTTACTATCATAGGTAAGCAAATCGAGATCAAGGGTTCTGGCGCAGAATTTTTTATCGGTATGCACCCTGCCGTTGTCTTTCTCTATCGCCTTCAGTATCGCGCATACTTCTTCTACGCTTTTCGACGTCGTCGCACGTACTGCGGCGTTATAAAACGGGCTGCCGTTGAAGCCCACCGCTTCGCTCTCGTAAACCGACGACACTGACACGTCAGAGAAATGCTGCTTCAGCGCGACTAAAGATTGCTTGGTGTAATATTCGCGCTCAATGTTTGAGCCAATACTGATTAAAATTGTATGTTCAGACATTAATCGCGCTCTTTACGCATTTCAACGGCAACGGTTTGCGCATTTGGCAGGATGTTCGGTTTTACTATTTTCAGGGTTATCGAAGTAGCCGAAAAATTAGCAAGTACGGCGTCCATTACTTTGCTACCGAAGGCTTCAAGCAGCTCGAAGGCGCTTTCTTTGCCAACATCCACAATGCATGCTGCCACTTTGGCATAATCTACCGTGTCAGCAACGTCGTCACTTTGCATCGCTGCGCGCAAATCGACTTCAAGTGTTACATCAAGAAGTAACTGGGTGGTTGTTACTCGCTCCCAATCATAAACACCAATCAGGGTGTCCACTTCAAGCCCTGTTATATAAATTTTACCCATGGAATTTTTTCATCTTGTACTGTTATTAACCAGTTCATAGGCATTTCTACCGGCCTTTCTACTGGTCTTACTACTGCGCTTTCACCCACATATTGCTGGTAAACGGTGGTATATCGCGTTTGGATGGAGTAGCTTTACGCTTGTGTGGCACAACTATACCGTTGTATGACAACTTGGAGCAACCAAGGTTTAACAATTTAATACGGTTAACGCTTATTGAGCTTGCCCACTCTAAATTTGACCTTAAAGAAGGCAATGCTATTTACACGTTTTTAATAATTAGAATGAAAAAATGATTTCGCTAACTCTTTTAATGATGGCTGTTGCCTACCTATTTGGCTCACTTTCAAGTGCTGTGGTTATTAGCCAATTGTTTGGGTTGCCAGACCCAAGAACTGCTGGTTCTCTAAACCCTGGCGCCACCAATGTATATCGACTGGGCGGTCGTATTCCAGCGCTACTTGTGCTTGTCATGGATATATTAAAAGGCACCATTCCCGTGTATGGCAGCTACTTTTTGGGTATAGAGCCAATAATGCTTGGCGTGATCGCTATCTTTGCATGCTTAGGCCATATTTTTCCGCTTTATTTTGGCTTTAAAGGCGGTAAAGCGGTCGCCACAGCCTTCGGCGCTATGCTCCCCATTGGGCTCGATTTGGCAGGTTTGCTAATATTAAGTTGGGTAGTAGCAGTGTTTCTTACAGGGTATTCTTCATTGGGCGCGCTTATCGCGGTATCTCTTGCGCCGCTGTTCACATTTATGATTAAGCCATTGTATACCATTCCGGTAGCCATGCTTTCGCTGCTTATCATTTTACGTCATAAAGACAACATTACCCGCCTAATGGCGGGCAATGAAAGTAAAGTGTGGGATAAGGGAAAAGTTAAAGAGTAAGCGCCTTTTCCAGCACATCTAACTTACCATCTATCGGCGTAATTGGCGCAATACCAAGTATTTTGGCCAACGCAGGATAAACCTCTAAATTGCTAAACACAGGTAGGGTGATATTTGTCTTAAACGCAGGCCCTACTGCAACAAACGTCGCCCCCATATCAGGCAACGTATTCATATAGCCATGCCCACCTTTACTAGTATGCATGCTGTTGGCGTTTTTAAAGCGTGCAGGTGGAGCTATCTCAATAATAATATCGCCGGTCCTATTTCCCATTTCCATGTGTCGCTTTGCGCGCTGCTTATCATCAAGCACAATGTAGCGGTTTTCCGCTATCTCAGTAAGACGCTTTACCTCATCAAGAACACGCTTGTCAGACACGCCTTCTTTAGCGTAAAGATGAATTTGCGCTCCCTCATTTTCAGTAATGAAGCTATCAGGTATAGATAAAGACTCAACCTCTATAAGCTGGCTTTCATCTATGGGTGTCATGCCATGGTCTGATACCACCACTAGATTTACCGGCAAATTCAATGCATTAATGCGTTCGTAAAGTTGACCGATAAGCGCATCCACTTCCTGCACCGCATCATTGGTTTTATCGGCAAAAGGGCCTTCATCATGGCCTATCGAATCGGTAAGCGAAAAATAGCCTGCAATAAAGCGAGGGCGAGACACCTCTGGCAGTTTCAACCACGCTATAATTTGGTCTACACGTTGCTGGTAATCAGCATATTTAGAATAGTGGTAAAAGTAGCTAGGCAAGGCACCTGATATACGTGAGTCAGACTCAGGCCAAAAAAAGGTAGCTGCCTTCATGCCATGATATTCCACTAAGTTCCAAAGCGGTGTCGCAGTAATCCACGTGCTGTCCATACCACCATAGCCAAGTTTATACTGCGCGTAGCCATCTTTCGTTGGTCGAGACTTATCATAAAAACGATTGTTTACAATGCCATGGTGTTTCGGCAATAACCCAGTAATGAGTGAAATGTGGTTGGGAAAGGTATTCGACGGATAGACTGGGGTCATAGATGACGCTCTTACCCCTTTTTTTGCAATGCTATTAAGGTGGTTAGCGTTGTGTAACTCGATATAGTCGTGGCGAAATCCATCAAGAGAAATGAGCACGACATACTGGTCTTGCTTCATTTGCCTTTCAGACTCAATAGAGAGTGATTTGCTTGATGCAAATGCATGGGACGCGGTGAGCACTGCAAAGGAAATAGAAATAAATAGCGACAAAGCTAAATATAACCGCGTTGCATTTTGTTTTGTTCCGTCTGTTACTATGCGCATGCTTTTTACGTCCTTATTCGAGGTTCTTCTTAGTAAAACAAAAGGCAATGAAATGCGCTTTCATTGCCTCTTACTTATAGTTTGTCTGATTGGCTTGCTATGCTCAATTACCGCCCAGTACTCCTATTGATGAACGATGTCGCCTCTAGGACGCGCTGCTACACTCGCTAGCTGTTTAAATTGCTGACAAGGTATCAAGGGGCCAGCGCGGTTTCGCTTGCGACGACAACGCCAACGTTTCTCCGGCTATCAAACGCTGCATGCCCGCATAGGCAATCATAGCACCATTGTCTGTACAATACGCTAAGCTTGGGTAAAACACCTCACCTTTAAGCTCTTGCATAAGCGCTTTCATCTCACTACGCAGCATAGTGTTCGCACTCACGCCACCAGCTATAACTAAGCGTTTCATGCCTGTCTGCTTCAGTGCACGCTTACATTTAATGATAAGCGTATCAACGACGGCCTCTTGGAATGCGTACGCAATATTCGCTTTAATTTGCTCAACCTCATCTTCGGTCAAGTTAGCATTATCGGTTAGGTCAGCATCGCGAATGGTGTTCGCAGCAAAAGTTTTAAGACCGCTAAAGCTGAAATCTAGTCCTGGTCGGTCGGTCATCGGGCGAGGAAACTTATAATGCCCGGCTTCTCCCTTTTCAGCCAGTTTGGCTAATAGAGGACCACCAGGGTAATCTAGACCTAGCAATTTAGCCGTTTTATCAAATGCCTCCCCTGCAGCGTCATCAATAGACTCGCCAAGTACTTCATATTGACCAATGCCTTCGACTTTTACCAGCATTGAGTGGCCACCTGAAACCAATAAAGCTACGAAAGGAAATTCAGGTGCGTCGTCTTCAAGCATAGGCGCTAATAAATGCCCTTCCATATGATGAACGCCCACTGCTGGCACATTCCACGCGTAGGCCAATGAACGTCCTACTGATGAACCCACTAATAACGCGCCCACTAAACCTGGGCCTTGGGTAAAAGCAACGCCGTCGATCTCTGAAGGCTGAGTGTTAGCGTCTTCCATAGCCTTTTCAATTAAAGGAATGATCTTTCTCACATGATCCCGTGAGGCAAGTTCAGGCACAACACCACCGTAGTCTGCGTGCAGCTTTACTTGGCTATATAGTTCGTGCGACAGCAACCCTTTTTCATCGTCGTAAACGGCGATGCCAGTTTCGTCACAAGATGTTTCTATTCCTAAAATACGCATGGGGAGTAACCCTTTTACTACTAACTTCAATGCTTCGTTTTTGGATTTGCTGTCTTATTTTTATCACAACACGTATTCACACAATTGTTGAGAGCCATAATGACTAAGCAAATATCCAAAACTGAGAAAATAATTCTGGCGATCTGATGCGATCATCTTTATGATCCAGCCGCGATCATAACACTACCCTAGTCAGAATCATCTGATTCCACACTTTTGAACACTCATTTTTCAAAAGGGAATTGAGCAAGAAAACATTCTGAAAAGGGCGCTTATACAAGCCGAGTTAAACAACACGGAGCTTAACGAGCGCAGAGTTTACCTTTAATCCTGCATTCATGGAATGCCAGTGAACAGGTAAATGAACGGTAAATGCACAATATTGGCTATTTTTTGGCAATTCATCCTTTACTTTCTCTGTAGATATGATTAGAATTTCGCACCATTTTTAACCCGGGTGGCCTTTTTAGCGCACAATTTTACCCGGATTTACACAGTAAAAGTTTTGAGGTGAGTGTTTAATGCCTATCGTTAAAGTTAGAGAAAACGAGCCGTTTGATGTGGCGCTGCGTCGTTTTAAGCGTTCTTGTGAAAAAGCAGGTGTTCTTTCTGAAGTTCGTCGTCGTGAATTCTTCGAAAAGCCAACTTGGGAACGCAAGCGCAAGAAAGCTGCCGCTAAGAAGCGTCATCTTAAGAAGCTAGCTCGTGAAAACGCACGTCGCGTAAAACTCTACTAATATAGGGTTAAGTAACGAGTCTGAAAGGTGTTGCAATTGCAGCACCTTTCGCGTTTCTGGGCCTCTATTTTTTGGTCTTATTCTCAACGACTCCATTTTTTCCTTTTCAAATGGTTGCATTTGATTTTCAACCTGGGGCTTAATAATACCAGTCCGCATAAAACATTACCCTCTCAGCGAGAGGTAAAATGTTCGTAATCGCGGCATGTTACCGCAGGTGTAGTGGCTCTACATCAAGGTGGCACAACAAAGAGTATGGACATTTTAAACTCGCCCTTCGGGAAGGTCTGGCAAGCTTCATTCTGGGAATTTGAAAGGGAGCACCATTCCTGCATTCTCACGCTTCGGTATGAAGCTAGCCAGCGCCTTCTGAGTGGGCAATGATCTATGCGGATTGGTATAAGCTCAATCTACTAATAAAAATCAGGAAACATCATGGCACTAATTGATGATTTAAAAGCAGCGCAAAAAGATGCGATGCGTGCAAAAGAAAAAGTACGTCTTGGTACTATTCGTATGGCAATGGCTGCCATTAAGCAAAAAGAAATCGATGAACAAATTACGCTAGACGATAGCGCAATCTTAGCGGTACTAACCAAAATGGTTAAGCAGCGCCAAGACGCGGCTGCCCAATACGACGCAGCAAACCGCGACGACCTAGCTAGCAAAGAGCGTGAAGAAATCACTTACATTGAAGATTTCTTACCTCAGCCTTTGACTGACGATGAGCTAAATGCACTTATCGACGAAACCATGGCTGCGACCGGAGCATCGGGTATGCAGGATATGGGTAAGGTCATGGGCGCCTTGAAACCTAAGGTTCAAGGCCGCACCGACATGGGTGCTTTAAGTGCAAAAATTAAAGCGCGCTTGAACGCTTAAACTCTGCCCTTTCGTAAAAGTGAAGCGTGTAGAAGGTGTGCATTGTCACACCTTCATTGTTCTCATTTTTACACTTCCCTGTTAAAGTAGACTACTGTTTTCATAATGTTGTAGCCTGTCGTTTCAAACGCAGTTACGACTTGTGCTTTTCTCATTCTTTTTGAACTGAATCTTTTTTAACTAACCCTTTTTGAAAGTACCCTCATGGCTGGAAAGATACCTCGCGATTTTATAGACGACCTGCTGTCACGTACCGATGTGGTAGAAGTGGTAGATAGCCGAGTTAAACTTAAAAAAGCAGGTAAAAACTACCAAGCGTGCTGCCCTTTTCACAACGAAAAATCGCCATCTTTCACTGTTAGTCAAGACAAACAGTTTTACCACTGTTTCGGCTGTGGCGCTCACGGTAACGCTATCTCGTTTATTATGGAATTCGACCGCTTAGAATTTGTCGAGGCCATTGAAGAGTTAGCGCGCTATCACGGGCTTGAAGTCCCCCGTGAAAAGGGCAGTCGTCCTGCCATGAGCGAAGAGAAAAAGCAGCAACAGCAAGACGATTACGCAGTGATGGAACAAGTTGCACGCTTTTTCCAGCATCAGTTACGTCAAAATGGTAATAGTAAAAAAGCCATCGACTATTTGAAAAACCGTGGGCTGAGTGGTGACATCGTCAAACAATGGGAAATTGGCTACGCGCCGGACAGTTGGGACGCGCTGCTAAATACCTTTGGTAAAGACCCACAGCGCATCAAGCAGCTAGTCGATTTAAAGCTGGTCAATAAAAACGATCAAGGGCGTACCTACGACTTCTTCCGCGACCGCATTATGTTTCCAATTAGGGATAAACGGGGTCGCGTGGTGGGTTTCGGTGGCCGAGTATTAGATGACGGCGGCCCTAAATACTTAAACTCGCCAGAAACTCGCATTTTCCACAAAGGCAGTGAGCTCTTTGGCTTTTATTCTGCCAAACAAAAAAACCGTAGCCTGGATACCGTCGTGATTGTTGAAGGATATATGGACGTAGTGGCGCTCAGTCAATTCGACATTAATATTGCTACGGCTGCGCTAGGTACAGCTACCACGCCTGAACATATCCAAATGCTGGTTCGCGCTACCTCGCACATTGTTTGCTGCTACGACGGCGATAGAGCCGGACGTGAAGCAGCATGGCGCGCCTTAGAAAACGCCCTACCCGCATTAAAAGACGGCGTGCGTATTTCGTTTTTATTCCTACCCGATGGCGAAGACCCCGACACTATGGTGCGTCAGGTGGGCAAAGATGCCTTCATGGACATGCTCGATGACGCCATGCCGTTGTCCCGCTTCTTCTTCGAAAACTTATTAAAAACGCACAATGTGGGCACGCCGGAAGGTAAAATTGCCCTTAAAAAAGCGGCAATGCCGCTAATTGAGAGCACGCTAGGTGATGATCAAAAACAAATGTTACTGGAAGAGTTAGCCAAGCACACCGGCGAGTTCGATCGATTTAAACTGCAGCAAGATATTACTAAAGCCAATCAAGGCTCAAAGCACGCTTATTCACCTAACCGCAATCAAGTAAACAAGCCTAAACTGTCGCCGCTTCGCATGCTGATACGTTTACTGCTTGATAAGCCTGAATTAGCCACGCTGTGTGAAGACGTTCAAATAGATATTTTTGCCGGCAGCAACGCTGCTGGCATGGATTTATTACGTGACGTGCATCGCTATTGCGTAAGTCACCCTCAAGCGAAAACCGCGCAGCTTGTTGAAAATTTCCGGGACCATCCCCATTCTTCTACTATCGCGAAATTATTGTTACAAGAACATTTGGTTAAAGACGAGGATGCTGAACGGGTTTATAACGACAGCTTCGCTCGCTTACTGGACGGGCATTTCGATAGCCGCATTGAAACCTTAATTTCACGTTCGCGGGTTCAGCCGCTAACACAAGCGGAAAAACAGGAATTGAACTTGCTTATGAGGGAAAGGCAGAAGAGTTAACCTTTGGTCAACAGACCTAGAGGTTATCCTGTTCATTTGTAGTCAACGTTTTGTTCAATCGTTATTAGACCGCTTTGATGTAAGCTTTTATGTGAGATAGTGCACTATGCCAGCGGTTAAAAAACACTGGCTAAAAAATCGGCCATCAATCTGGTAAAACCACCGCTTATTCTGCTATACTGACTAATTCGCTGCAGGCACAGATAAACGTGTCTCATTCGCCTAAAAGTGAACAAAAATGCAGCAGCACGAGTAACAAAGATATAGCCGAATATAACGGGCAGATCCAAACCCGAGCAGATGTGCATCGCAGCATAACGGTTAAGACCAGCGTGGCATCGAGCATTAACGGCCTTGATACAAAAGCAGTACTACAGCAGAACGGGGAACATACCTAGACGTGTGTTGTCTTTTCTATTGCAAACTAATTGAATGTGAGAAGTGTAGGTTATATGGCGCAAAGCAAGCAGTCTCAGATTAAACTCCTGATTGCAAAAGGTAAAGAGCAAGGTTACTTAACCTTTGCAGAAGTAAACGACCACCTGCCGCAAGATATTGTCGATTCTGATCAAATCGAAGACATAATCCGCATGATTAACGACATGGGAATTCAAGTTTCTGAATCAGCTCCTGATGCAGACGAACTTCTCATGCAAGAAGCGAATGCCGATGAAGATGCTGCAGAAGCGGCAGCACAGGCACTTGCTACTGTAGAAAGTGAAATTGGCCGTACGACTGACCCAGTTCGCATGTATATGCGTGAAATGGGTACGGTTGAACTTCTTACTCGTGAAGGCGAAATTGAAATCGCTAAGCGAATTGAAGATGGGATCAACCAAGTACAATGTTCAGTAGCTGAATACCCAGAAGCCATCACTTATCTATTAGACCAGTGGGATCTTTACGAAGCAGAAGAGATTCGCTTAAGCGACATTATCTCTGGCTTTGTGGACCCTAATGATGAGCAAGATCTTGCTCCGACGGCTACCCACGTTGGCTCTGAATTATCTGAAGAAGAGTTAGATGATGAGGACGACGATGAAGATGACGACGATAGCGAAGAAGACGATAGCGGCGTTGATCCAGAGTTAGCCCGCGAGCGTTTCACTGAGCTTCGTGAGCAATACCTCAAGACTCGTGAAGTCATCGAGAAAAAAGGTCGAGCTCATGCTGACTCTCGCGCACAAATTAATGCGTTAAGCGATGTGTTCAAAGAGTTTCGCTTAGTTCCAAAACAGTTTGATCGCATGGTTAGAAACATGCGTGAGATGATGGACAAAGTGCGTATTCAAGAGCGCCTTGTAATGAAGTTCTGTGTTGTTAACGCAAAAATGCCGAAGAAAGACTTCATCAAAGCGTTTGCCGGTAACGAAACGTCTAACGCTTGGTTACATGAAGCAGTTAAATCAGGTGCACCTTACGCCGCTGAACTTGCTGTAAATCAGGAAGAAATTGAGCGCTGTATTAGCAAGATGAACCAAGTTGAACAGGAAACTGGCTTGGTGATCGCAGATATCAAAGACATCAACCGTCGCATGTCAATCGGTGAAGCGAAAGCGCGCCGTGCGAAGAAAGAAATGGTTGAAGCTAACTTACGTCTTGTTATTTCAATTGCTAAGAAGTACACCAACCGTGGCCTTCAATTCCTTGACCTTATTCAAGAAGGTAACATTGGTCTAATGAAGGCAGTGGACAAGTTTGAATACCGCCGTGGTTATAAGTTCTCGACTTACGCAACGTGGTGGATTCGTCAGGCAATCACTCGCTCAATTGCTGATCAGGCGCGCACTATTCGTATCCCTGTTCACATGATTGAGACGATTAACAAGCTTAACCGCATCTCTCGTCAAATGCTTCAGGAAATGGGTCGAGAGCCTACACCTGAAGAATTGTCAGAGCGCATGCTAATGCCTGAAGACAAGATCCGTAAGGTGCTTAAAATTGCCAAAGAGCCAATCTCGATGGAAACGCCTATCGGCGATGATGAAGATTCGCATCTTGGCGACTTTATCGAGGACAGCACGATTATTCAGCCCCTCGATTCAGCAACTGGCGGAAGCTTGAAAGATGCTACGCAGGAAGTCTTGGCAGGTCTTACAGCCCGAGAAGCAAAGGTACTTCGCATGCGTTTCGGTATCGACATGAATACTGACCACACGCTTGAAGAAGTGGGCAAACAGTTTGACGTAACCCGTGAGCGTATTCGTCAGATTGAAGCGAAAGCGCTTCGCAAACTTCGCCATCCTAGCCGCTCTGAGCAGCTACGTAGTTTCTTAGACGAATAGAAAAAGCATTACTTTGAAATAAAACTCCCCGGCTTTGGCTGGGGATTTTTTATGCCTTTGAATCAATCATACTCCACTTGACCTAAGTCGTTATGCCTGTCCGTATAAATAATCGCTGAGAGGATAATTATCTTTGCGAACTGGTTATAAATAGCTTTGCGCTTAGTATGTACTCTAGACCTACAAAAAAGCCTCCAAACGGAGGCCTTGATATGCTGTATAGAATAGCCAGCGCTTATACTCTAAATTGCTTTGCAATCGATTCAAGGTGTTGCGCAAGGTCTGCAAGCTCATTACACATGCTGCCAAGTTCACCCGAGCGGCTTGCAGTTTGCTCGGTACGCTCATGGATTTCGTCTACATGGCGAACGATATCTACCGCTACAGAGCGTTGGTCTTCCGTATTATGAGCAATTTGCTCGTTCATTTGGTTAATGCGCCCTATCGTACTGGTGATAGTCTCTAGGCTACTGCCTGCTTTATTCGCAGTTTCCACACTACTTGAAGCCTGTTCAGTACCGCGCGCCATCACCTCTACCGCTGAGTGAGCCGCATTTTGAAGCTGTTCAATTGTACTTTGAATTTCTTCCGTAGACTGCTGTGTTCGCGATGCTAGCGTTCTCACTTCATCAGCTACTACCGCAAAGCCTCGACCCTGTTCACCTGCCCTTGCAGCCTCAATTGCGGCATTTAGCGCTAACAGATTGGTCTGTTCGGCGATACCCTTTATCACGTCCAGCACTGAACCAACCTTGTTTGAATCAGACTCTAAACGTGCAATAACGTCAGCAGTTTCGCGCACGTTTTCGGCAAGTTGCTGAATACTAGTAACTGTTTGCTGCACGATTTGTCGGCCTTCACTTGCTGCGGTAGTGGCTTCGTTTGCATCACTTGCCGCTTGTGCTGCACTGTGTGCAACACCATCAACAGAACCACTCATGATGTCAACCGCGCTCTTAGCGTTGGTTGCAGATTTTTGCTGTACATCAATGGTGCGCTGAGTTTCTTCAGTTACACCACGTAAATTCTGCGCCAAATTTGATAGCGGTAAACTTGCTTCTACAACGTCACGCACCACCCCTTGAAGCTTATCCATGAATTGGTTGAACCAATACACTAACTCGCCAATTTCATCTTCGCTTTTGGTCTCGATACGAACTGTTAAGTCGCCATTTTCCTGAGCGATATCTTTAAGCGAACGCACTACGTCATCAATACTCTGTTTAATGCCGCGAACAATAGGTACAGCTGTAGCAAACAACAGGATTGTTACAACAATCGCTAAAATCACACCTGTGCTAATAAGCGATGTATTTGCACTGTCTGTGTTTTCAAACGCTTCTTCAAAGGCTGCTTGCTGTACATCGCGAAATTGAGACATCGCTGCAATTGCGCCGTCATACGATTGATTCATTTGGGCAGAAAGTTCACCTAATCGACTGAAGTCGGCTGTACCATTTACCATAGACTTAGAAACGTCATAAGCAACGTCAAAATATTTATCAAAGCCTGAAGATATACGAGAAATATCCGAACGAAAATCTGGGCTTATCGCCGCTATTTGTTTAAGGCCTTTCTTCGCTTCTTCAGCTAAGTCTTGCGCTATGGTAAGCGTATCCTGGTCGCCTGTCGTTACAGCGCTCGCAAGAGTATCGCGCACTTTCTGCATGTCGACTAATGTAGTTGCCGAAAGTTGCAACGCAGGGAACTGCACTTTTTGAACCTTTTCTAGCGTTGCACCGTTATTAAGTGCTGTATAAATCGTTATCAGAAGGTAAACAACAAAGCTAAGCGCAGCAATTCCTGGTATCAAAAAAATCTTAGTCGCGATAGGCATTTTATTTAGGAAATTCATTTTTATCTCACCAATTACGTCACATTACTTTATGTCTATGCCAGAAACTCTTGGCTCTGTTACTTGGTTTATCTTCACTTTTAAAAAAAACTTTAGAAATATCTAAGCCCTGCTGTGTTAATAGCAGGGCTATTGACAAAATGCAAACGCAATTAGAACGTATAGTTAACACCAACTCTTAATAACGTTGCATCGTTTGAATCATTTACTTCATCAGTGTACCAAGTTACTTCACTTTTCACTGCGAAACCAGGTTCTACATCATAACGAAGACCCGCTGTAACGGCTGATCTGTCCTCTTCTTGCGAGGCCGCAATACCAACAAATGTTTGATAAAGCGTAGCCCAAGTTGCATCTGTTGCAGCATCGCCCGTGCTAATTGATGTAGGGATACCATTTAAATGATCCAAAACATCGTTCGCATCTGACTCTTTGTGTTCATAAGTGATATGCGGAGTAAATTTACCAAAACGCATTCCTGCTGTTACGTACCAAGCGTCATCTCCTGCGAACGGCGAATCATCGATATCGATATGAGTATATTCGGCGCCAATAAACCAGTCATACTTGTCTACCGCCAAAGCTAGCTCGAAGAAACCCGTTGAATCTTCATTAAGTAAAAAACTATTTGACAGTGTATTTACGGAAGGCACTACTCCTGCAAAGTTGCTTATAGCATCTGTTAACGTGGCTAAGCTCTCATTTTCACTAGTAAACTTTGTACGCGCGTATATAGAGCGAACGCTAAACCAGTCGCGAGCAGCCTCAAAAGATACACCAACAAGTTTATCTGCTTCCAATGTGTCACTTTGTGAATGACCACCAAATACTTGAACGCCGTATTCCCAATCACCGTGATAATTGCTGTAATCGTAACGGACACCATCCATGTTATTAATTAAAACACCGTAAACAGAATCTGGGGGGGTTAACCAGTGATATGAATAACCGACATCTAACGACGCGGAATACTTAAACAATGGTAGGCGAATACGTCCCGCACTAATGCTTGAATTGCTCGAAAGAGCATACGTCATATAGGCCCATTCAAAACTTGCGTCGTAATCATCACTTCCACGACCCACTATCTGCGCTGTCGCAGATAATTTATCACTTACTTCACCTCTAACCTGTAGGCCAAATACGCTGGCAGGGTCAAAGCTAAAGTCACTGTCGTAACCATAAACGGCTTCATCATCATCCAGGGTTATCCCGCCAATTAGATTTGCAAAGCCATTGATTTGAATGTCAGCAAAGGTTGGCGATGCAAAAAGTCCAGCTAACGACAACATAATAAGTTTGGTTTTCATGTGTGTTCCTCAAAATACGAGCTAATACTGTGTAATTAAAAAGTTGCAACTACGCGAACGCTGTCATTCACAGAGCTTGCGTCTACATAACCAATTGCTTCGGCGTTCCCTGCTACAGTAGCAATAACCTCAGCATCATTTTCAAGTGCTTTGGGAGGTTGCCCCTTTCCAGTAAACACAAGCTTTGACCAAAACGCAGTAAGTTGAGCCGATGTTTTGTTAAGAACTTTGCCATTAAATTCATCAGCAATAGTATTCCCTTCCGCCAATGCGTAAGGAACTGATTTAGTGCCGTTTGGAAACGCTTTTGCTTTATTTAAAAAAAGGCGACTGATAGTGTCTTTATTTAAGGTATCGCTATTGTTTGGGTTAACAATAACGGCAACATCTGCAAATGCTATCCCACTGCACAAACTCGCTGCCAACAACCATTTTTTCATTGTGTTTCCTCTAATGATTTATTCAATGGACCGTCAATTGCTTTGCTTTGTTATTTGGATTCTTTCTTTAAGCGATGCAAAAAGAAGCTGGCGTAAACACCTGCTCTATTTACGCGCAAATCACGAAATTGAGCTTAGGCTAGAGTTCAAACCATTGCCAAATAATAAACGCCTAAATTTTTCTTGTACTTTGTAGGCTTAAAAGCTAAGAGTGAATTTAAGTTTAAGGAAATATAGTTTTTCTACAATTATACTTAATAACTAAATACCATTTACTCGCGCACTTTCAAAAATTTATAAAAAAATAAAATGAAAAATTTAAACACAATGTTTTCAAAAAAAATGAAAATAAAAAAGGCAGTTTTATGTTGGGTTGCTAGTGAGTAGAATTTAATTTTAACGAATAAAAAATGCGAGTTTAATTTAAAAAGCATCACACGCGACAGTGCAATTATTAAACAAGTGGTATCTTTATGACCTCGCACAAATGTGCGAGGTCATAAAAAGTAATTAGAACGTGTAGTTCACACCTACTTTCAACAAAGTAGCGTCGTTAAGGTCGTTCAGATCATCTGAATACCAAGTAACATCTGTTTTAAGCGCAAAGCCTGGCTCAACGTCGTAGCGCAGACCCACAGTCACTGCAGACACCTCGAACTTCTGCTGAGCTGCGATACCGGACGCGATTTGGTAAATACCTGGCGCGCCATCGGCCCCGTTCCATGTCGCGTCTAGAACAGCATCACCTGTTGCAATTGTGGCCGGCAGTGCTGCAATCAAACCAAGTTGTGCATCGTTGTCGCCTTCTTCAACTTCATAGGTAATGTGCGGCGTGAACTTCCCAAAACGCATACCAGCGGTAACATACCAAGCTTTGTTGTCGGCAATAACAGAGCCATCAACTTCAGTTTGGGTAAACTCTGCACCCACAAACCAATCGTACTTGTCGATATCTAAGGAAACTTCAAAGAAAGTCCCCGTATCTTCGTTTACACTCAAACCTTCAGCAGCTAAAGAAGCAGAAGGAATGAAAGCACCATATTGACTTAGCCCATCAACAAATGTATCAAATTCGGCATTAGTTGCAGTGGTTTTACCACGCGCCAACAAAGTACGGGCACTGAACCAATCGCGGGTTGCTTCAAGCGAAACTGCTACCACGTTTTCCAGTTCTAGCACAGCAGGCGTGCCTGAAATAGTAGTATCAGCCTCTACGCGGCCTACAGTGAACTGTGCTCCATATTCCCAGTCACCTGAATAGTTCATGTAGTCAACGCGAACACCATCAATGTTGTTAAAATCAATGCCGTATACAGCATCTGGTGGCGTTAACCAGTGATACGAATAGCCAACGTCTAATGATGCAGAATATTTAAATAAAGGCATGCGAAGACGACCTGCACTAATATTGAAGTTATTATTCAACACATAGGTCATGTATGCCCACTCAAAATCTGCGTCGTAGTCTTCACTGCCACGGCCAACCAGCTGAGCAGTAGCAGAGAGCTTATCGCTCACATCGCCACGAACCTGAAGGCCAAAGACACTTGCAGGGTCGAAGCTAAAGTCGCTGTCGTAGTCGTAAACTGATTCGTCATCATCCAGGGTCATTCCACCAATCAGGTTTGCGAAGCCGTTAATCTGAATGTCGGCTAATGCAGGAGCAGTCAAAAGGCCAGCCACAGATAAGATAGCTAATTTGGTTTTCATGCGTATTCCTTAAATTCTTTGTATAAACGGTCAATTAAAAGGTGGCGACAACGCGTACACTGTCGTTAACAGCGCCCGCATCTACGTAACCTATAGCGCCAGGGTTGCCTGCTACTGCAGATACAACTTCTGCGTCGCTACCCAATGCTTTTGGTGGTTGACCTTTACCGGTAAACACAAGTTTTGACCAAAACGCGGTAAGTTGCGCTGCAGTTTTGTTTAATACTTTGCCATTAAACTCATCAGTGGCGGACTGACCTTCAGCTAGCGCAACAGGCTCTGCTTGTGTACCGTTAGGAAATGCTTTTGCTTTATTTAAGAAAAGACGGCTAATACTATCTTTATCCAATGAATCGCCGTTGCTGGGATGCACGATGACTGCTACGTCAGCAATCGCTACGTTACAGCACAATGCTGCTGCAAGTATCCATTTTTTCATGATATGTCCTCTAGAGTCTGTTGATTGCTTGCTTTTCGTTTTTAACTTTCTTGCTAACCCGTTTGACGCGGGAAGTGAGCTTTTAAACGATTTTCGGCAAACATGTGCTTGTGTGCTCATACACATACAACGAGGTAAGTATTAGTCACAATTGTCATATTCGCCAATTTGAGTATTAAAATTTAAGCGTTTAAAAAATTAACGGCTTATACAAACGTTTCATTTCGGCGCGAAGTGTAGATGAAGTTGTAACTTAAGCAACTATACAAATGTCTAAGACATACCTTTATGGATTATAGCTGCCTATAAAAATTTATGATAAGAATTAAAAAACAAAATTATTATTTACTATTCAATAACTTAATTCAACTCACCACTTTAAACTTAGTGATAAACACCAATATTGACGTATATAAAAAAATACGTGATTGATGGAGGTTGTTAATCTTTCCTGTTCATTCTCTAAGCGCCTCCTGTTCCAATCCGGATGAAGACGGCGCTTTACAGATCTTGTCGAACTAATGAGAATATTTTGAAAGAAACCAAGGATTAGCGGGGCTTGTACCCCGCTCATTGCTAAGATTCGCCTTTTTTGTAGGGAATAGACTGCTCTAGGCTCTCTATCTCCATGGTTCGTTTAAGAGGTGAACCTGTGTTTCTCGCCAGCCAACTATAAGCGGTGGGAACAACATAAAGCGTCATAAAGGCAGAAACAAGAACACCTGAGAAAATGACCATACCAATAACCATTCTGCTTTCTGCTCCGGGTCCAGACGCCAGCACAAGCGGCAAGGAACTAAACACTGTAGTGAAGCCAGTCATTACGATAGGACGCAAGCGCTGGGCGGCAGCGCGCTTAAGTGCATACTCAAACTCCATACCTGCATCGCGTAGTTGGTTGGCAAACTCGACAATTAAGATACCGTTTTTTGCGGCAAGGCCAATTAACATAACCAAACCAATTTGACTGTATATGTTGATGGTCATGTCGCTAAAAAATAGCCCAATATAGGCGCCAACTAGGGCCAACGGCACGGTCAGCATGATGACTAACGGGTGCACCCAGCTTTCAAATTGCGCAGCCAATATTAAGTAAGTGACAGCGAGTGCCAGCATAAATACATAGATAAATGAATTACCCGCTTCCTGATACAGCTGTGACTCGCCTTTGTAATCTATTGATACATTGTCAGGCAGTTCTGTACTTACAATGTTTTCTAAATATTCAAGTGCCTGCCCTAGCGTATAACCGTCCGCCAAGTTGGCAGAAATAGTGACAGCACGCATTCTGTTGTAGCGATTTAACTGTGCTGACGTGGCTTGCTCTTCAAACGTGAGTAAATTGTCCATAGGAATGAGCTCGCCAGTACGGGATGAACGCACGTACAAATTTTCTATGCTGTTAGGGCTTCGAAAATCTTCCTCTATACCTTCCATGATGACATCGTATTCTTCGCCTCTATCAAGAAATGTTGATACCCTACGCTGGCCTAGCATCACTTCTAATGTGCCGCCAATATCACTAATTGAAACGCCAAGATCAGCGGCTCTGTCTCGGTTAATATTCACCAATAGCTGTGGTGAAGTTTCCTTATAATCAGAGTCTAGACGAATGAGTTTTGGGTTCTGTGCCGCTTTTTGTAGAACAATGTCTCGCCATTCAACTAAATTTTCGTAGGTGTCCCCCTGCAGAACGAACTGAACAGGACGTCCGAGACCTCCTCCAGAGATCCCACTGCGCATAATGGCAAAAGCACGAACATCAGGTACACTATTTAGTTCGGCGCTGATTTCATCCATTAGCGAAAATGTACTAAAATCTCGCTCGTCCCAGTCGGCGGAACCCACGATAGCGATGCCCGCATTTCCACCGAAACCAGGTGTTCTAACCAGAAGACGATTAATCTTACCGCTCTTGCGGTACGGCATTAGGATATTTTCAATTTCTGCAAGGTTTTTAGCATTGCTCTCAAAGCTCGCCCCCTCTTGTGCATTCATTAAGATAAAAAAGTTTCCCCTATCTTCTTTAGGCACGAACTCGCTTGGCACTTTCTCTGAAAGCTGGACCAGTGCAACGACGGCAATAATGAGCATTAGTAACATCAAAAGAGGCTGATGTAGCGTTTTTCCAAGCGTATTGAAATAGCCCGTCTCGAGTCGAGAAAATTGCTTGTCCATCCAACTTCCAAAGCCAGATGAACGGGTTCTTTTTTTAAGAATTTTAGATGCCATCATGGGCGACAGCGTAAGCGCCGTGAAGCTTGAAAATGCCACCGCAGCAGCAATAGCCAATGCAAACTCAGTGAATAACCTTCCAATGTTACCCTCTAAGAAAACCAAAGGCACGAAAACAGAAATTAATACAAGCGTAGTCGCAATAACCGCAAACCCCACTTCTTTCGCTCCGCGATAGGCAGCCAATATAGGTGGCTCTCCCATTTCTATACGTCGATAGATGTTCTCAAGCACAACTATAGCGTCATCCACCACAAGGCCGATAGCTAACACCATTGCAAGCAAGGTAAGAAGGTTGATGGAGAAACCCAGCGCATACATCACGATGAAAGCGGCAATAATAGAAACCGGTACGGTAACCGCAGGAATTAATGTAGCGCGAATATTACCGAGGAAAAGGTAAATAACGATCACCACCATTAGCATCGCGATACCTAAAGTCTCATATACTTCATCAATCGACGCCTCGATAAATACCGACGAATCATAGCTGGGCACGATAAAGATATTATCAGGAAGAGTAGCTTCTATTCTTTCAATCTGCGCTTTCGCTGCACGGGCGACATCAAGGGTATTGGCTTTAGACTGTTTGATAATGCCTAACCCAATCATGTTGACGCCATCACCACGAAACTCGGTTTCGTCATCTTCTGCGGTTAATTCAACATGGGCTATTTCGCCAAGCCGAACAAGATAGCCGTTGTCACCTATCGCAACCGTCAACGCGGCAAAGTCGTCAGGCGTAAGAAAGGTTCGCGCAACCCGTACTTCAAAGTTACGATCAGTACTTTCCACTTCCCCCGCCGGCAATTCCACATTCTCGGCGCGAATGACTTGCTCTACATCGTTTACCGTAATACCTCTTGCCGCCATTGCATTGCGGTCTAAGAATACTTTCATGGCATAGCGTCTGCCACCACCAATTTGTACCCGTGCGACACCGTCGACAATTGAAAGCCTATCCACTAATACGCGCTCGGCGTAGTCAGTCAGCTCCATGGTATTTAGGTTAGTGCTTCGCAGGTTGTACCACACCACGGCGCTTTCATCGGAATTCGCTTTAGACACTTCTGGCGGATCAGCTTGGTCAGGCAAGTTATTGAGTGCGCGACTTACTCGCTCGCGCACGTCATTCGCCGCGGCATCAATGTCACGAGAAAGCTTAAATTCAATGGAAATGTCTGAGCGACCATTGCGAGAGGTCGAAGTAACGTTTTTTATCCCCTCAATACCCGATATTCTATCTTCCAATAGCTGGGTGATCCGAGTCTCAACAATATTAGCCGATGCCCCTGTGTAGGTTGTACTCACCGAGACAATCGGTGGGTCAATATCTGGATATTCGCGCAAACTCAACATGGTAAAAGCGACAATACCGAAAATGATTAGCAATAGATTGATAACCGTTGCGAAAACGGGGCGCTTTACAGAAATGTCTGACAATAACATGACGATAAGCTCCCTTAGCGGTTCAACACATTAACCGGAGATTGGTCGCGCACCCGCAGCGTGCCTTCGGTAATGACCTCATCGCCTTCGTTTAGCCCACTAACAATTTGCACTAGCCCGGGGCGACGCTCACCAATAACCACTTCCGTTTGGTGTGCAACGTTATCTTTAACTACATACACATACTGCTTGTCTTGAACGGGAACCAGCGCCTTTTCCGGTAATACCAACGTGTTGAGCACGCGTTTTTCTACAACTACAGTAAGCAGCATACCTGGACGCAGGCGATTGTCTAGGTTGTCTATGGTTGCGCGAACGCGAATAGAGCGGCTAATTGGGTCAAGTCGCGTATCAACGTTAGAGATTTTCCCTGTGAATTCTTCTCCGGGATATGCCACCGACGATGCACTTAATGCTTGCCCCTTTGCTACGCTTGCAAGGTGGTTTTCAGCAATACTGAAGTCGACCTTAATAAGACTGATGTCATCTAACGTCGTGATGGTGTCACCAGGTTGTACTAAAGAACCAATACTGATCTCTCGGTTGCCTAGTAGCCCGCTAAATGGCGCGCGTATCTGTAAGTCGTTTAGCTGGGCGGAGGCAATATCCAATTGAGCTTGTAAGGCCTCAACCCGTGCTTGCTGCTCGTCGAGTAGTTGCTCAGACGTCGCGTTTGACTGGCGCAAGTCCGCAATTCGTGCAAACTGGCGTTTAGCCTCATTAATATTTGCTTTAAGTTCCTCTACCCTGGCGCGTTCTTCCGTATTGTTTAGCTGAACGAGTAACTCGCCTTCGGTGGCTTTATCGCCGTCTTCAAAGTTAATCGTTTTTACGGTATCGGTGACTTGTGCGGTAATATTCACCGACTCATTGGCGGTAGCAGTACCTAATGACTCAATCGTAATGGGGAATGCCTGTGATGATACCAAGGCGGTTTTTACCGGCGTCGCCCGCACGCTACTATTACTCGCGCTCTCTTCTTCGGGCATATTCAAATACGCTACAACACCCGCAAGTAATACTGCGCCAAGCAACAAAGGCGATAAAGATAATCGTGAAGACATAACCTTTCCTATAGGTAAAAAAGCACCCTATGACGTATTTGCTAACACGTTTAGGTTACTCGAGTACACAAAGTTCGCTTGCGGTTATTAACCCGCGTTGTAAACCGTTAAGTTTGTGTACCGCGTTATTATTATACCAATCTGCATAGATCATCGCTGAGTGGGTAATGATCTATGCGGATTGGTATTTGTTGTGTTATTTTTATTTCTGCGTAGAGTCTGTCTTTTAATACTGATTGTTTTTAAACAAACACAAACCGCTCTAGAGTATTTTACCCAAATCCATGGTCATCTTATTTCGCTTATCAGCTATATTCGCTGTTTTAACGCTTTTCGCCTGTTCACAGTCTTCTCCCAGCGCACCGGTTTGTCGTGTCTCCGATAGGCTTTTAACTCAAGAAAATTACATTAGAAAAAATGCGCAAGCCTCTCTGATTGCTGCCGCTTGTCTAATCAAAATAAATAACAAGGTACTATTAGTAGAACACCGTCTTTCAGGTAAATTGGATTTCCCTGGTGGGGGATTACTTGAAAAAGAATCGGTTGCCTGCACTGCACATAGAGAGACGTGGGAAGAAACCGGGTTCAATGTTGAAGTCACCCAGTATTTATCCAACACACCGAATGGATTGGCTATATTTGGCTGTGATTTAGATGCCGGTATTGAGACCCTTCCAGACGCTTTCGAGGCGCCTCCTTGGGCCAAATTAGAGATAATAAAACTTGTAAAGGCCGACCCCTTTACCCTTGACCACGACGCAATGCGTTTCCCTGACAATCTTATTCCCTTGCGCGATGGCTACACCCAATTCGATATAAAGCAGCACTGACAAAGCATTGTTCATTGCTGCGGGTATTGGTAAATTGTCCCCACGAAAAGAATAGGAGAAGTGGCTTGTTTTCACTGCCAACCTTAAGCCTTAAAGGCAAAGTATCTGAACAAGAATGGCAAACTCGTGTCGATTTAGCAGCATGCTATCGGTTAGTGGCAGATATGCGATGGGGCGACCTTATTTACACACATATTTCAGCTAAGGTACCGGGCACAGATCATTACCTGGTTAACGCGTTTGGCCTGACGTTTGACGAAATTACCGCTTCTAACCTAGTTAAGGTCGATTTAGAGGGTAACATCCTTGACGATACGCCTTTCGGCATAAACCCCGCTGGCTTCACCATTCACAGTGCTATCCACGAAGTGCGCCACGATGCCCAATGCGTTATTCACCTGCATACACTAGCCACAATATCAGTCGCATCTGTTAAAGGCGGGCTTAAGCCGTGGAGCCAGTATTCAATGTTTTCACTACCGTCGCTTTCTTACCACGGCTACGAAGGTCTTGCTGTGGATGATAGTGAAAAAAAACGTTTACAGAACGACCTTGGCGACACTAACCACATGCTTTTACCGAACCACGGCGGCCTAACCCTTGGCCCCACCGTTGGCGACGCCTTTATGCGCTTTTACGATTTGCAGCGTGCATGTGAAATTCAGCTTGCCCTGATGCAGTCCAACGGAGAGGTTATCGAAGTACCGCAAAATATTATCGATGGCATATACGCACAGGCCAAAGTGGTTCATAGCGGCGAAACAGGTGGACAAAAAGCATGGCCTGCCATGCTTCGCAAAGCTTACAAACTAGACCCAGGCTTTTGCGAATAATTTAGCGTAGCCAGCTAAACGCCAACTTATTTCAAACAGGAATTGTTTATACATTATGAAAGTCACCAAAGTAGAAATTTTTGATATCGAATGCCCTAAGCGCCCTCAGTGGAACCCGGTTTTCGTGCGCGTTTACACCGACGAAGGTATTACCGGTGTGGGCGAAGCAGGACTGGCTTATGACTGGGGTCACAGCGCCGCTGCACATATGATTAAAGAAATTGCCGAAGCCATGCTGATTGGCTTTAATCCTTTCCATACTGAACTGCTTTGGTCGAGAATGCTGCGCGAAGGCTTTTGGGGATTGGGCGGCGGCCCAATTATTTATGCTGCGATGAGCGCCATTGATACTGCACTTTGGGATATCAAAGGCAAAGCGCTTGGCTTGCCGGTTTACGAATTACTGGGTGGCAAAACTAATGGCAAGCTTCGTAGCTACGCCAGCCAACTACAGTTTGATTGGGACAAAGAAGTGACCAAGCTTAACGACCCCGCTGATTATGCTCGCGCCACTGAAAAAGCACTTAAGGATGGTTACGACGCGGTAAAAGTTGACCCCATTGTTTACGATAAAGACGGGAACACGCACTTCGACAGAACCAAACTATTCACTAAGCCCGAGCTTAAACTTTTCAAAGCCCGCCTTCAGGCGATTAGAGACACCATGGGCGAAGATGGCGACATTATCTTTGAATGTCATAGCTTATTAGGTGCGTCAACGGCCATTCAGCTGGGTGACATCGTTGAAGAAATTGGCTGTTTATATTACGAAGAGCCTGTGAATTACCTTAACTCAAAGCTTCACGACAAAGTAGCAAAGAACGTAAATGTGCCTATTGCAGGTGGTGAGCGCTTGTACCACCGCTGGGATGTTCGTCCTTACCTTGAAGATCAGTCTATTGATGTACTTCAACCTGACGTTGGCCTTTGTGGCGGTTTCACTGAAGCGAAAAAGGTGTGTGACTATGCCGACATTTACGATGTGCGTATTCAGGCTCACGTTTGCGGTGGCCCTGTTGCGACAGCGGCAAGCCTACATTTAGAAACGGCCATTCCAAACTTCTTAATTCACGAGCACCATACCTACGCTATTAAAGACTGGAACCGTGAACTTTGCATTCAAGATCCTCAGCCAGTAAACGGCTTTATTGAAGCGCCTGACACACCGGGAATTGGTATCGATCTGAACGATGAGGTGGTTTACCGTTCGCCGCACATGACGGTGACTGAGCTTAAATAAAACTGAAACTTAACGGGTTTATTGAAGGCAATAAACCCGAAGCTAGCTTTGCACCTCAGCCAAACCAGCTTTATACAATGTCGTACCATTGCTTCGCATTACCATACAGCAGCGCCGCTCTTTGTTCTTCAGTAAGCGGCGTTGTCATATCAACGAACCCATGCCAAAGCGCGACATACGGCATTCGCCACTGACATAGCGGGAAGTTGCTGCCAAACATAATGGGATCTGTACCAACGGTGTCCAACAAGGTTTCAAAGACATAAGACGCACGCTGCCACTGCCACCTACGATCTTGCATCTCTAAACCCGAGAACTTAAACACAACTTGCTGCGTTTCACCCAAGTCGCGGATATTCTGCCGCCATGTTTTAAACGCTAAGCTATTTACATCTATCGGCGCTAACGCGGCATGGTTTACAGCCACTTTTAGCGAGGGTGTTTGTTCTAATACCGTTAGCAGCGCACGCACGGCATTGCTATCGGCAAGGTTTAACTGTGCATCAAAAGACAAGCTTTGCGACGCCATATGAGAAAGCCCCCATTTAACCTTAGGGGTACGTAAAAGTGCTTCAGCGTCGTCATCTAATATATGACGAAGCCCGCATACTGAGTCGTACTGCTTTAGCTTATCGATATGACTGCCAACATTACTTCCCGTTAAATCGATACACCCAACCGAACGAAATGGCAGCGTACAATGACGCTCCAAGAAAGCGATTTCATGCCAAGGTCTTTCGTTGTCGTAACCCGCTTCGATGTGAACAAAACCGCCTAACTGCCCTAACGAAGCGCGGTAGAGCATGTGCTCTAACGTGTGTTTCGCAATCGCTTTTTTGTCTGGCCAAAAGGGGGCATTGGCAGGCTTTAGCCAATCATAGTGCCCTTCGTTTAAGGCAAAGAAGTGAATATGAGGATCTATCCAAGTGATTGAAGGCTTGCTCATCTTTATTTATAAAACCTTGGTTTAAGCTATTGCTGATAAGGTACTTCGCGTTGTTCTTCTATTCAGTGCTATCTATTCATCCCTATCTATTGTGCAGTAAAGCCCCCATCTACTGCATACAAGCTACCCGTGATGAACGACGCTTTGTTGCTGCATAGGAAATAAGTCAATTCAGCTACGTCTTCGGGCTGGCCCAAACGTCCAATAGGTTGTGCAGCGGCTTCTTCAGCTACCACTTCATTTTTATCTGCCCCAGAACGTGCCACGTAATTATCAATGGCGTTGTGAAATAGAGGTGTTTCGATAGTACCCGGGCACACCGCGTTAACGCGGATATTATAGGGCGCGTAGTCTAGCGCGGTGGTTTTCGCCATAGACGCCAACGCACCTTTGCTGACCCCGTAGGCGAACGAATTGCGCTTTCCAATAAAGGACTGATCTGAGCCCATCACCACAATCGCGCCGCTGCCCTGCTCTTTCATGGTTGGCAGGCAAGACTTAATCGCGCCATACGCCCCTTTTACGTTTAGGTTTAGTACCTTGTCGAGCAGCGCTTCATCAGTATCTTCAATGGTCGCAGAAACATGTACACCGGCATTACATACCAACGCGTCTATGCGTTGATAAGAACTAATAACCTCATTAACTGCCGCTTCAATATTGTTGACGACACTGACATCGCAAGGCTTCCAAATAGCATTAGGTATTGCTTGCTCAAAGTCTCTGATATCCAGATTAACTACGTGATAACCGTTTTGACTAAACAGCTTACATATTGCAAAACCGATACCCAGACTTCCCCCCGTTACGATACAAACCGGGCTCTTCGCATTACCACTAGTATGTTTGACGTTTTTATTCGCGCTATCTATATTCATGTTTCTCTTTACCGTGTGACTGGCACATTTGTGAACGCGTTATTTCGATATAGCCTAAGCATGCCAGTGAGAATATGAATTGCAAGCGAACTTACAACCAGACTTCGCCACTCGATTAACAAACGGCGCCATCTTATTGCTACGCTATGCGTTAAACTCAGTCCTCATATCACCCAAATTTATTATTAACTTTCCTTTAACGGACTATTCGGGCTACGCTTTTTGTGACTATAATAGGCAAAATTAAAACACTTGTTTGAAAAAGGAGTCATCCATGCCTCTGTACCATGCCCCTACAACTGATTTTCAGTTCTTATTGAAAGACTGGCTTGGACTTGATGCTCACTACGAAAAGCTTGGTATCAGCGACTTTGATAGCGAACTGGCCAACGAAATTATTGCACAAGGTGCAAAGTTTGCTTTGGATGTGGTTGCCCCGCTCAACCGTGAAGGCGATGAAGAAGGCTGTACGCTGAAAGACGGCAAAATTACTACGCCTAAAGGCTTTGCAGATGCCTATCAGGAATACGTGGCGAACGGCTGGAATGCGATGCTAGGTACTGCCGAGTACGAAGGGCAGGACTTGCCTTACACCATGGCTGTACCCGTTCACGAAATGCTAAACGCGGCGAATTTAAGCTGGCGTTTAACCACCATGCTTACTGAAAGCGCAACACTTGCGGTTACTAAGCACGCCAGTAAAGCATTAAAAGATATCTATCTTGCCAAACTAATCAGCGGTGAGTGGACAGGTACCATGAACCTGACCGAACCTCACGCAGGAACAGATTTGAGCTTGCTTAGTACCAAAGCTGAGCCACAAGGCGACGGCAGCTATAAAGTCACCGGTAATAAAATTTTTATTACCGCAGGTGATCACGATTGGAGTTCGAACGTTATTCACCTTGTTCTAGCTCGTCTACCTGACGCTCCCAAAGGCGTTAAGGGTATCAGCTTATTCTTAGTGCCTAAGTTCCTTCCAGATGCCAGCAATGAACCCGGTGAAGCGAACAGCTTGTCTGTAGGAAGTATTGAACACAAAATGGGGATCAAAGCGAGCCCGACTTGTGTAATGAATTTTGACGGCGCAACCGGGTATCTTGTTGGTGAAGAAAACCAAGGCCTAGCATGTATGTTCACCATGATGAACGATGCACGCTTCCAAGTAGGTCTGCAAGGCTTAGGGGCGGCCGAAGCCGCTTACCAAGGCGCGCTGACCTATGCCCGTGAACGTGTGCAGTCTCGCGCACCTCAGGGTATTCAAAATCCAGAAGGCAAAGCAGATCCAATCGTCTTTCAACCTGACGTAGCGCGTATGTTACTTACGCAGAAATCACTGATTGAAGGCTGCCGTGCCCTTTCACTTTTCTACGCCAAGTTTATGGACGTAGAAAAGCTTGGTGAAGGCCAAGAAAAAGAAGATGCCGACAAGATACTTCAGTTTTTAACCCCAATCTGCAAAGCTTTTATGACGGATATGGGGCTCGAGACCACCAGCCTTGGTGTACAAGTATTTGGTGGTCACGGCTTTATTCGTGAATGGGGTATGGAACAACTTATGCGCGACGTGCGCATTGCTATGTTATATGAAGGCACCAACGGTATTCAGGCGCTAGACCTTATTGGTCGTAAGCTTACCCGAGATGGCGGTCAGATGATGGAAGCGACCTATAAGGCGTTTAACGCATTGGTTAGTGACATTCAAGACAGTGAAGCGAAGGGTCTGGCTCAAGGTATTCTTGATGACTGGCGTGCATCTTCAGCCGATTGCTTAGGGATGGATGCCACCACCGCTGCTGCAGCTGCTTGTGATTATCTAGCGTATAGCGCCTATTCATTGATTGGTGTACTGTGGTACAGCATGGCCGACAAAGCGCAAGCTTCAGGTAACGCGGTACTTGCAGCGTCTAAGATGAAGACACGGGACTTCTACATGGAACGTATCTTAGTACGTCGCGATGCGCACAAAGCCGCTTATAAAGCTGGCCCTGAAAGCACCCTTGCAATATCAGGTAATGAGTTTGATTATCTGTAGGCAGCTTATACTGCTATAGCCCGTGAAATATGGGCTAAGAATGCAAAAAAGGTCACTCTATGTGACCTTTTTTATTATGATTTGAACGAAACTATTAGTCGTTCGCTGCTACTTGGGTTGAAAACGTATCTGAAAACCAATCGTTAAGCATCGCTTTTTCATAAGAAAGCGATTCCGTGCGATTGCGACGTATGTTCGAATCCATAAAATCCATATCTTTAAGTTTCACATCTTCACCACTTACAATGACCTGACCGTCGGCATTAGCCAACGAGTAACTAAATGTCATTCTAGGAATATCAATGCGCTTAATAATACGGACGTCACTGCCGGCGCCGTTCCCGAAGCCGACAAACTGGCTTGGCCATACTTGTCCAGCCAAATCAACATTCGTTACCGTCATTGACAGCACTTGCGACTCAGGTAAATCACTGGCCAATTCTACAATGTGTTCTTCAAGCGCTTGTAGCGTTCGTTCGCGGAACCGTTTACGAGATTCATTGGTTGGTCTTACATCGCTGTAAGACTCAGGTTCTTCCCACGTTATCTTCACCTCTGCGGCTTGAGTGGGAGCAAAAACGGTAAGGAGTCCCACCGCTGTGGCGCAGCTTAAACAAGAAAAAGTACGTAATTTATTCACTTTTATGCTCCTAAATTCAGTCGTTTAAACGATGAGTTAGCAAGACATTTAGAAAAAGCTTAGCATGCAGCAATTGTCGGCTTTTATATCAGCTTTATATTTGACCAACCTGGTTAGAACTGGCTAGTCTCGCTTTGCTACTTGCATAACTGACGACTGTTTAATGATTAGGCATAGTTGAACGCGTTTAGTTCCCGTAAAGTTGGGGTTTATATCGTCCTTTTCACAATAGGTGTGATAAAAACGTTTAACGCTGGCGCTATCAGCGGTGATTTGCTGAACATATGTTTGCTGGTAAGCCTTTAAGGGACTCAGCTGGACATTAATTTTATCTTGTAAACTACGCAGTTCTTCTCGCTCCGGTAAGGTGGCGATTGAAACTAGCCATTCAGAAAGCGAGTTCTGGATATCTTCAAAGAGATACTGAACAAAAGGAGACCGCAGCACAATTACCAAAACAATAATTTCAGCAGCGATGATAAAGAACCTTAACATGACTTCTCAGCTAACTCTGACAGACGTTTCCTACAAATAGCGCCAATTTTTTAGCACCTTTCTTACTATGTGCACAACTACACGTTGCCAATTTACATTTTCACAATGACCACTGTACACGATTCAAACGGTAATTGACCACATTATTATCGACGATAATAGGGTGATATCGGTTTACCTGTAAATACAGCAAACTATACTCATGTATAGTAGGTAAAGCCTAATCGTCGATGCTGGGAATCAAATGGTATCTGGCCGTTATAGTAATCCTCATTATTCACGTAGCTGTATTTAACTATTTACAAAGTTACATAAACTAAGGAAACCAAAACAAAAACGACTTATTTTCTGAAGTTTCAGTATTGACTGAAACTTTAAAAAGATACACCATACGCCGCATTATTGATCTACATTAAATATGACGTTTTGAACGCAGTTATACTGCACAGGCAGTTCGTTACGTCACATAAGGTTAAGCTATGAATGAACAAATACCGGTAAAGACCGTTACACCGGTAAAAGTACATAAACCCAAAGGTGGACCTGAGGGTAAACGCCACGACTCTCGTAGCCGTATTTATGTGCGGGCTGTACAAGGTCCATTAGAAACGTTTAGACGCATGTTTGGCCTTTTCTTTTTGGGCCTTTTTGCCATCATCCCGTGGATTCAGTATAACGGACACCAAGCTGTGCTACTTGATATTGGCGAGCAGCGTTTTACTATTTTCTCTCTTACATTATGGCCTCAAGACCTTACCTTACTAGCCTATATATTTATTGTTTCCGCCTTTGCGTTGTTCTTCGTCACTACGTTCGCTGGTCGTGTGTGGTGTGGATTTATGTGCCCTCAAACAACGTGGGTGTACATTTATACGTGGTTCGAAGAGAAATTCGAAGGCCCTCGAAATAAGCGTATAGCCCTTGATGCGCGCAAGATGGACACCGACAAATTTTTGCGTAAAACGGCTAAGCATACCGCTTGGGTATTGGTAGCGCTGTTAACGGCTTTGACCTTTGTTGGCTACTTTACGCCAATTGGTGAGTTGTTTATCAACTTTGTGACATTTAAAACCAGCTTTTGGGCAGGTTTTTCGGTTATTTTCTTTTCGATATGTACATACGGAAACGCAGGCTACATGCGCGAAATCATGTGTACGCACATTTGCCCCTATGCGCGTTTTCAATCTGCCATGTTCGACAAAGATACGTTCACCGTATCGTATGATGCAAAGCGTGGAGAGCAAC
This sequence comes from Alteromonas sp. S015, assembly GCF_036864485.1. Lineage (NCBI taxonomy): Bacteria > Pseudomonadati > Pseudomonadota > Gammaproteobacteria > Alteromonadales > Alteromonadaceae > Alteromonas > Alteromonas sp. S015. The sequence goes on along the minus strand of NZ_JAZETO010000002.1, from coordinate 142,939 downwards.
GCGGCCCGCGACCACGTAAACTTAGTTACGAGCAAGTGCAGGAAAAAGGTTTAGGCGACTGCATCGATTGTAACTTGTGTGTTCAGGTATGCCCAACCGGTATCGATATTCGAAACGGCTTACAATACGAATGCATAAACTGCGGTGCCTGTGTTGATGCCTGTAACGGTGTTATGGATAAAATGGGTTATCCTAAAGGCCTGATAAGCTTTACCTCGGAAGAAGAACTAGCTGGCGGAAAGACTCACATTTTACGTCCAAAATTAATTGGTTATTTCGTGGTTTTAGTGGTCATGATAGGCTTGCTGTTTGCCAATATTTGGATGCGCAGCCCCACCGAAGTTGACATTATCCGCGACAGAAACTCGCTATACCGCGAAACGAATGAAGGGCTAATTGAGAACGTTTATACAATAAAAGTACTCAACAAAACACAGCAAGCACAAACCTACGCTATTGCTGTAAAAGGTCTGCCTGACTATAAGTACATTGGTGAGCAAACTGTGACAGTTGAAGGCGGTGCGGTATACAGTACACCAATTTCAGTTGCAACTGACGCCTATAATCTGGAAGATACGGTTACCGATATTTTTATCAGTGTAACCACCACTATTGATGGGGAAACGGTTACTGTTGATGAGCCAACGAAGTTCCTTTATCGATGACAGATTTTTCATTCTCTGGGCTTAGCCCAGACACCATATTAGATGCCCTGGAAAGTCAGGGCATTTTTCTTCAAAGCGGTTTGCTAGCACTAAATAGTTATGAAAACCGCGTCTATCAGTTTTTGGCTGAAGACAGTCAGCGCTATGTAGCAAAATTCTATCGCCCAGGTCGATGGACCGACACGCAAATTCTTGAAGAACACGCGTTTGCTGCAGAGCTAATTGATAACGAAATTCCATTGGCTGCGCCCATTTCTCTCAATGGCTGCACGCTGCATCATCACAATGTGGCGGAAACTGACTACCGATTTGCGTTATTTCCTTCGGTAGGCGGCAGGCAATTCGAAAATGACAACCTTGATCAACTCGAGTGGATGGGACGTTTCATTGGCCGTATTCATCGCGTTGCATCTGCGAAAGGTTTTACGCACCGCCCTTCGATAGACATTGAAAGTTATCTCAACGAGCCAAAGCAAGTTCTTGCTCAAAGCACACTATTGCCAGAGCATTTAAAAACAGCGTTTTTCGCCATACTTAATCCTGTGATTGAAGCCACCCAAAAAGCTTACAAGCCTACATCGAGTATTCGACTTCACGGTGACTGCCACCCAGGCAATATACTATGGCGCGACGGTCCGACCTTCGTTGATCTTGACGACTGTCGCATGGGGCCCGCTATTCAAGATTTGTGGATGATGTTAAGCGGCGACCGTCAGCAACAGCTATTGCAGCTCGATACTCTGGTTGAAGCTTACGAGGAGTTTCACCCGTTTGATACTGCACAACTGCCGCTTATTGAACCCCTTCGCGCGATGCGAATGGTGCATTACATGGCATGGCTTTCACGACGCTGGGAAGACCCTGCATTTCCTCGGGCATTTCCTTGGTTTGCTGAAGATAAATACTGGGAAGGCCAAATTCTTGCTTTGAAAGAGCAACTATCGGCCCTTCAAGAGCCTCCACTGAAATTAGGATATTGAGCCAGCCCCTTTACTGCTGAAAAAACGCTTTTTCGATGACCGTTGTCGATAATCTTATGGCGGTTACGAAAAAGCGTAAGGTATAAGAAACCGTATTCGCTATCACTTTTTAACTTAGATATAATCGACAGTGTGTAGGTGCTCTTGTCCAGCTCCATATTAACTACGGCGACAAGGGTTAAACGGGAAATCAGTGAAAAACTGATGCTGCCCCCGCAACGGTAAACTCAACGCGTTGTCGTTTTCTTTTCATACGCCACTGTCTTTTATACGTTTACGCACGCTTCTGCGTAACTAAACGCCATAAGATGGGAAGGTAAAAGAGCCATTACATTTTTGGTAGTGGTGAGTAAGCCCGGATACCGGCCTGTACTTCATGGTGTCGTTTGCTTACTCAAATTCAAAAAATAAGCAAACGTACGCTTTCCCTAATCATGTGCTCGGGTGGAGCGCATCAAAGACAACATAAAAACCATGCGTACACAATTTACTAAAGCAGCCCTTAGCGCTGCCATTATCTCGTGCTTAACCACATCAACCTTTGCTCAAACTTCTGATCAAGATATCGAAACCTTAACGGTAACAGGCACGCGTTTACCTATTTCGTTAACCAAACTTCCTGGTTCAGTATCGGTACTAACTGAAAGCGACATTAACGCTTCAGGCGCACTCCAACTTACCGACCTAATTCGCGGCTTACCCGGCGTTAGCTTGTCTCAGTCTGGCAGCCCTGGTGGCTTAACAGAGTTGCGCGTGCGCGGCGGTGAAACTAACCATCTACTTGTTTTAATTGATGGCGTTGTTGCCAACGACGTCGGCCAGGGAAGCCTGGTTGACCTTGCTCACCTCACTAGCGCAAATGTGGTGCGCATAGAGCTTCTTCGAGGCCCGCAGAGCGCAAGATGGGGCAGCGGCGCGATCGGTGGTGTATTGAGCATTACTACAAAATCAGGCCAGTTTGCAGATAATGCGTCACACTTAGACTTCTCTGCTGGCGTTGGCACACAAGGTACGTTGCAGGGCAGCATGAACGCGCGCTCGCAAAGCGATAATGTAGGTATTTCTGCATACGCCAGCTACATACGTACCGGCGGTGACAACGTATCTCGTGTAGGTAACGAAGATGATGGCTACGACAACATGACCGCAGGCATTAATATTAATTATGCCGCAACGTCAGAGCATACGTTAATTGCTAACGTTCGCACGGTTCAGTACGAGAACGAGTACGACGGCACTGATTTTGTGACGACAGGCCTTCCTGCTGATTCAGATAACGTGACGGATGGTTCACAAATTAGTGCGAAATTAAGATGGGAATTTGCTCCGGAAAACACAGGTTATCGCTCAGCACTCAGTGCGCATTATCGTAAAGACGATAACGATAACACTGAGTCAGGTGCAGACACAGGTGGCACTACCGGTGAACGTATAGAGTTGAACTGGACAGGTTTCTATACCATCGACAAGTGGGATTTTGCTGGCGGTGTTGAATACCTACAGCGCCTTTTTACCCAACGCGGTCCAATCGCATTTGGCGATCCGAACCAGAAGCAGCACGACAATACTTATAGTGTATTTGCCGAGACAAATGGCCAGCTAACCGAGTCGCTAACCGCAACACTAAGCGCACGATTCGACAACAACAGCGAGTTTGACAATGCTGTGAGTTATCGCGGTGGTCTTACTTGGCAGCTTAACGATAACTACGCTGTTTTTACCAGCTATGGTAAAGCTGTTAAAACACCTACATTTACTGAACGCTTTGGCTACTTCCCAGCTAGCTTCATCGGCAACCCAAACTTAGAACCTGAAACCAGTGAAGAGTGGGAAATTGGCGTTAAAGCAAACTGGAAATCACTTTCAGCACAAGTCAGCGCATACTCTACCGAACTTGAAGATGAAATTAATGGCTTCGTATTCGTGTCAGATTTGGGGGCATATAGCGCAGATAATATCGACGGTGAAAGCTCGCGAGAGGGTATTGTTCTAGAACTTAACTGGGATAGTGGCAATGGTGATTTTACCGCAGCGTATAGTTATCTAGATGCGGAACAAACTGACAACGGTATAACAACCACGGAACTGCGTCGTGCCCGTCATCAAGGCTCGTTAACCTTTAACACTGACTTTGGGACAGAGAAGTTCAGCTTTTACACTAAACTAGCTTACACGGGAAGTCACTATGACACCTTCTTCCCTCCTTACCCTGAACCGTCTCAAACTCTGGCGCTGTCAGCCTATACGCTCGCAACCGTTAATTTAGGCTATCAGGTAGATGAGCAGTGGCAGGTCTCGTTGAAGGTCGACAATGTATTTGATACTGATTATGAAGACATTGTAGGTTATGCAGGCCAAGAGCGCCGTGCCTTGCTTTCAGTTAACTACAGCATGTAAATGATGTAACGTTAATGACCTATTGTTGAGCGTTGCTTAGAGGCTAAACTCAACGTGAAATCAACATACACTAGAGGGCTATACATGGTTATTGCCCTTTTTCTTTGAGTTTCTGTTAGGGCCTGATGATTCAGACTCTGTTCATCATGCGTATATAAAATACTGCATTAACCTAAACCTTGAATCGCGTTTTTTAGTGAGCTTATCGCGTAGTAAGGCATTGAAGTAGAACAGGTCCTAGTTAAGCGAACAAGCCTGTGATAATCTCGGTATCGATAATAGTTTTTTGAACATAGGATTATATTCCATGAAAAAGTTTGCAGTAATGTTTGTCATGGCAATGCTTTTGCCACTAACAGCATGCGCTCAAGAGCCAGCGTCTAAATGGAAAGAAGGTACGCACTATACTGTGCTTGATAAAGAAGCCACAGATAAGCCTGTTATTACTGAGTACTTCTCATTTTGGTGCCCTCACTGCTTCCAGTTCGAACCAATCGTTGCGCAAATTAAAGAAAAGAAAAGCGACGGCACGAAATTCAATAAAGTGCACGTAAACTTTATGCGTTTTACTGGACCTGACGTTCAAGACGATGCAACTAAAGCCATGCTAATTGCGCGCGCTATGAAGCAAGAAGACGCGATGAACGGCGCTATTTTTAACTATATCCACAAGCAACGTGCATCTATCACTGGCTTGAAAGACCTTCGCAATATCTTCGTTGTAAACGGTGTAGATGGTGAAGAGTTTGACAAAATGGCCAAAAGTTTTGGCGTAAATAGTATGGTGCGTAAGAACCAGCAGCAAATCGACGATTACCGCGAACACCTCACAGGTGTTCCAAGCTTCATTATCAACGGTAAATATCAGCCCACGTTCACCGCTGACATGACCTTCGACGACATCGCTGACCTAATTGTGTGGCTATCTGAGCAAAAGTAGTTTGGTTAGAAATAAATAGCCAATCATTATACCTTCAAAAATAAAATGGGCGCTCAGGCGCCCATTTTTATGCCCTGGAGCATCTCAAATGTATGCAGTAAGTGACTTTACTGACTTTATCTGTGAGCTTGACCAACTAAAAGCAGTTAAGCGCCAAATCACCCTCCCCTGTGATAACTATCGACAGGAGAACTCCGCAGAGCACAGTTGGCATGTAGCACTAATGGCAAATATGCTAAGCGAATATGCGGCTAAACCCATAGATGTAACCCGTGTTATTCGCATGATCCTTATTCACGATATTGTGGAAATTGATGCTGGCGACATGTTTGCTTTCAATCATCAAACAGATCACGACGCACAAGCCGAGAAAGAAGTCGCTGCCGCTAAGCGCATTTTTGGTTTATTGCCGAGTCCACTTAGTAGTGAAATGCTCGATTTATGGCTTGAGTTTGAAGCAGCGGAAACCGCCGATGCAGAATTTGCAAAATCAATGGACCGCGTACTTCCCGTATTTCAAAATATGAAAGATAACGGAGGAAGCTGGAAACGTCACGGTATTGCAAGAGAGAAAATTGAGAAGCGTAATGCTCACCTTAAATCATGCGCACCAGCTTTATGGGACTACGTTATGCAACAGCTCGATGTGGCTGTTGAAAAAGGCTGGCTGAGTCAATAACGACTGAGCCAGACCTTGTGTATCAATTACACCATAACGGTGTATTAGGGCGTTGTAATTAAAAGCGTGTACCAATCCACATCCAGAAGCGATTGGTATCCACCTTTATATCTCCCGCATCGTAAGTACCGTACTTAATGCCAAAATTGTATTTACCTGCAAACTTCTTCGTATACTGCACGTTAATTTCACTGCCTAAATCATCAACACCATTACTGCTGTCGTCAGCACTGAAGTCGTGATAAGCCAAAAGCCATTTACCACCGGCTAGGCCACCCGATACAGATAACTTAAGGTCTTTTAAGCCCTGTGCCGGCGTGCCCAAAAACTGATCAGTCCAACCGTTAAATTTGTGCAGCGTAGCAAGCGGCGTTGCAAACCCGTAAAACCCATCGTCAGAACCTAGTATTTCGTAATCGACCTTAGCCGTCACGCCAGAAAACGTGGCTGCGACGTACGCATTTAAGTAAGAGGCGTTAAAGTCCGTGGCCGTTTCCCCCATGCCAGCTTCGCTTGATTGCGTGGCAAGCTCACCACCATAAGCCCATTTCACGCTGTCACTTTTCATCTTTCCATCATAGCTCACGCCATAAGTGTCTAACGCGTTATCTGTATCGTTGTCTACCTCTAATAGGTAAGCATAAGCCACAAATTTACCGATTTTAGATGTATAGGTAGCGTGAAGAATATGATCTTTTGAATCTAAATCCGCCGCTTCAGCAAAAATCCGGTTGCGTTTGTAAAGATAGCTATAAAATAGCGCTAGATTGTCGGTCGCTGCATATTTTGCGCTTACTGCATCGAAGGTCTGGCGGTCTTGTCTCCAACCAACGTGGCCAACAAATCGATGGTCATCTAGTGTAATTACTTGGCGCCCTACTCTGGCGGTAAAGTTATCCGTCTTATATTGAATGAAAGCTTGGTCAACTTCGGTGGTTTCAGGGTCAGCAATGACCGAGTACTTACCTACGTTAAAGCCCGTCGGCCCTACGGTAAACTCATCTTGCCCAAGCACAATGCGGCTATCTTCAACCTCGGCGGTAAACGAAAAGCCGTTAACACTACCTGAGCTAAACCCTAAACGGGTGCGCAGAGTCAGTGCACTTGCATCTTCTAACGCATTGTCTTGATCAACAGATTCGTAGCGTAAATTTAGGTCCGCCCATGCCTTTGAATCACTTAATGCGCTGTGAATATCAGCGGCCATCGCGCTACCGCCTAGTACTGTTATAACAGATGCTGCCAGCATTTTAATGCCAAAGTTTTGTAACGTGTTCATGTGTAATCCCTATCGGTTTTGATTTTTATAAGGGCCTGCTGGCCTTAGTCAACACTTACCCAGCCAGCATTAGAATGCCGGTTGAAAAGTGATGGTTTTGGTTGTTGGCGGAAAAGGCTTCCGCCCTAGTCAGGTGCCGATAAAGCTAAGCGGCATCTGATTTCTTAGCGTCTTTTTTTTCAGATGACACTCCGCTGGGTTTTGCTTGTTGTTGCGAATGTTTGTTAGCTGTTGGCGCTTGGTTAGCGCGTGACGAAACGATTTCAACCTTCTTTTGTTTGTCGTAAAGGAAGGTTAAGACTTCATGTCTGTAGTGGTTGTACTGCTTGTTATCTGCAAGTGCTAATCTATCTCGCGGACGCGGCAACTCAATATCTAGAATTTCGCCAATGGTGGCCGCTGGGCCGTTATTCATCATAACAATGCGGTCGGATAGCAATACCGCCTCATCCACATCGTGGGTAATCATAATAACCGTGTTGCCCAAGTCAGCGTGAATTTCCATTAAAGAGTCTTGAAGATGAGCGCGGGTCAAGGCGTCTAACGCACCGAACGGCTCGTCCATTAGCAGCACTTTTGGCTCCATTGCCAATGCTCGCGCAATGCCTACTCGCTGTTTCATACCACCTGATATTTCACTGGGTAATTTATCAAGGGCGTGGGTCATGTGCACAAGCTCTAAGTTGTGCATGATCCAGTCGCGCATCTCGTTTTTACTCTTGCCTCGCATGGTCGATTTCACGGCAAGCTCAACATTCTTGTATACCGTAAGCCAAGGTAATAAAGAGTGGTTTTGAAAGACTACTGCGCGCTCAGGTCCAGGTTGCTTCACTTCTGCGCCATCTAAAATTACGCCGCCGGTAGAAGCTTGGTGCAAACCAGCTACGATATTCAACACCGTTGATTTACCGCAGCCCGAATGGCCAATTAACGACACAAATTCACCTTTGCTGATTTTAAGATTTACATCTTGAAGCGCGGTAAATGGTCCCTTCGGTGTGGGGAAGTCGATACCCACCTGCTCTAACTCTAAGTGTTTAGTGTGCATAAAGTTCTCCTCAAAATTAGCGTAGTACGTTCGACTTGTCCCAGCTTACCGCGCGCTGAATCGATAACATTAAGCGGTCTAGTACAAAGCCAATAGCGCCAATGGTGAGCACTGCTACCATGATCCTCGCTAGCGACTCCGAACTTCCGTTTTGGAATTCATCCCACACAAACTTTCCTAGACCCGGGTTCTGGGCAAGCATTTCTGCCGCAATCAGTACCATCCAGCCAATACCAAGCGACAATCTAAGTCCTGTAAAAATCATGGGGATAGAAGATGGAAATACTATTTTGGTGAGATGAGCAAACGGGGTAAGACGCAATACTTTACTTACGTTGATTAGGTCTCTATCAATATTGGAAACGCCTACAGTGGTGTTAATAAGAGTTGGCCATAAACAACAAAGCGAAACCGTAAAGGCAGAGGTCACGAATGATTTTGAAAAGGCCGGATCATCGCTGACATAAAGCGCACTTACCACCATAGTCACGAGTGGTAGCCATGCCAATGGAGAAACTGGCTTAAATAACTGAATGAGTGGGTTTATTGCAGTGTAGGCGGATTTACTTAAACCACATAATATTCCCACAGGAACCGCTATTACCGATGCAATTAAGAATCCAACCATGACGGTGTAAAGGCTTGTCCATATCTGATCTAAGAACGTTGGCGCACCAGTGAATGCTCTAATTTTTGGCTGATAAGTGGGGTCTTGTGCTACACGCGCTTCATTTCTTGCTTCTTGACGTTGATAGAAAGCGTCCGCTTTTTCACGCTGTGCAATATGCTCATCAATTAACGCACCGGCCTGCTCAAACACTTGTGCAGGCCCTGGGAACTGCCCCAGCGACGTGTCGATACTTTTTGCTACACCATTCCAAATGGCCAAAAACATCAGCAAGCCGATAACAGGCAGCAGCAACGCAGGCGTGGATTGATATAAACGGCTCAACAAAGAGTTGGCGTTTGACGGCGACGATGGAATGCGAAGAGTAGTTGTCATCTTGCTCATTGCTTGCTCCTGACACTTGATGTGCGCTATTGCGCTGTTTATGCCCCGCCTTGGTTAGCACCGACGGCAGGGCTATCAAATCAGACACTTACAGTACAGTGTCGCCCTTCAGACCAATCTTAAATTGCTCTAGGTACGCGTTAGGCTTGCTTCCGTCAAACGTCACGCCATCAATAAATTCGCTCTGGGGCGGCTTGTAGCCTGTTTCCGTTCCAAACTCTGGAAAATCAGATGCCTTAGCTTTACCTTCGGCAATCAACGCTTTAGCAGCCTGAGCATAAACCTCTGGTTTATAGACTTTTTTGGCCGTCTCTTTATACCACTCGTCAGACTTAGCCTCTGAAATTTGCCCCCAGCGACGCATTTGTGTGAGGTACCAAATAGCATCACTGTAGTATGGGTAAGTGGCGTTGTAGCGGAAGAACACGTTAAAATCAGGTACGTCGCGCTTATCACCTTTCTCGTATTCGAAAGTGCCTGTCATGCTGTTAGCCAGTACGTCTTCATCTGCTCCTACGTAGTTACTTTTAGCAAGAATTTTTACCGCTTCAGGGCGGTTAGCATTGTCGTTCTCATCCAACCACATTGCCGCTCGAATTAGGGCTTTAACCACGCGAATATGCGTATTAGGGTATTTTTCTGCCCAGCCTTGGCTTACGCCGAATACTTTCTCAGGATTATTCTTCCAGATTTCGTAGTCGGTGATCACAGGTACACCAATACCTTTAAACACAGCCTGCTGATTCCATGGCTCGCCTACGCAGTAGCCATAGATGGTGCCGGCTTCCATTGTCGCTGGCATTTGCGGTGGGGGGGTGACTGACAGCAGTGCCTGAGCGTCTATTTGGCCCGCGGTATCTCCTTTATGCGGTGCATAATATCCAGGGTGAATTCCACCTGCCGCTAGCCAATAGCGCAACTCGTAGTTGTGTGTAGAAACCGGAAATACCATCCCCATGTTGAACGGCTTTCCAGCATTGCGGTATTCATCAACCACTGGCTTTAAATAATCGGCTTTAATAGGGTGAACTGGCCTGCCATTTTCCTGTGGAATATGGGCCTTCATTTTGTCCCAAATTTCATTAGAAACGGTAATTCCATTACCATTGAGATCCATACTAAACGCTGTTACCACATGTGATTCCGTGCCGAAACCAATGGTCGCACCGAGGGGCTGGCCAGCCAACATATGAGCGCCATCTAATTGGCCGTCTATTACGCGATCAAGCAGCACTTTCCAGTTAGCTTGCGCTTCCAATGTAACGTAGAGGCCCTCATCTTCAAAAAAACCTTTTTCGTACGCCACAGCAAGCGGTGCCATATCAGTAAGTTTGATAAAACCAAACTTAAGTTCTTCCTTTTCAGGCCAGCCTACCGCTGGCGCTTGTGCTGCCACACTCGCAGAAAAACTCGCTACAGAGACGGCAAGTGCTGCACATACTCCAGCACTCGCCGTTCGAAAGCGTTTTAGCAGTGATGTTGTCTTCAACCCAGTCATACGTGTTCCTCGTAGCCAAAAAAAAACCCACCAGCGTACGACGTTTAACCGTCGAGCATGGTGGGCTTCGTTGCCGTGTTAGTAACATCGGAGTAATTACTAACGCATCAAGTTGTTAATGGTAAGTCAGGAATTCCCGCTCACACACCTCATCTTTAAGGGAGGTTTATCAAAAGCTTTAGCTTATAAAACCATCTTTATTTTTTATTATTATGCACTTGCCATATATGCCGGAGATGATGATGCTTCCTTACCGCTCTCCGCTTAATCCTATTTTTTACCCTATGGTAAGTGTTGTGCATTCCACTCTGCCATCGCATTTGTGTTTGCACCCGTTGCTTTGTACAGCGACGCTGTTATTGCACGGTTTATGTAGCATTCATCGTGTAGCACCCATCGTGCCAGAAATGTAAACCACTAAAAATTATGGATATTTACACGATTAAGGTAAGAGTAGAGTGAGAATGAATTCGTTTTGGTGCACCAAAACAGGGGGGCTGTTCAACCTTGGTGCGCGAAAGCAGACCCCAAGGTTGAACAAATATGGCCAAAGACTAGGCTACCTAATTGTGTCACTAATACTCTAGAGGCGTTGAGTAAATTGCCCGATAGCGTTTACCACTTCAGTGGCACCGCTTTGTATTTCGCTCATTGCTTTGCCTGACTGCGTTGAATACTCTAACGCTTCGCGCGCTTTTTCCTGACCAGCTTCAATTAACTGAACTGCATTTTCCGTTAACTTTCTGTTTTCTACGACTACATTTACGATTTCTTCGGTTGCGCTACTGGTTCGCGATGCTAACTGTCTTACTTCATCGGCAACGACCGCGAAGCCACGCCCTTGATCGCCAGCACGGGCTGCTTCAATAGCCGCGTTAAGCGCCAATAAATTAGTTTGATCGGCAATTCCGCTAATACTTTTAACCAAGTCCGCAACTTTCTGGGATTGCTCATCAAGATCTTTAATACCTTCACTCGCATTGCCCATCTGTTTCGTTAATTCGTTCATCGCCTTAACCGTAGAATCGAGCACTTGGTTACCCTTACGTGCTTGCTCTCCAGTTTCTTGCGAAATGTTGAATGCAACGTTGGCGGCTTCAGAAATGGCGAATTCACGATTCATTTGCTCTGTAATTACCGTTGCGAATTTCACTACTTTATAGAGCTGACCATCATCGTTTCTGATGGGGTTATATGACGCTTCTAGCCACACCTCATTCCCTCGGCTATCAATGCGTTTGTACCGTCCAGATTCTAACTGCCCTTGCGCTAATCGACTCCAAAACTGCTTGTACTCTTCAGAGTTCACTTCTTGTTCCGTACAAAAAATCCGGTGATGCTTTCCGACTATTTGCTCCAATTTGTAGCCCATACCTTTCAAAAAGTTTTCATTGGCTTTAATGATGGTGCCATCTAAATTGAACTCTATAACTGCGGAAGAGCGATGAAGCGCGGCAAGCATGTCTCTAAGTTCGTTGCTATAGGAAATATTGCGGGTTTGTTCAGCCATATAGAAAGCAATGTACTTTACGTTCCCATAGGCGTCGTCGATGGGTTGTACGATCCCCCTAACCCAAATCTCTTGGCCTTTTGCGTTGTTGAAACTCACCGCACCATGCCAATGGCGATGTTTTTTAACAGCGCCTAGCATATCTTGAACGTCAGCTTTCTTGAGCGATTTAGGGCTCATTAGGCTTTCAAGAGACTTCCCTTCTAGATCTGAAATTTTAAACCCTGTTGCTTGAGCATATAGATCGTTAATCGCACGTATACGGCCTTCTGCGTTTAATTCCATATACAACATTTCCTCGCGCAGCTCTTCCCGAACCGTTTGATATGCCGCCAATTCCTTCTCTAAACGTTGGTTTTCGGCTATCAACTCTTTATTTTTGAAAAACATCCTGTGCTCCTAATGAACTTCGTTTCTCACATTGTTTATCCGCCGACTTGGTTCATAACCAAGCGCTGGCAAAATAGGCACTGGCGTATCACACTGAAAGACCGTTAGTTGTCTAAAACGATAAGCTAGTTTTAATAGGTTTTGATTAAAGATAGCAGAGGAAATGAAGTTTATTGGTGATTCACGTAAATAAAACTGAAGTTTTAGTGTTCAATAAAAATTATAGATAACCTAGTTTGTATATTGATGTAAACGTGCTTCATTTAGCGACACAAAAATACTCATGGTAACGAAGAAAACATACAACGATTCCGGCCGCCCGTTTTAGCGTCGTATAAGGCTTTGTCAGCGGTATTAAGGATCGAAGTTAACGTCCAGTTGTGGTGATTAACAAAATTGACCGTTGCAACGCCCAAACTTGCAGTAATTACGGATGAAACTGTGCTCTTGCTGTGCTCTATCCCTAAAGATTCTATCGCATCTCGAATCTCTTCAGCTTTAACCCTCGCGCCTTTCTCATCGGTATTGGGCAGAATCGCTACGAACTCCTCACCACCGTATCGAGCACAGAAATCCGTATTACGACTAATAACTTCATCAAGCCCAATAGCAACGGCTTTCAGGCATTCATCCCCTTTGGGGTGACCATAATTGTCATTGTAAAGTTTGAAACTATCGACATCCAAAATAACCACCGTCAACGGCCAGTCATAACGTTTAGACATGGCTATTACCTTTTCCATTTTCATTTCAAACGCCCGCCGGTTTGGGATGTTAGTGAGCGGATCGCTAAGTGACAAACGAATCAATTCGGTTTCTTGGCTCTTCACTCTCTCAAAATACAGTGCGAAGGTTTTAGCCAGGCGAGATATCTCGTCACTGCCTTCGAAGCTTGCTACTTCTTCACTATTTTTTTCAACCAAGTTAGTTAAGGCAATTAAGCGCAGAATAATACGTTTGTAGATATAAAAGATGATGGCGCAACAAATAATCATCACAATTAATGAAAGTCCCAATGACAGGGTTATTTGTTTGGACACGGCCAGGTTGGCAGACAACGCGTAAAAAGAGGTGTCTTTTGTGATTGAAGATGCGTTAAACTCTATATTTGACGCGACTTCTTCAGCCAAATGCTCAACAAAGCTGCCTCGCCCTCTTGAACGTCCACGAATGCGCATAACATTGGCTTGTTTATCAATCATGCCCCATTTACCTAACACCCCTTCTTCCAGCGCGCTTACCAGTTCGCTGCTGCGTTTGTCTAGCGTTGTCACCTCACGCAAGGCAGCAATGCTTTCTTCAATATTGTTCTCTAACTTGCGCAACTCATGCAGTTGGAACTGCTGATTTATTTGAGCAATTTGTAATATCAGAGGAACCAGCGTTTGAGAAGATTGAATACCCACATACTGCGATTTATTGTCTTCAAAAAAATTGTTCAAGTAAGTAAATAGTACTTCCCTTTCCACCCGTACTTCTTTTTCGACATCAATCCGCTGACGCACTAATGCGTTTAGTTCTTCTATTTCTAATGTAAGTACATTCAGCTGCGTCGCTAAGTACTTATCTCCCTGCTCAAGTTTTAAATTGGATGAACCAAGGCGCTCTATCGTCTCATCCAACTGGGTTTTGACAATACGCCGGGACGATTGACTTTCAGACGATGTTAATCGCGCAGCAAGTGAAATTAGGTGCTGGACTTCGCGGGTAGTTTCAGTAGCTTGGCTAAGAATGGGTATAGAAGACGAAGTGATATCGTCGAGCACTTTTCGCACGTCATTTAAACGCAGCAGCGACAAAACCAATATCAAAAGAAAGAATCCCATCACACTGCATTGTGCAATGATAAACAGATATAATGTCTTTTTCTTATGCTGCATCTGATCAACCGCCTTTTGCCATATTTATTATGCGGTTGTCAGTTTTGGGCTTTATTTCGTATTGATTGACGATGGCCTGCATCACAAGGTCTGATATTTGGGGGGGACGGGTACTCAAGGCCGGGCGCTTTTCGGTATTTTTTAACGCATAGAAACCGTCTCCGCCATTGGCCAGAAAGTTGCTTGTAGCTAGTGAATAAATTTTTGACTTATCTATTCGTTTTCCATTAATCGTGACATTTTTTACTCGTTGAAGCACGTTTGCCGTTGGGTCGAAACTATAAGACATCCCCGATACATGAGGAAAACCACCTTTTAGATTTTGATATTGCGAAAGCCCCTCTTCCAGCGCTTGAATTAACTGAGCGCCAGTTATATTTAAAGCCACAACATGCGCACGAAATGGCATTTCGGTAACAATATCTTGCCGAGTAATTGGTGTGCCAACCGTATATTGTTTGTTACCTCGAATACTGCCTCCGTTTATCAAGGCTATTTCAGTATTCGCATAGCGTTTAATGGTATCCGCGACAAAATTTGCAAAAGGGTTTTCTTCACTTCTCACTTCTTTGCGCGAAGTCGAAACAGCAACCCTCCATTCGCCAATCTGAATATTTAACAACCGCTTAAGACGCGCTTCATACTCAACGAGTTGCTCATTTAATTCTGCATCAGCCTCTATATCTTCTAGCGGTTGTTCTGTATATGACGTTGCTTGCCACCCAACATTTTTCTCGAAGCTAGCAACGACAGCGGTGCCCTGCTGCGTAAGTACCATACTATTAGGATGACGCGTAGTTTCGAGCATATTTTTCTCGTCCAGGCGACTGTCTGTTATAAAAGCGACATCAATAAAACGTTTATTCAGCATGGAATTAATAAAAGGGAACGGATAAGAATAGTGCAGCAAAATGATATCTGCGCCTTGCTGTCGCAACCTCTTAGATTCCTCCATGATGGCTTTTTGAGGAGGCGTTATATCAATATCAGATAATTGGTACTCTTCTATAACTCTCTCATGTAAAACTGATATAACACCAAGAGTTACTTCTTCTTTTTCTACAATCACAGAGGTGTGCAGGCCATCAGGGGAACGCCCCACCCGGTTGTCTATAACGTTGCTTGCCACCAATGGAAAGGCAGCCTCATAAGAACGAAGAGATAGTTCATCCTCATAGAAACTAAATTCTCGCTTAGTGACCCCCATCACGTCTGGCTCAAGGGAGTTAAGAATATCAATAATGTGAGAGCCACGGTCAAACGAAGATAGCGCGCTCGGTCCAATCGAGCCGCCGCCGAAAATGAAGAAGACGGTTTCACTATTTTGCCGCTGTTGTTTTACGAGGGTTTGAAGATTAGCGTAACGCCCTGTGCGTGAGTCGCTAATATTAGGCATATCTGCGGTTAGTACGAAGGTCACGCTAGAGGTTGTGACCTGTTCTCGATTTTCAGATACAGCATAACCTGCTCGAAATAAGAGCAACAGGCTAGCTAAAAATACGAGCCATTGCATGATTCGCATTGCACCACTTAAGGAAACCGTGTTAATACTATTAACAAGTATAGCAATGATTAAGTCAATGCGACGATTGGCTATTTTTCCTTAAAAAGAAGGGCTTTTTATCAAGCCGCATAAATAGTTGCCCGCTAAGAAAACACTGGTGAGCTTAAAATGGCATAGCGTTTTTATCGCGCTGTGCCCAAAGCTGCCTTGCTTGCGACAAGGCATCTGCGACATCACAATTTTGTAGCAGCACTAAATAGCTGGCAAGTGTACTCAAAATGGCTTGTTCACCGTAGAGGCTACCCGCGTTCCCCGCCCACACATCGAGCATATCGTCTACATTCATCTCTTTATCTTTGAGCGCCCATTTGTCAGCAACTACTGGCATTATTACTTCGTCGGTCTCACCATTTCGGGTAATAAATAGCTCAGTTTCTCGCTCACCATTCACTTCAGGATCTCCGCCATCACCACGAAAGCAAAGCGCGTCTATAGACTGATAATTTTCATTAACACGGCAGTGTTTGTGGTCAAGGTGCATATGATAAACGCCTTGAACGCAAAATTGTGCAGCGGTGGGATTCAACAACCTTGCGAGGGTGTTTGCGCAAGAACGCAGGCCAAATACTTCGCGAAGCTTAATAATCGTATCGAGAGCAGGCAGTAAATAAGACAAATCAAGGTAAGTCACCCCTTTTTCTGCCAACTGCTGTTTTGCGTCAGTAATGCTGCTAACCTCAGGAAGACCTAATTTTGGTAACGCTATACTTGCATAAAGCCGCCCCGAACCCGGTTCATGCGCACCGTGAAGCATAACGGAATAACCGTTGTTAGCCAGTACCGCTACGGCCAATAAGTACCACGGTAACTGGCGGCGTTTTCCTGCGTAGCACCCAATATCCAACGTAGGTGTGAGGGTTTTAAGTTCTGGCTCAATGAGCTCTCTGCATGCATCGACAAAGCCAATCACTTCTTCTGGTGTTTCTTCACGGGTACGCAGCAACATAAGAAATGCCCCCCGTTGATCGCCTGTCACTTCATTGGCCAATACCATTTTCATGGCATGATAAGCCTCGTCACGAGTAAGGCTACGCCCCCCTTTTTGGCCCTTGCCAATAATTTTTATGTATTCGCTAAATGGTTGCTGCATGCTTGGATGAATGTAGTAGAAGCGTGTTTACCTGTTGACGAGACTCTACCACCTTTCCAAATATAAGTAACGTAGGCCCTGTTAAATTTGCTGCTTCTACTTTGTTATGAATATCGGCAAGCTCGCCAGTAATTACGCGTTGTTCAGGCGAAGTGGCATTTTCAATTGCGGCTACTGGCCATGTGGTTGGAACCTTATGCTGTATTAAGCCTTTGCAAAGCCCATCAAGCCGGCTTAATCCCATATAAACCACCATGGTTTGGCTCAATACATTTTGCGCCATTGGTGCCATTTCTGGCCATTGAGCCGCGTCTTTAAAATGTGCAGTCATAAAACTCACCAACTGGGCACAACGCCTGTCGGTTAAGGGGATCCCCGTATAGGCTGACACACCCGATGCTGCCGTAATACCAGGAACAATAGCAAAAGGAATGTTGGCTTTTGTTAGTGCATCGGTTTCTTCGCATGTTCTTGCGAATAGGGCTGGGTCGCCACCTTTTAATCTTACGACGGTGTGACCTTTGCTTGCCAACTCAACTACGCGTTTGCAGATAGCGTCTTGGGTAAAGCTATGCTTTTTACAGCGCTTCCCTACATACTCTTTCACCACCTTAGAGGGAATTAGCGCAAGAATATCTTCACTGACTAAAGCATCGAACAGCACGACATCGGCTTGTTGTAATAGACGAAGTGCTTTCAAGGTAAGTAACTCGGCATCGCCAGGGCCAGCACCGACTATAAATACTTGCCCTTGTTTATGACCTTCATTTTGCCCGTTTGCTAACTTCAACCACTTGCCCAAGTACGAATACTTAGTTGAAGTTTTCGAGTTATCGGAGCGCTGGCGTATAGCCGCGCTCAAAGTCTTAGTCGAAATAGCATCGCGATAAAAGAGGTTAAATAAAGGTTTCTGCGGTTTGAATAAGGTGCGCAAAAACGGGAAAGACCAACTAGATGCAATTGACATGATTTAACGCTCCTAAACAGATTGAATTTCAATGACTAAATGCTTGTCTATAAGCTGAGACAAGGCGGGCTTACACGAGCCACAATTCGTACCGCACTTTAATGCTTCACCAAGCTCTGCCACCGAACTACAGCCTTCTTCGATGGCTTGCGTAATCGTTTTTTCGCGCACTTCAAAGCAGCTACAAACTACATTGCCATTAAGAAATGCTTCGTCTACTTGGCCTCGTAATAAATTGCGCTGTATGTCAGTGGAAATACATGTGTTAAGAAAACTGGCGAGCCATTCGTTAGGTACTGACCATGTACTTTTTGAATGTGGCGCTGACTGCGCCGTTATATTTGCGTCTGCTGGTGCCTTTGCGGCTTTTTCTGGCTCATCGCCTAAAAACGCCGCGAAGCACAGCAAGTCATCGACAAACGCGAGGCATACTGAGTAAGAATGATGATGAAACTGCAATAGCACCGCGTTTGGCGGCAGCAGAGGTATCAACGCTTGTATAAAATCCCGACGGCCTTTGTTCGAAGCAATATTTAATACTGATAATGCTGCATCCGAGTCATTTACGGGTGGAGACGCCTCTGTACTTTCAAGCGGTGTCGTATTCCAGTAGTCACATGCATGCTTTAGCGCGTCTTCATTAAAGTGATTAAATTCTGAATTCAGTGTTGATTGGTTTACTGATGAAACAAAGAGTTTGCCGTACGTAGCGAAATGAACAGGTGCTATAGCAACCGCCGCGTGTTTTAACTCGGGTTGCCCTGAAATAGGATCTACTGCGCTGGCGTAAAGTGCACCTAGTTTGCAGTGAGAGCCCCATTGCGCTGACCAATGAATGGGAATAAACACTTCCCCTTCGCGCATATCCGTATCCGTTTTTACCGGGTAGATAACAGGGGCGTCTTTACATACTGCACTTGAAAGAGAAACAAGATCTCCGCTTTCAACGCCTAATTCAGCAGTGTCTTTAGGGTTGATATGCACGTAAGCACTTGGCATATGAGCCAGTAACTTTGCCGCTTTACCCGTGCGCGTCATGGTATGCCATTGGTCTCTTGCTCGACCGCTGTTCGCTACAAAAGGGTAAGCGTCTGATGTTATCTGCAATGGCGCTTTGTAGTTTACAGGAATAAGCCTAGCTTTGCCGCTGGGTGTTGAAAACTGCTTGTCTTCAAAGGGGCGCTGGCTAATAAGATTAGGCTTAGTGTTTGCTTTGAAGTTAGTACCCGATGAGGGCGTATTCAAAGCTGTGTTCTGAAAAGGCCACTGCAAAGGCGATAGCCCATTGTATTGAGCTTCATTTAACGCTTGTAAAGGTGATAAGTCTAGCTGCCGCTTACCGTTATTTTGATAGCCGGTTAGCCCAGCGTACTCGCAGAATATTTGCGACGGGTGGGTAAAGCTAAATGCCTCGCCAAAGCCCATTTTACCCGCTACTTCGCACAGTATTTGCCAGTCGTGTTTTGCACTACCTGGCGGGGGCAGTATGCCGCGCTGACGTGAAATACGGCGCTCTGAGTTTGTCACCGTGCCATCTTTTTCCGACCAGCCCGTGGCAGGTAGGGCAATGTGAGCGTAGTTAAGCGTATCATTAGATTCGACAATATCAGACACTACGACCATCTCGCACTTTGAAAGTGCGCGCTCAACTTGACCGCGATTTGGCATACTGACAACAGGGTTAGTGCCCATTATCCAAACAAATTTTACCTTTCCTTCCTCAATGGCATTAAATAGATCTACCGCCTTAAGCCCCTGACCTTTCGGCATAACGGGCGCATTCCAGTAGGTTTTTACTGCGTCGATATGCTCAGGGTTTTCTAGATCCATATGGGCAGCTAGCATATTGGCTAACCCACCGACTTCGCGGCCTCCCATGGCATTGGGCTGGCCTGTGATTGAAAACGGGCCACAACCGTCTTTGGCAATTAAATCCATAGCTAAGTGACAGTTAATAATGGCTTGGGCTTTATCTACGCCAGCAGACGACTGGTTCACACCCATAGAGTAAAAGGTAATAGCACTTGGGGCCTCGCAGAAAGCACCATAGAAGACCTTAATACTGCTTAGGTCTACGTCGCATACTTTAGCAACGTCATCTAACGTTAAGGCACTTGCACTTTCAAGCGTTTCATCAAGCCCCTCGGCATAGTTCTCGACAGCGGACTTGTCTATTCGACCTTGTGCGTTTGCATAGCTGAGTAAACCGTTAAATAGCGCTACGTCGCTACCGGGTTTTATAGGAAGGTGCAAATCGGCAATGGTACAGGTTTCGGTTTTGCGCGGGTCAACAACAATAACCTTCATATTCGTATTTTTCAGCTTTGCTCGCTGAATGCGTTGAAAAAGTACTGGGTGCGCCCACGCCGCATTACTTCCGGTGATCACCAGTAAATCTGTACATTCCAGGTCGGTGTAATCGCAAGGCACCACGTCTTCACCAAAGGCTCGCTTATAAGCAGCTACGGCAGAAGACATACATAGGCGTGAATTCGTATCGATATTGGCACTGCCGATATAACCTTTCATAAACTTATTGGCAATGTAATAGTCTTCGGTGAGAAGCTGGCCTGATACATAAAAAGCAACGGCATCCGCGCCATACTGCGCAATGGTAGAGGCGATCTTATCCGCAATCACATCGGTGACCGTGTCCCAATCCACCGGTTGACCTGCTAAGGTTGGGTGAAGCAAACGTCCGTTTAGGTCGTTTGTTTCAAGCAGGTTTGTTCCTTTAACACACAACCTTCCATAATTGGCGGGATGCTCTGGCGTGCCTTTAACAGTGTCCAGGGTTGTGGCACGCTTGCTTACGTTGCAACTGATATCTACACCACACCCTACGCCGCAGTATGGGCATGTTGTTTGTCTTAATTGTTCAGACATCATGTCGGGTTGCCGTGTAGCCATATTCATTTCATTACCTTTTTCGATTTCGAAGTAACTGAATGCGTTTTTGCAAGAAGGTTTTATTCATGTGGGCATTCAAATACGAGCAGTTCGCTTAAACGCCTACAAATACCTTGTCACCCTCAACCTTCACAGCGTAAGTCGTGACGGATACATCATCGTGCTCTTTACACAGCCCGGTTTCTAAAAAGTAATGCTCTTTGTACAAAGGCGAAGCAACAACAGGCGCTCCGCCTATCGACCCTAAAAGCCCGCGATAGAGTACGTTTGCTTTACCAATAGGGTCGTAGTTACTAATGGCGAAAACCTGGGTTTCACCGTTTATCTTCAAACTGTAAATGGCCACTTGCTGTGAGTCGACAAGGGCGCAAACCCCACTGTTTGTCACTAAGTCGTTCGTCTCACAAACATAGTGCCATTGCACTTGCTGTGGTTCTGACGCCATTACATTTTGCGCTGCTGACATAATTTGATTCTCCTAACAGGGTTGATAAGCCAGTGGCTATACCATAGAGACAGGAATGAACTGATCTTTACCTGCTACTTTTTCAGCTTCAGTAGCTGGGCGAACCTGGCCTCGCTCTGAAACAAACTGAATATTGGTGTCGCTAGCATTGCTGTTTACGAATTGACGGAAACGCTTGCGCGACTCAGGGTTTTCAATGGTAGTTTTCCATTCGCACTGATAAGCATCAACCACCGCATCCATCTGTGCTTCAAGCTCACCATTAATGCCAAGCGCATCGTTAATTACAACATCTTGCAAGTAAGCTAACCCACCTTCTAAATTGTCCATCCACACCGATGTGCGCTGTAGGCGATCAGCCGTTTTCACGTAAAACATCAGCACGCGGTCGATGTACTTAATAAGGGTTTCGGTATCTAGGTCGGTGGCAAACAGGTCTGCATGTCGAGGCTTCATGCCGCCATTCCCGCAAACATACAGGTTCCAGCCTTGCTCGGTAGCAATAACACCAATGTCTTTGCTTTGAGCTTCTGCGCACTCACGGGTACACCCCGAGACGGCAAATTTAATTTTGTGCGGCGCACGTAAGCCTTTGTAACGATTCTCTAAGTCAATGGCCGTGCCAACAGAATCCTGAACACCGTAGCGGCACCAAGTGCTGCCCACGCAGGATTTAACAGTACGCAGTGCCTTCGCGTAGGCGTGGCCGGTTTCAAAACCACCAGCGACCAGTTTTTCCCATATATCAGGCAAGTGCTCTACGCGCGCACCAAATAAATCAATGCGCTGACCACCCGTGATCTTGGTGTACAAGTTGTATTCTTTTGCCACTTCACCTAGCAGAATCAACTTCTCAGGCGTTATTTCTCCGCCGGGAACACGCGGTACAACCGAATACGTACCATCCTTTTGCATGTTGCCAAGATAGATATCGTTGGTATCTTGGAGAGGAAGGTGTGAAGCCTTAAGAATGTAATCGTTATACACCGAGGCTAAAATTGAGCCCACTGCTGGCTTACAAATCTCACATCCTAGGCCTTCACCATGCTGCTCTAATAGCTCGTCAAAGGTGCGAATGCCGTTTACTTTAACAAGGTGAAAGAGCTCTTGTCGGGTGTGGTTGAAGTGCTCACAAATGGCTTTTGATACTTCCACACCGCGCTTTTCAAGCTCGCTATCCACAACATTTTTAAGCAAGGCGGCACAACCACCACACCCTGTGCTGGCTTTGGTTTCTCCTTTTACATCGGCAACGCTACAACAGCCGCCTTCAATGGCTGAAACTATATCGCCTTTTGTCACGTTTAGGCATGAACAAATAGACGCGGAGTCTGGTAGTGCATCGGCACCTAGCGCCGGTGCGGCATCAGATGATGGAAGAATTAGGCTTTCTGGATGTTCAGGTAATTCGATACTGTTGAGCGCATACTGCAAGAGCGTGTCGTAGTCGCTGGTATCGCCAACGAGTACAGCACCAAGCACGTACTTTTGCTCACTATCTACCACCAGCTTTTTATACACGCCTTCTGGCTGATTTAAGTACGTGTAGCTAAGGGCACCTTCTGTGCGTTCATGAGCATCGCCAATTGAACCCACTTCCACGCCCATTAACTTGAGTTTGGTACTCATATCTGCACCAGTGAATTCGGCATCGCCGCCGGTAATATGACTTACTGCGGTGCGCGCCATGGTGTAGCCAGGTGCAACCAGGCCAAAGGTTTTGTTATCCCACAGTGCACATTCGCCCACCGCGTAAATATTAGGGTCAGACGTTACGCAGTGGTTATCAATGACAATACCGCCGCGCTCGCCAAGTGTTAATGCCGACTTTCTGCCAAGCTGATCTGACGGGCGAATTCCGGCAGAGAATAAAATCATGTCAGTTTCAAGTACAGTGCCGTCAGCAAACACCATTTTATAGCGGCAGGTATCACCGGCCTCGATCGTTTGGGTTGCCTTTTGGGTATGAACCGTAACGCCCAATGCTTCAATTTTGTCCTTAAGAACGTTACCACCTGCTTGGTTTAGCTGCACTGCCATAAGCTGCGGGGCAAACTCAACCACGTGGGTGTCGAGACCGGCTTGCTTTAATGCGTTAGCGGCTTCTAAACCTAACAGCCCACCACCAACAACAACACCTACTTTGCTCACCGCTGCTGATGCTTCAATAGCGAGTAGATCGTCTATGGTGCGGTACACCAAGCAATGCTCTTGATCGTTGCCAGGGATGGGTGGCACAAAAGGGTATGAGCCTGTGGCTAACACAAGCTTGTCGTAACTAAACACCTGCCCTTCAGAAGTCATCACTTTATTATTGTCACGGTCTATATCGGTAACCAAGGCATTGGTGACTACGTTTACGCCCCATTCGGCGTACTGAGCGGGTGTAGTAAGCGCTAAGTCATCGGCACTCGCACCGCTAAAAAATGATGACAGATAAACGCGGTCGTACGCGAGGCGAGACTCGCCGCATAAAACGGTTATTTCTACATTGGCATCGCTTTGGTGAAGCTGCTCAACAAAATGGTGCCCCACCATGCCGTTGCCTACGACGACAATTTGCGTTTTTGATTCCAATGAAGTCATAGTATTCCCCTTTTTTCGGGACAAAAAAAAGCCCGCTTCAACTTTCGTTGATGCGGGCTTCGTTGCCTATTTTGCCAACGGTTTAGGTTGGCTAACACATTTCACGGAGTGTTATAAATCACACAATTTTCAGTGATTGACACAAATCACCAAAACACACTTTACGTTTATAGCTATCCAAGTTCAGTGCCAAAAACGTAACCATTTGTTTTGATTAAATTTACTGAAAAATAAGATTTATTTAGACTCCCCAACTGCACCAAACAAACGCAACACTGTGTTTACTTGGTGCATAGAGGACTATCAAAAAACTTAGGCCAGTTTATCCGTCGCTACGCGGTAGCGAGGGTCTTCAACCACGTTAATTTCAACAAATTTGTCGGCCTTGCGAAGCAGTGAGCGACACTCGTCACTGATATGGCGAATATGTAGCTTTTTACCTTGCTCTTCGTATTTGTCAGCAAGGGTATCTAGCGCATCGATACCTGATGAATCCCAAATACGTGAGTCTTTAAAGTCAATAACCACATCGTTAGGGTCGTTGGCGATGTCAAACAGGTCTTTGAAATGCGATACCGAGCCGAAGAACAGTGGACCGTCTAGCTCGTAGACTTTCCAACCGTCGTTATCAATATGGGATCTCGCTTCGATATGACGAGCGTGTTTCCAAGCAAACACCAGTGCTGAAACGATAACACCTACCACAACTGCAATAGCCAGGTCAGCAATAACGGTAACGCCCGTTACTAGGAATAGCACAAAGGCATCTTCTTTGTTTACGCCGCGAATAATTCTGAATGACGCCCACTCAAAAGTAGCGATAACTACCACAAACATAACGCCAACAAGGGCAGCTAGAGGGATCATTTCAATTAGCGGTGCAGCAAAGAGAATGAAACCTAACAGTACAACCGCTGCCGTAATACCTGATAGTCGACCACGGCCTCCAGAGTTAATGTTAATCATACTTTGACCAATCATGGCACAACCGCCCATACCACCAAAAAAGCCGTTAACGGTATTTGCAACGCCCTGACCAACACACTCTTTGTTGCCACGTCCGCGGGTGTCTGTCATTTCATCAATTAATGAAAGAGTAAGCAGTGATTCAATCAGACCCACCAAGCAAAGAATCACTGAGGTAGGCAGGATTATCATGAAGGTTTCCCAGGTGAACGGCACCATAGGAATAGCAAAACTAGGAAGTTCCCCCGCTAGCGTTGCACTGTCGCGCTGGTCAGCAGGTAGCAAATCACGAACAAAGTCGATTACCGTGCGTGCTTCTAAGTCGAGACCGTGCACTAACAAGGTGACCGTAACAATCGCTACCAGCGACGCTGGTACAGCTTTGGTTAGCTTTGGTAACAAATAAATAATGGCCATGGTTAACGCTACAAGCCCTAGCATCCAATATAGCAGCGTACCTTCCATCCATTGTAACTCACCGGCTGCATTAGTCACTTTGAACTGGCCTAATTGCGCCAGGAAAATTACGATTGCCAAACCATTTACGAAGCCTAGCATTACCGGATATGGCACCAGTCGGATAAATTTCCCTAGCTTGAAAATACCGCACATTATTTGCAGTAAACCCGCCAAAATAACCGCGGCAAATAAATACTGCACGCCGTGTTGGGCAACCAGTGCCACCATTACAACGGCCATGGCGCCGGTAGCACCAGAAATCATTCCTGGGCGGCCGCCAATAGCGGAAGTGATCAAGCCCATCATGAAAGCCGCATAAAGACCAATCATTGGTTCTACGCCGGCTACAAATGCAAATGCTACGGCTTCAGGGACCAGGGCAAGCGCCACGGTAATACCTGATAGCACGTCGTTTTTAACGTTGCTGTCTTTACTGGTAATTAAATCGAACATGTTCTCTCAGAGGCTAAAATGTTTAACACAACAACCCACCGTGGCGTACACCGCGCTAAAGCAGTACACCAAGTAGGCAGGATGATTTTTCGGCGATTCTAACACCAATGTAGCTTAAAATCTTTTAATAGATTGTTACTAGGGCCTGTTGATCTTTGATGTACTTTAAAGAAAGACAGGTCCTAGCCCAAACTGCTTGGCGCTGACGTGATAAGCACAACGTTCTTTACCCTTTCCAAATGCTGTGAGCGTTTCAATTTTTCGTACACGGTCAGGGCTTAATTTAATAGCGAATGCTGACAAATCGCATCGTACATGGCATCGTATAATGGTTTTTATTAACCGCGTCGTTCAATGCGCTTCGATTTTTAATACGGGGCTACGGTAAGACGTCGCTGTAAGGCAAAAGCCTTATTCAACGAGGAGTTAAAGTGGTACCTTATATTCTGACTATTTTGTGCGTGCTAGTGGCAGGCGCTATTCATTGGATGTCGCCGAAGGCTTATTGGAAAGCCACTATTATGTCGACCGCCGTTATTTTACTATTTTCTGTGGCGGCATTGTTTATCTTTAAAGCATCGGGAATGCTGGTTAGCGAGCACACTGGCGAGAATGCTGACTTTTCTGGGCAAATGCTAACCATCACCACAATGATCGCCTTTTTCGGTTTTTTAATTTCACTGTTTGTCGGCTGGTTTCTTCGCGTAGTCAGAAACTAATCTGGAAAGCAAAACCACATATTTTGCGAGGCCGCACCATTTTGGCGCAGCCTCTTCCCGCTCGACATCATTCACCTTCCCGTCCCTCCGATAAGACCACCTTTAGTAAACGTTCCAGCCTCACCATATGCCGCTAATTGTCAGCACTTCGAGCGCTTTTGCTCACTCTAACGTTTATCTTCATTAATTCTAATAAACAGGGCACAAGTGTTGCTTGTTATTTAAGTTGAAGAATGAAGATTTTCAAACATTGTTTCCGCATAAAAAACAATCATAGAGATAAAGGCGAAACGTGTGTACCAACAAGCAGCAGGCCTTAATATGCTTCACGAACCTGAACCGACCATTGCGCTTTGTAGCGACGCCACTAAGCGCTTTTTGCTAGCGGCCAAGCACGCCGAAATAACAGTGCTTGAACAACTATCTAGTAATTGTCGAATTGTAATTGCCGTTCGAGAACTCATTCATGAATTGCAAAAAGAGCGTGGGGCCAGCAATATATTTCTTGCTTCAAAAGGTGAGCGTTATGCCGCTGAGCGAATGCAGTACGTCAGTGCTAGCGAACAAGCAGAGTCAATGTTGAAAAGCCACTTGAAATCTCTCTACCTGACAGATGAGATCAACACGGGTAATCCGCGTTTGTTGAGCAGCATAACGCTTGCTATGCAGGCGACGGACTACCTGCCAAGACTGAGAGAACAAGTAAGCAAGCAGCTGCTGACACCACTGGAATCCACACGAGCATATAGTCGCCTACTTGCCAGTTTACTTACGGTTATTTTTGAAGCGGCAGATATTGCAAGCGACCCAACAATCACCCGCCTATTGGTTGCGCTTTTCAATTTTATGCAGGCAAAAGAATACGCTGGGCAGGAGCGGGCGTGGGGTGCTATTGGTTTCGCAGAAACTCATTTCGATGTTCGCCTTTGTGAAAAGCTGGCCGCGCTTCAGCAAGCCCAAGAGCATCATTTCAATATATTCTGTGAGTTTAGTTGTAAGCCGCATAAAGATGCATTAGACGCGTTGAACAAAAGCCCTGCTGCACTAGATATTACACAGCTTAGAAATATGATTGCGCAACTTGGTGACGGCAGTCCGATTGCTGGGGAAATATCGGAAGTTTGGTTTGATGTTGCGACACGTCGAATGGATGCTATGCAGACTATCGAAGTGGCGCTCACTGAGGCCCTTACTCAGCAAGCTAACAGTAAAGTAGCCGATGCAAAAAATGAGATGGCCAATCATCAACAGTTACTTACGCGCTTCAATGACGAACACGCCACTGATGGTTCACCGCTTACCTTATTGTTCGATCCAAGCATGCCGGGCTTAGCGGAAGATACAAAAGAAGACGAGATTAAAACGCTGTCACTCAATGAGCAAACTAAAACTCTATCGGCCCACCGCTCTTTTTACGACTTACTGCGTTCACAAGCCCAGCATATAGAAGACATGGGGCGAGAGCTTGAAGAAGCTAAACGTGCAATTCAAGATCAGAAGCTGATAAGCCGAGCAAAGCTGGTAGTAATGGAACAATTTGGCCTAAGCGAAAACAACGCGTATCGCCGACTGCAAAAACAAGCTATGAGCGAAAATACAACTATAGCCACTATTGCCGCTAAAATAGTAGATATTACTACGAAAAATTCAGCCGTAAGGTAAGTAGAAACTAATACTGATTATGCAATCTCCAGTAGCGCTGCTGTCACTTATCAGCAGCTGCCACTACAATTTTTTTATATCAACCTATCGCCCTATTTCAGTTCGAACACCTGCTCAACTGGGATAGCAAAATGGGCAGCAATTCTTAGCGCTATAACAACCGATGGTGTGAAGCGTCCTGTTTCCACGGTACTAATGGTTTTTCTGGAAACACCAATCGCATCAGCTAATTCTTGCTGAGAGATTTTATGTTGCAATCGGAGCTTGTGAATGTGGTTATCTAAATCTTCATTCATCTAGGTCTTCCTCTCGCAGTTTCCACAAAATGGATGTTCCATGGGCGGCCGCGGCTACACCGAGCAATACTTGAAGTGCATTGGTAATTCGATAGGGAGCAATTAATTCTACAAACCACCTGCTATCCCCCCAAACAGCGAGAATCATTGTGCCCAAAATTAGTATATGACAGGTAACGCGCAAGCTAAATGAGCTGACATAGTCTACGTATTCATCGTCAAATGTTAGTGTCCAAAAACCCAAATGAGATATATTTTTGGCGAACTTCATTGATTTAATACCTAACACTACACAATAAACAACACTCGCTAAAGACGCTAACCCTAATGACCAGTAGATAGCTGAGTCTGTATCGTTAATCATAGCTAATGCGGCTTTGACTAAGATAAAGAACGCTAAGGCGAGACTGATTTTGCCAGTTATCGTTAAATACTCTTGCTCCGTCTCTGGTGGTACTAAAATCGATGTTGCCATTTTTAAATCCCTTAATAATTAACGGGCATTGATGCCGTTTGAAGCTCTCTGCGATTTAATATTACTTATGATACCTAAACGGATCATATGCAACCTTTAGGTATCAATGATACCCTAAGGTTACATAACTGCAAGTTTTTTATTCAACTTCAGCGTTGCGTGCTTGCTATAACTGTATTTCCCAGCCAACTTTTCGGCAATATATGTAGAGGAGATACGGAGATAATTGTTTATTTAGCAATGCTTTACATATTGCATAGGTGCAGACAAAAACGACTCTTTGTTATGCAGAAAAATCTCAATAATGGCTTTATTCCAACACAGAAAAACCTGAAACATTTAGGCTTGATGCGCTCAAATGCGTACTGCTTTCCGATTACCTTTGAACCTTCAGCAAAGGCCACACATCAAGCCAATTTTTAGATGCAAGTCGCTTACTAAAAACATCGGGTCTTGGGTATTGTGGGTTAATACTTATGGTGCCTGAGAAGTTTGTTTCCAAGCCAAATGGTGCCAGTACGTCTAAATCATCATTGGCTAAAAGGCGAACCGCTACGCAAGTCTCACGTTCTATCCAATATGAAATGGCTTCGTGGCAATTTTTGTAGGGAGCGTGCACGTGCACTAAGTGCATACGCGCTTGATTTTTAACTTGCCAATTAGCTTGGGGAACCATACGCGCTAACTCGCGTTCAATGGCTTGTTCTTGTGCTTTTACTTCTGATTTGGTAGCTGCCAAACTTGGTGAGTAAACTTGTGGTTGAGGTGCTAATTCCAATGCATTATCGGCACTCACAACACTTTGCGGCGGATTAATTCCACCACTAAAGTAAATCACATCAATATCGTTAAGCGGAGTCGGTGTAGCTCTTTCGTGTAACGCATCCCATATGGCATTTCGAACAAATCCAGCACCAATGTACCCTTGCGGTAAATCGAGCGCTCTTAGAGCACGAAGGCAACGCACTCGAAACGGATCCCGCTTGATAATGTCGCCTAGCCGTTTGAGAACTTGCACGTCTAACCTTCGTCTTTTATACGCAGTTTGCGTTCCCACTTGATGATATAAAAGCAAAAGGCAGCCATACTGCCACCAGCAAACCACCCAGCAATAATATCGCTAGGCCAATGCACGCCTAACAGTATACGGCTTAAACCAATGCAAAATACGAGAAAGGTGGCTGCCACGTAGATCCACACTTTTACTGAAGCGTTTTGCGTAAAGTACGTTAACAAATAGGCTATATAGAAATAAACAAGCGTAGATAAGGTAGCATGTGCAGAGGGGAAGCTTTGTGTATACACACTCACACCCTGCATGGGTAGCGGAGGGCGCGGCCTGTCTATCCCTACTTTGAGTAAGAAGGTCGTTGCGATCCCCACGGCAACAGCAATCAAAAAAGTCAGTGCTTTTTTCTTTTCACCGGCCATCGCCAAGGCGCCGGCAACTGAAATCGTTGCAAAGATAAGCGCCGTATTACTGCCTAACGCTGTGATATCGCGAAGCGCGTCTTCTTTCCAACCCGATACATTGCCTGCTTCGCTAATTACATTGAATAACGCATTGTCAAACGCAGTCAGCACGCCCATGTAAACAAACAGCATCATGAGCAAAAAGCCAGTGCCAAGCAGTAAAACCTGAATAGCTGGTGTTTTAATCATATTTAAATAAGAGGCTAGCGCGCCGCTGCTTTTCGTTTCACTTTTTGTCATTAATCTACTTCCATTTAGTACAATAAGCGCGTTATTGGTCGTGCTTGCTACCACCTAGGCAGTTCGGCGATACCTGAGATTGTCCACCTCGCGCTTCCCACTCTGCAGGCGTATACGTATGAAGTGCCAACGCATGAACTGGCCCCTGCAGTGCATCGGCCGCAAGACCGTTAATTTCTCTGTGTCTCGCTATCAAGCGCTTACCATCAAAAGCATCGCTCACTACCGTTACTTTAAAATGACTTTGCGCCCCCTCTGGAACATTGTGCATAAAACTTTCATCTACAACCTCGAGATAACTCGGCTTAAGTGCAGCTTCAATCGTAGTTTCCAGAAACGCTTTTACTTGCATTTGGCTTACCTTGCTCTTTGAATAAGATGTCGGAATGTAAGGTTAATTCTACCACCGATAGACTTAGCCGTCTTCGCAATACCGTGCACATAATGACTTTGTGTTGTTCCTGCCATAATTAATACACTGCCGTGCTCAAGCACCTGTGTATGCTTTTCCTTTGTTTCCTTATGCTTAAAAACAAAGGGCCTTGGTTCACCTAAAGTGACGGATGCGATAACCGGGTTTATACCCAACTCAGGCTCGTCGTCTGAATGAAAGCTCATGCTATCTTGCCCGTCGCGATACCAGTTCGCTAACACGCTGTTGAACCTTGCTTGGTACTGTGAAGCACCCGATTTTTCACACAGTTGCTCACAGCGCGCTTTGATGTCAGCAAGGCTTTCAGTCCAAGGGTTCGGCGACATGGTTAAATTTGAATAGGTGTAAGTACACTCGGCATCACCGTGCCAGCTTTGAAGCCGAGGGATCTTTACCGGCTTGCCAAACAGTTTAATCGTATCCTGACGCCAGGGTAACTCTGCCTGTAGCTTTGTAAAGAAGGTATCAGCAGCCTCACGAGATAGCGCATTCGGAAAATAGGTGACGTCGCCTTCTACTAACGGGAGCTTATAAGACGTACGCTTGTCTTCAGGCGTGTCGAAAAGAGAAAATTGCATGTGTAAGTGAGAGACTTCCTTTGGTATTTAGTAATCGCTATCTAGATAGCGATTGACGGTGCCAATGCCCCTGTAGAGCTTGCGTTATAACGCCTTGTTTTCTATGAATACGCATACTTTTCCAGTGCGGATTGCTCTGCTATCGTAAAGTATTCTGTTTTATACATGGTGCATTCAATATCGAAGAATAACGGGTTATTCGCTAGAGCCAAGTGGTTGATATGATAATATAGATATTAGCACGTAAACTGAATGAGCATTCCCTAGTAGATAATGCTTTGAGCCTTCTCTAAAAACAGACCCCAATGAACACAGAATTTATTTTTGCCGACCGACAATTCTCGCTGATTCGCTATCCTGAAAAGCACCAGCACATTAGCCTTCAGGCGTGGGATAGCGCCGATGAACTTGTTATAGAACACATTGAGACCTTATTAAGTGAGGCGTCGCTTTCAATTGGCAGCGGTGAAAATGATGGCTCAATGATGATCTTTAACGACGATTTCGGCGCGTTGGGTTGTTGGTTTTCGCACTTAGCACCTTACTGGGTATCTGACTCCTACATCTCTTTGCGTTCATTATCTGAGAATTTAAAAGCCAATCATTTGTTAGATAATGTAGAGACCAGTGATAACGGTGACTTGCCAACAGCGCCGCTTAAAACGTTAACCAGCGTACAAAGCTTGACGTTTAATCCAGGAAAGTCGCCGAGTCTTGTTGTACTGAAGGTGCCCCGCGCCCTTGCACTTCTTGAACAACAGCTTATTGATTTACAAAAATATATAACGCCTGATACACGCATTGTCGCGACGGGCAAAGTGAAGACCATCACAAAATCCGTACTCAACCTGTTTGAGCGATATATTGGCCCCACCACCACTTCCCTTGCCAAAAAGAAATCAAGGCTTGTGTTCGCTTCGCCTCGTAAGTCACTAAAACTTGCAGACTCTCCTTACCCTACGCGCTGGCAGTGTAAAAGCACCATGGGCACAGAGCTTACTATAGATAATCTTGCCAACACATTTGCTCGACAGTCGCTGGATATTGGCGCGCGTATTATGCTTGAGCACATGACGGTGAGTGCCAATGACGTGGTAGTAGATTTAGGCTGTGGTAATGGTGTACTGGGTGTAAACGCGCTGTCTCTCGCTCCTGATGCCAAAGTAATATTTGTAGATGAGTCCTATATGGCACTAGAAAGCGCTCGGCTCAATGTGCTAAACAACTTTCCGGATAAAATCGACCAGTGTGAGTTTGTGGCAAGTAACTGTTTAGAAACACTCTTAAATCGTGAAAATAAACCTGCTGTTACCAAAATTTTGTGTAACCCGCCATTTCATCAACAAAACGCAATCACCGACCATATAGCATGGCAAATGTTCACTGATTCCCGGGACGTACTCATTAAAAGCGGTCACTTAGTGGTGGTGGGTAACCGACACCTCGACTATCACATTAAACTTAAAAAGTTGTTTGGTGGTGCTAAGGTACTTGCGAGTGACAAAAAGTTCGTTATCTTAGGCACTGCAAAACGATAAGCGCGAATTAAGGAAAACACTTAAAGGCATTTTTATGAAGAAAATACTTTTATCTCTGCTGACCGCCATCATGCTAATAGACAGCAGTTCACCCGTTATGGCCAAGAAAGACGATGGGTCTCAGGTTCAGCCCGATAACTATTACCCAAGGGTGAAAATAGAAACCACTATGGGCGATATCGTGGTCGAGCTAGACAGAAGACGCGCGCCAATTACGGTAAATAACTTTCTTCGTTATGTGGACAAGCGAGCCTATGAAGACACGATTTTCCATCGCATTGTGCCCGGCTTTGTTGTGCAAGGTGGGGGCTATACTGCTGACTTCGACGGCAAGTCGAACTTTCCAGATATCTTCAATGAGTCTGGTAACGGTTTGACCAACGATCTGCACACCATTGCAATGGCAAGACAAAGTGACCCGCATACCGCAAACCGACAGTTTTTCTTCAATGTGAATGACAACAGCAGCTTAAACCCAGGAAGAGACTGGGGCTACGCGGTGTTTGGCGTGATTGTGGAAGGCGAAGATATTGTTGATGCTATGTCGGAAGTAGAAACTGAATACTCCATTCGCCTTAACGCGAATAACGTACCCATTGAGCCGATCATTATTAAAAAGGTGACTGTTTTACCACCGTTGTAATGATTACGTCTTTCAACAACGAGTCTGTAGAAAAAGCAGCCATGAGCATTATTGCTTTATGGCTGTAACTCCAACCTAAACAAGTGCTGCTTTGGGAAGGTTTTATCGAAGTAAAAGCCCTGTTTTTTAAACCCTAACCGCTGCAATAGCTTCTGTGAAGCCATATTTTCTGGGTGCGTCATCGCGGTTAAAAAGCGATATCCTTCAGACGCTGACCACGCAATAACACATTGACACGCCTCATAACATATACCATTGCCTCTTGCTTCAGGCAACATGGCGAAGCCCAAATCTGGACATTCAAATGCAAAGCGATTAAATAGACCACAAACTCCTAGAGGCTGTTTTGTGTCATTTAGCTCAACCGCAAGTAAACCATACCCCCACTCTTCTCGTTGAGCATTGGTTTTTCCAATGTAGTCGCAGGCATCGTCTAACGTATTTACATTTTTACTTCCAATGTACTTAAGCCACAGCTCGTCTTGTTGTAATGCCAACACCCAGTATTGATCATCAAACGCGAGCGGTCTTAAAGTAATTCTGTCGGAGGTTAAAATTGATGTTTCTGTATTCACATTAAATTCTCTGCCTAAGGGCGTCTGTTACTGCTAAAGCTAGCGCTTCGCTAAAATTCTGTCTATATGCTCAATAGTTTCATTACTTACTTTCGCCGCGCGCGGGTATTTGGGTTGTGCTCTGTCGTTCACTCTTGGGTGCTCCCAAAGCGACGTATGTATTACAAATCGCTCTGCCTCTTTGATGCCACCATGTTCTAAACAACCGGCCATACAAGTATCAATATAAGTTTGGTTAACCGGAAATGCTTCGCTTGCTGGCTCGCAAGCTAGTGTTTCACAAATCCAGAATGTGAACTGCGAGAATCGCTCGTTTAACGCATCTGTTACCTCACCTTGATGAAGTTGAAAACTAAGCGCTTTTGGGCTTACTTCCACAAACCTATAGTCTTTTTCCCTCTCCTGTAAGGCAGGGTTAATTTGCGTGGGAATAAGCTGAGCGTTTAACTGACTATGAGCGTTGGCTACAGCGCCTACATAGGTTTGCTCTTCATGAATACTGCGCGTCACCCAAGCCCGTTCGAACCCAGATACGGTTACAGGGATCCCTTTCGTGAAAATGTTCGAGTAGCGCTCTCGACTGTCTTTACTGAGCAAGCTTCCATAACCTAACACCATGTGTTTTTCGGTTTGCATGCTTAACCAATTGGCTACTTCATTCATTTTTACCTCTACTTCATTGCTGCTTAAAGAATACCACCTTAAGCATGCTGGTCGTTGCTGCGTATTCTCGCTGGAAAAATAAACTGTACTTGGCACTTTTATCCTAGCGTATAAACAACAAAGGCGGTGTAACAAGATACACCGCCTTTGATGTTTACAATAACGTTGTTGGTTAAAACAACGCTCTCACACCCATAGTAAAGTTTCTACCTGGAAGCGGTGCTTGGTCTTTTAAGAAAGATGTATGAACACGGGCTTCTTCATCAGTCAGGTTTTCACCACGGGCGAACAATACCCAGTCAATGCCTTGTGTGCCAAACTCATATTGCACGCTGGCGTTAACCAAGGTGTAGCCGTCGGTTGTGGTTTCGAACGACGCGACTTCGTTTTGGTCGTCGTACCACGTAAAGCCAACATCGGCACTTAAGCCATCGTTCACGTAGCTTAATTCACCACCAAAGCGCATTGGCGGGGTGCGTGGTAGGTTGTCATCTTCTATTTCAGCACGAATATAATCACCAAACACGGTTAAACGTAACGTATCTGTTAGATCAACGTAGGTTTCTGCTTCAAAACCCCAAATGTCAGCGTCAGCCTGCTGGAAGTAATAGATTGGCAAACCTTCTTCATCACCGTGCTCGTCATGCCCGTGTTCGTCGTGCTCACCTTCCTGCTCCTCTTCCTCATGATCATCGTGCCCTTCGTGTTCACTGAGCGCAATTAAGCCTGTGCTTGTTTGGAAGATATAGTCATCTGCCTGATTGTAGAAGAAAGACGCACTATAGCCCCAGCTACCGGTAAATTTACGGAAAGTAATATCCAGGTTGTTGCTTACTTCTTCTTTTACGCCTTTGAGCGTTTCTTCGATATGACCTTCTTCATCCATATCAAAGACTAAGCCCACTTCGTAACTTTGGGTTGCTAGATGTTGGCCCGCAGAGAAAAGTTCCTGCTGGCTAGGCGCTCGCTCACTGCGCGATAATGTAATTGCGATGGAGTGACCTTCTTGATATACCCAGTTAGCACCCGCTGACAGTGACAAGCTGGTAAAGTCGTAGTCAGGGAAGTTGAAAGCAACAGCATGCGCTTCATGTTCTTCTCCTTCATGCTCTTCATCGTGCTCCTCGCCATCATGCTCATCATGTTCTTCATGTAAAACGTCAAGTTCCACTTCGCTGGCATCAGCGTCTAATGTCGTTCGCTCTAGTCGGCCACCAAGCTCAAAGGTTACATCACCTACTTTCTTTTGTTCTATTAGATAAAGTGCGTAGCTTGATGTTGTATTAGCTGGGGTAAAGGCTTCCTCACCTACTGCATTGTAATCGCTATGATTAAACTGTAGCCCAAATACGCCGTGCCAGCCGTTCACTTCTTCATGGTAAGCTGATAAACGAATATCACTCGACTCATTAGTGAATACCGTGCCTGGCTCACCGTCTTCAATTTCGGCGTGTTGGTAATCGGTATAAGCTGCCGCAAACTTTAGGTTTGTTAAGCCACGTACTGGGGAGTGCCATTCACCTGCTGCTTGATAACGGGTCATATCTACGTCAAGTAACACGCCTTCTTCAGTGTGTTCTTCAAGATCATGGTCTTCGCCCTCATGCTCTTCGTCGTGTTCTTCCTCACCATGAGCATGACTATGACCAGGTACGCCATATTTGTTATCGAGTTGTTCAACCGCGAAACCGAAGTAGCCTTCTTCGGCCACGTAAGATAAACCTGCAACGACGTTACGCGTCTGCATTGCGCTGCTTTCTAGTACATCATTTGGTTCGTCTTCATCGGGGTCAATAGAGGCAAAGCCCGGAATATCCGCATTGTCTGTATCGCGATAAAAGCCATCAACATGCCACACAATATTTCCGCTTCCGCCTGTCACATCTGCACGGGTGTATGAGCCGTTATTCACAGTGCTGTAGCTCGTTTCAGCTTCGCCTTCTACGCCGTCTATCTGATACTGCGGAATACGTTTATCGACTACGTTCACCACACCACCAATAGCGCCACTGCCGTATTGAAGCGTTGCGGGGCCGCGAAGCACTTCTACCTGCGTTGCGCTTGAAAGCGTGGTGGCGACATTGTGATCTGGACCTACACGCGATACGTCCGATACATCCAAACCGTTTTGAACAATCTTTACTCGAGGACCATCGTTACCGCGAATAACCGGGCTACTTGAAACCGGGCCAAAATAGGTGCTGTGCACACCAGGCGCGTTTTTAAGGGTTTCGCCTAAGGTTGGTGCTTCTATTTTACGTAATTTTTCAGCACCAATTACGGTCACTGGCGTAACAGATTCCAGTACTGATGATTGAAGCGCATTGGCAGTAACCACGATATTTTCGACGGATGCAGGCTTTAAGACGAAGTCTACATTTTGATCCGTATTAACGTCGCCTAAGTCGTTGTCACCATGAATGTAGTTTGAAGAGTAAACATGTAAATGAATATGTGGCTGCTTAACATCGTCAAAACGGTAAATACCATTTGCATCGGTGTATGCTACACGGCGGCTGCCTTCAATTTTTACTTCAGCCCCTGCAACAGGTTGCCCTGCCGTGTCGGTGACTTTTCCCGTTACTGTGGTGGCGTACACAGGCGCACTTAACAGCCCTGCTATGGACAAACTTAGCAGCGAACGCATTTTCATGAGTATTCCTCTGAGGATGTTATAACATTATCTAGTGATGTTATAACATTTTTCAGCATTGGCTTACTTATGTCAACCGCAGGCTACCGTGACTTTCCTCTTATCTAACGTAATTTAATGTTTTGTGATCATTTATGCGCAAAATCGCCGCTTTTCACTCTTACAACCAATAAAAAAACGCTATGCTCTGCTTACCGTAAAGCTAATCACTTCTTGAATATGTTTTGCGTTAGCTTTAAGCATAAGCAGCCGGTCGATGCCCAGGGCCACCCCCGCACATGCTGGTAGCCCTGCGTCAAGCGCGCTTAGAAAATTTTCGTCGATAGGCTTTGTGGGTAGGCCATTCTCTTTGCGCTTCTCGTTATCATTTTCAAAGCGCAGCCGTTGCTCTTTTGCTGCACTTAGTTCATTAAACCCGTTAGCGAGTTCAGCGCCTTGGAAATACACCTCAAAGCGTTCGGCAACGCGTTCATCAACAGGACTTAACTTGGCAAGCGCCGCTTGAGAAGCTGGAAAATTGTAAATAAAACACGGTTTTTCGCTACCAATTTTAGGCTCGATAGCATAGCTGAATAACAGTTGCAATTTGCTGTCATAGCTTAGATTTTGCGGCGTATGAATATCTATATTCTGCTCTTCCATCGCCTTTAGCAACACGTTGTCATCTGCACTTAACGGGTCAATATTTAAATAGGTTTGAAAAGCTTGCTGGTAAGTCATCTTATCGGCCGAGGCCGTGTTTAAGGTTTCTTGCAATAAGGCGTCTACTTCATCCATTAGCGCAAAGTGATCGAAG
The DNA here is from genome assembly GCF_036864485.1 of Alteromonas sp. S015. Taxonomy (NCBI): domain Bacteria; kingdom Pseudomonadati; phylum Pseudomonadota; class Gammaproteobacteria; order Alteromonadales; family Alteromonadaceae; genus Alteromonas; species Alteromonas sp. S015. The sequence goes on along the minus strand of NZ_JAZETO010000002.1, from coordinate 104,456 downwards.
CCCAAGCGATACCACTCTAACATGGTAAATTCTGGATTGTGCCAACGCCCTTCCCCCTCATGGCGAAACGCTTTACAGACTTGATAAATACTCCCGCTATCAGCACATAGCAATCGCTTCATGGCGTATTCAGGCGAAGTTTGAAGGTACAACTTGGTCGGTCTACCTGATGATGCAAAGTTAAATTGTATGTCAAACCCATCTAGATGCTCGTCGGTAACCGTACCGTTAGAAAGTAAAGGCGTGTCAACCTCTAACACATTTCTTGCGTAAAAAAACTCACGGATGGTTCTAAGTAATTCTGCTCGCGCAACTCGCGCTTCATGAGTGGTAGTAGGTTGCCAAGATTGCATGTGTTCAAACCTAATAGCAGTAGCTAAAACAAAAAACCGGTACACAAAGGCACCGGCTTTATACGTAAACAGAATGCGCTATATGCGCTTAATACCAATCCGCATAGATCATTGCCCACTCAGAAGGCGCTGGCAAGCTTCATAGCGAAGCGTGGGAATGCAGGAATGGTTGTTCCCTTTCAAATTCCCAGAATGAAGCTAGGAAGCTTGCCAGACCTTCCCGAAGGGCGAGTTTAAAATGTCCGTACTCTTTGTTGTGTCACCTTGATGTAGAACCACTATACCTACGGCAACACGCCGCGATTACGAACATTTTAACTCTCGCTGAGTGGGTAATTATCTATGCGGACTGGTATAAGATATTATTTTTGTGCGCGAGACACGTATTCGCCAGAGCGCGTATCTACACGGATAACTTCGCCTGTTTGAACGAATAGAGGAACGCGAACAACTGCACCAGTGCTAAGCGTTGCTGGCTTGCCGCCAGTGCCTGCTGTATCGCCTTTAAGGCCAGGATCAGTTTCAGTGATTTCAAGCTCAACAAAGTTTGGTGGCGTTACTGTGATAGGTGAACCGTTCCACAATGTAATGGTGCAAACGTCGTTTTCTACCAACCACTTTGTATTCTCGCCCACTGCTTTTTCATCTGCAGCGATTTGTTCGAATGTATCGTTATTCATAAAGTGATAGAATTCACCGTCGGTGTACAGGTAGGCAAGTTCCGTATCCATTACGTCAGCGCCTTCTACTGTTTCACCTGAGCGGAAAGTTTTTTCTAAAACTTTACCTGAAATAAGCTTGCGGATTTTTACGCGGTTAAACGCTTGGCCCTTACCCGGCTTTACGTATTCGTTTTCTAGAATGTTGCAAGGTTCGCCGTCCAGCATGATTTTCAGGCCGCCTTTGAACTCGTTAGTGCTGTAATTAGCCATAATTCCTCTGTCTAAACATAAGGTACAAAAAGTTTCGTGGAACAAATAATACCTAAAAAACCGATTTCTGTAGAGCATAACTGGCAAAAAGAATTAGCAAGCAGCTTTACCGATCCTGCAAAGCTGTTGCAACACTTAGGTTTAGACCAAGAAAAATACGCTCAACACATTAAAGCACGTCGACTTTTTCCTATGCGTGTTCCACGACATTTTGTTGACCTGATGGAAAAAGAAAATCCCAATGATCCGTTGTTTTTGCAAGTCATGCCGCTCAGCGACGAATTTCTAACGTCACCGGGCTACAGCGAAGACCCTCTCGACGAGCACGATACCGCAGGCAAAGGCATATTGCATAAATACGATTCTCGCGTGTTATTGATGGTTCGCACCGGCTGTGCGGTAAACTGCCGCTACTGTTTTCGCCGCCACTTCCCCTACGCCGACAATGCCGTAAGCAAACATCAATGGCTTGATGTGCTTGAATACCTTCGAAGTAATAACCAAATCAATGAAGTGATTTTTTCAGGTGGAGACCCGCTAATGGCGAAAGACGATCATTTATCGTGGTTAGCCAACGAAATTGCCACTATTGCCCACATAAAACGCCTGCGTATTCACAGCCGCCTCCCCGTGGTGCTGCCTGAACGAATTAGCCATGACTTTATTGAATGGTTTACCGTATTGCCGCTTCAAAAAGTGCTTGTGCTGCATGCAAACCACGCGAATGAGATGTCAGAAACGTTAAAATCTCGATTAAATGCGTTGCGAGAGAAAGGTGTAACTCTGCTCAATCAGTCGGTATTACTAAAAGGCGTGAACGATTCCGGCGTTGCGATAAGTAATTTGAGCGAAACCTTGTTTGAGGCAGGTGTGCTGCCCTATTACTTGCATGTGTTAGATAAGGTGCAGGGGGCGAGTCATTTTTATGTCAGCGATGATGAAGGTCGTCAAATCATGGAAGAAGCGATAAAGCGCCTGCCGGGCTTTTTAGTGCCAAAACTGGTGAGAGAAATTGGCGGTCAACCCGGCAAAACGCCTATCGACTTACATTTGCATCCGTAACTTACACGTAGGTATCGATGTTGGCGCCTAACGCGGAGGTTGAAGATGACGGTTTTGGTACGTCAGCGGCTGATTCCAGCAGCTGAAGCGCCGCTTGTCCCTCTTGTTCTTGTCGGCTTTTAGCTAACTTAAGAGAGGCCAACTCAAGTGACGCACCGGACGTTCCAGAGGCACTAGTACCTTGTAGATCCATACCATTTTCCTTTGTTGCTTGTAGCAAAGTAAAAAAATGGGCAGAATTGCCCACCCTTACGGCGTGTTGTCTATTACGTAACCTTCAAGCCGTTTAATGAGCAACAGACTTCGTAATTTACAACTGACATAGGGTTATCGGCCTTGAAAGGCGAAACTTTAATCACTATTTACCGTAATGCGTTATTAAGCGTACTACATTATTGGGCGGAGCATGAATAATAGTGACGCCAGTTACACAGACATTGAGTGTACGGGTAACACGTACACCGGATTACTTTAGAAACAAAAGGCATGACCATGCAACAGAGCCAAGAGATGCAAGCTGTCCATCAACAACTTCAAGAAACACTTCAAACGCTGCACCGCAAAGCCGTTGATGCCGACCAAGTTCTGGATAATTTACAGCGCGATCAAAAAGGTAAGTTTGCAGCCGTATTCGCGGATGACAGTGGGTTTAGCACATCCGCCAAGCGTTTTGGCCCGTATATTCAAGAGATTGCGAATGACTGGCAATCGCTAAAGGAACTGAATGAAGATGCGGCCAAACAAGCCCTAGCGCCACTGGTTAAGAAGATTGAGTTGGCACTAGTGACCATAGCACAATTTCAGCAGTCTCTAACTAAAAGCTAGCACTTACAAAAGATGTAAAAACGAAAAGCTTGCTTATTTGCGGGCTTTTTCGAATTAGCGTTTCACCTAACGCACTTACGCCTTAACACTTATTCTTGATAAAGCGGTAGCAAACCGATCCTACGCTTAATTTCCTTTACTTCTTTTAAATAAGCTTCACTGTCTACCCGCTGATACTGCTCGGTGAATGCTTGCTTACTTAAGCCTTCAGGCAACCCATCAATAGGTGGGATTATTTCAAGTTCACTTTGAATGCGCGCCATCGCGTTTTGTACATCCATCGCGGTGCTTGGATTGGTAGCGACTTTTGCAAACTCGGCGCCCGACATATCTGCCGCTAAATCTACAAAGCTATAGCCCGAACCACCATTGCCGCGGTCCATGAGCTCTTTAAACTCGCCAATTGCCAAGGACATCCCCTGTTCCGCCAGCAGCTCTAATGCAGCAGAAATTATAAAGTGGCGGGCCAAATCGTTGCGTTTGTGTAGCACAGCACCTCTACGTGGCTTTAGCGCCTTTTCGGCATCGGGCTGAATATCACCCACCAGCGTACCAACGCGATGATGTCCCACATAAACCGCTAGCGCAAAAATCACCGCATTATTGTGCAACACGGCATCTTGTGGCGTTTGGCTTTGCTCTCGTGCTCGCGCCATTCCCTCGCGCAGATATTCAATAAGAGATACCGGTCTATTTGATAAGGCGATTTCTCTTCCAGACAAATAGCGCAAATAGTAAGCAGATAGCTGCTGAAGCTCGGTCTGTTCGGTTACCGACATGTTCGATGCCACCACGTTTAATTCGCTTAGCAGCTCATCTAAACGTCCAACATCAAGGGTAAGCTCGCCACGTCTCATGGTCACACGTTCAACCCGAGACAACGCAATGGTGGCTATTTCTGACTGCGTATAAGAGTTTACCGTACGCTCTAGAAACCTTAGTAAAAAACGCCCTGGAATGGTCAAATCGCCAACTTGGACTTGCTCGATACGCAAGCTATCGCCGGGCAGAACAAGCGCTGATGCGTTAACATAATAGCCCGTTTTACCAATAGCGTATGTGACGTTAATCGTACCCGCCAATGGGGTGATATTTACCACCCCTTTAAAGTCAGGTAATGCGCGCTGCAACACACCCACCAAGCTTTCGACTTGCGTTTCGGTGAGCGTAACTTGGTGGCCCTCTTCTCGCCGGGAAAACGCCTGTTGAAGCTGAGCCAGTAGCTCGTTCACACTATCAGCACCATCAAGCTGTGTGGGCGCTGTCGATGCGACTAATGGCGCTTTTTGCACAGCCATAATCGTAACCGTAGCAACGCTTACTACAAGCAGAACAACAATGATGGCAAAAGTAATCAAAAGCCATTTTACGCTACGCAAAATCATGAGAAATCAGCTGTACCTGTCATAATTATTAATAAAAAATAAGTTAGCGCCTCTAGCGTTCTTCGCTGTAAAACAAAGAAAGTTACGCCCTAAAGTGCTGGTTATACTACGTTATCTATTTTCGCGCCACCAGTGACAAGTGGCACGACAAGTCGGTAATTAACCTCCACTGCATTCGCTAAGAAACGAGTTCGCAATTCACCCAATCTTTCAAGCTTGTATACCGCACTGTGGCGCCAGAAAAGTCATGGTGTTTTGACAATTCCGTGGGTATCACAACGCAGGCTAGGTTTGCAGCAAGTGCCGCCGCCATGCCGGTTTGCGTGTCTTCAATTGCCACACATTCACCTGGTATTTTTCCTAGCTTGTCCATTGCAAGCGCGTAACAGTCAGGTGCTGGTTTGCTGTTTTCAACGTCTTCAACGGCAACTACGCAAGAGATATAACCACTCAAATCATACTGAGATAAGGTTTTTTCCACCGACTTTTTACTTCCCCCAGTTACGATGCCAATGGTATAGCCTTTGTTTACACATTGTTTAATGGCTTCCTTAGCAAACGGCATTAAGGGGAAAGCTTGCTTGTCTAAGTAGTCGCTAATGTTTTTGTGTTTTTGGTCTGCCAGCTGCTGTGGCGCTATATCGATATTAAAATGTTCGACGAGATCGACAGCATTTTGCTTTACTGGAATACCCGCCATCACTTCACAATAAAAATCCTCGCTTAGTTCAACATCGTACTTCAGCAAAATGTCTTTCCACAGGTCAAAATGTACGGATTCTGAGTCAATAAGGGTACCATCGTGATCAAATAGTAGCGTTGTGGTTTTATCGCTTACCGCTAACTGCCGTGATGTTGAGGAAACTGAATGCAATGCCAAAATAGATCTCCTTGCTAGTTAAAGTAAATTTCGATTGTGAAAATATATCAGGTGTAATCGACACCGAAAAAACGATAACACCTCTAGGATCTATTGATCTTTGCTACATTGGGTTAATGGTAGTTGGTTTTATGCCAGATCATGCCAGAACAGTGCCAGTCCTGTGGTACACTGAGTCTTTCACGAATTAGAACATTTCCAACGTGGAGTAAATTGGGTGCTTTACCACATACTAGGTTTTGCCAGTGCTGCGCTATTTTTACTGACATGGTTAGGATTATGGTCACAAATTAAGGCCATGACGCGCTATCAAGTACCCGTTCCGTGTGAGAGTGACGATGCCAACCATAGTTTGTCACTGAACCAGTTCGGCTCTAGCTATTTTGCTTTTTTCTCTATTTTTCTGTTCGGTATTTCGGTAGAGCCTTTTAACCACTACTTGGTATGGACACGTTTTGGCGCCCTCATTTTAACGCTCATTATTATTTGGAAAATATGGCTGTACAGGCGCACTACAATATCAGGCTATGTTGCTTTAATCGCGCTGTTTGCCCTTATTGGTGGCACACTTTCTATTGCTTTTCGTCCTTTCCCAGCGCTTGCACAGCTTGGCGCAAATACCTTAATGCTGGTCGTTACCGTTATCTTGTTTCAAGGGTCTCTGCATCAATGGCTTGTACTGCAGCGCAGACAAAAAGTGGGGTCGCTGTCCTTTGCGCTGTTTCGTAATATATTAATAAAAGACGTTAGCACTTTATTGTTTGGCTTAACCATGCCACTAAGCCAAAGCTGGCCGCTGCTTATCTTAAATGGTACTAGCGTAATTATGCGCGGAAGTATTTTATTGCAAATGCACAAACTAAAACGCCGAGAACTTCCCTTGTCAGGGTAGTTTCTCGGCGCTTCCCGTTTATTTCGGATAGAAGGCATCGATTTGTCTAGCTATGCATTTATTTGAATAGAGTTACCAATACAAGCTCCTATAAATAAGCACAAAAGCGACGCATTTCTGCAATCTACAAAGCTATTGATTAAAGCATAAGTTGACAAAATGATAACTTTGCAGGCCGAGTTTTTCAACACTAACAATCTTACGTGATCGCAAGTTAATTCCAAAAAATGACAATTAAGATGCATAATAAAGCATAAGCTGACAACATCTAGATACCTGCTAAGTCGTTCGTTTTCGAGAAACACGCAATGGTAAGGCGATTTCATTCCAATATATAGGAGTTATACTGTCACCAAAATCATTACTGGCTTTTATCTGGCTTTCACGTACTTTTAGAGGTTAGGTTTCAGACCTAATCTCAATAGTATCGTTCAAACGTAAAAACATGTTTTGCTCGTCGCCGGGAAATTTTGGTGTCCAATCTATGTCCAACTCATTCCCCTCATAATGGTACTCAGTTGTCGAAAATACGACTTGGATACCATTTTTTTCAGCCAATGATTTCAGAGCTGCCATATATTGGTCAAGGTCATCGTTGTGTATCTCGTGTTGCTTAGGTGTATCGAGAATTAAGAAGGAGAACGGTCGATCTTCTCGCTTTACAATCAACTCGAACAAGGCGGCATGATAAGCTAATACAACACGAATACGAGTACTGCCTTTAAGCTGAGAGACGTTTTCCGAACCAAGAACAGGTTTAAAGTCGTCAACAAAACTAATGTCTTTACTAATATTTTTTGTTCGCAGTTTGTCAACCCATTTGACTATAAGCTGGCCTAGATTGGAACGCAATTTCATTAATTCTGGACTACTGCTGTTAGAATTACCCATTGCCCGGTAATTTTCATATGCACTGTTACGCTCGTTTTTAACCTCGAAAAGCTTTTGTTCGAGCGATTCTATTTTTTCAAGCTCACTCAGTTGAGATTGCAACTCAAAAATTTGCGATTTCAGCCCTGATATCACTTCTACTAATGCTGAGATCTCGCTCTTTTCAATGGAAGCATTTCGCTCGTCTACTATCGACTTGATAACACCTTTAACTTGAGTGCGTTGTGACTTCAGTTGTTCAAAAACTGCATCGTCAAGCGTACTATTCCTTTCAAGATCTTTAATCTGGTCTTTTAGATAAAGGAGATTCTTACTGTAAGCATCAGAACTTTGCGAGAATAGCTGACAGTTGTCAGAGCCACAGATTTCGCTAAAGGATAAAAAGACCCTTCGAGCCTCTTCATTAAGATTAAGAGTTTCTATTTCTGTTTCGATATCTGCGATGATTCTCTGAATACCAGAGCGCCTTTTCTTTATTCCGGCAATTTCTGAGTCAATATTCCTAATCGTGGTCTTGTGTCCAGCAATGATTCTGTCAAAAACAGCCAAAGTATCATCATGAGAGACACTAGACGTTTTTAACTGCTCCAGTTCACCGTTGAGGCCACTAATTTCGCTTCTTAACTCCTCAGGCTTTTTATTGATCTCACGAGCTTCATGCTTTGCCAAATCCAACTGTTTTTTTAGGGCCTCAACACGCTTATCTTGGTAGTCCAGCAGATCCTTCGCATGCAAACGTGCTTTTTTCTTGTCGAAAGAATTCTTCACGGGCAGACGGAAGACCATTCTTATCATTTCAGACAATTGGTCTTTGATAAAGTTACTTGGTGAGTTGTAGACCTTGCTGTAACCTTCGTCTTGATCAAGATAAAATATGGGAAGTAACGTTGACAAATAAGCCGACGTTGGTTTGCTCTTCACTGTTACCAACTTACTAGTCTCAATATCTAGCCATTCAAATAAGTATGCAGAATAACTATCTTCGTCGAAAAAGCGTTGCTCTGTTCCTGTTGGCTCATTAACCACGATATCAGTATCTTTCGAGAAGAAACGTTTCAGCGATAGCGGGCCTTTTGAAGTTGAAACTTCCAAAACAACGTAGTTACATCGTTCATAGATGTCTTTGCGAAAAACACATGGGTATCCCAAGCAATAGGCTATAGACTGCACTAATGGCGTTTTGCCGCACCCGTTGGGGCCGTATAACTGAGTTATATGACTCCCAAACTCAAGCTTTTCTGACTTCCATCCATTGTTTCCTTTCGGAAAGATTTCGAGACTAACTAACTTCATTTAGTTCCATGTCCAATTGTTTTGATACGCAAATATTCCGGTATGAACGAGAAATTACCTGTAAGTTGTATGCAAGATTGTCATCCCAATCCATAGCACGCTTTACAACTTTTTTTCCTAAATCAGATATATCAACTCGCCCCTTTCGATTGTTTACAATGAGTAAATTTGTGTATTCCAGAAAACCGATGGCTTTGACTGTTCTAATTCTTAGGTTCGCTGACCAACCGACATGTTGAGCTGAACCTTTGAATCCCTGCATACTGGCCTCGATACTTTCACCTACTAACTGGCCTATTTCTGAAACCTTTGGTTTTCGCTTGTCCTTTGCCAGCAATAGAATAATTAAGCTAATCAGCGGTAACTGGAAAAGAGCTTCATTGTCCAGAAGCTTGTCTGATTTCGAAGTCAACTCATCTACTTTTAGCGAAAGACCGTTATCTTCCAGTTGATCAAAAAACGAATCAAAGTTCATATGCTTCCCTTAATAAGCTCTGAAAATACAGCCCCCAGTAAGGCATTGTTATCTAGGTCGTATAAGATATCTTCTTGTGTAAGTGTCTCGTTCAATTGCTTGATAGGGCTACGCAAATCAGCAATGCATAAGCTACCAGCTTGCATTCGCTCTTGTTTAATCATAGTTCTGACTCGACCCAATATTGACTGTAAGTCTATCTCAGGAACCACATGCCTGTTTTCTCTGTACCATCCGTCCCAATGCGTCTTGCAATTTGAACAGTATTTGACTGCCTCTTGTGAGACCCCACCAGATTCCAACATACGCTGGATAATAGACGCGCTCTTTATCGCTTTCCCATCTCCACCATTTAGCAAAGCATAGTAGGCATCTTTAGAAATACTTAGTACTGACAAAAGGTCGTCAATAGCAATACCTGCTTGCTCCTCGATAGCCTCTTTGTTCCAGTCAGTTATTTTACCGCTAGACTTTTTCGATACGAGTTCTAGCAACTTGTTCAAAATTTCTTTGGTTTCCAGATACCCTAGATCGACTTCACTAAACCTAAAGATTTTCTCCTTTGCTATTGGTTCAAAATTGTCATCACCTTGCTTTAAATACTGAACATCTGTTTCAAATTTAAGCTTTGAAATACGTCGCTTTATATCATCTAGGGTCAATTCTTCTGCAATTTCTTCTGGGTAACATTCACAAAACCTATCCAACAGTACTTGTACAAATTTGTTCTCAAAAGCACCGCTCTCAACATCTGCAATCATCTCAGACACTTGGTCACTGTTATGGATGTTGGTTTGAAAAACAACTGTATTGCAGTACTGATCGAAAACAACTGTATGGAGGAGTAGCTTGCCAACGAAGCTATCTTTGATTTTTGCTGTGGATTGCTTTGATTGGTCTTTTAACCTGTCTTTTAGTCCAAATACTTCGTTAAGAGTCCAATTATGGTTGGCCTTACCTTTTGTCTTGACCTGATAGAAAAGATAGCCAATCCCATTTTCGTCAACGCTACGAACTACAAAATCGTCGTGGAGATCACAATAAACACGATCAATGTCCTTATTCTCAAGGATAGAAAGACTCGCGATTGCGGCAGATCTAACTTGTGCCCTGTATCGGCCAAAAGAATCACGACCGTCTTGCTCTCTGGGCTTCTTCTTTTCCAATGCCATGTGCTTTTTATTATCCCTTTTAATGTTGCACTTTTGTATAAACATACCTTAAAGGCAGGCAAGTTATCCACATTGATTTATTTCACATTAAATTATCCAAGTTAAGGCCCATTTAATAAACATGTAATTAATTGTTTAAAATCAATCACATAAACCCAACCATAGAGCCTAGCACACTCACCTAATAAAGACTATTTTTTGAAGAGGTATAACTCTTAAATATTGGCTAATTGATGAACAGACCTGCTAACTTTTGTGGACTATTTTGCAGGCAACAGGCTAAGACAATGAGAGACATAATTCTAAGTGAGTCAGTTCATCTGGATAAGGCAAATGGGATTCATCTAGTGACTTTCTGCTCTGAACAACCGAAGATTCAAAGTTATGCGCTTGAGCTGTTTAACTGTGAATTATTTGAATATTCTAAGTGCTATGATGGTGATTTGATTACAATACACTTCTCACCTGAGGAGCTTGATAAGCTCTGCACCGCGTATCTCAATTACAAGAGTAACATGGCGAAAGTTCCGGGTTAGGTTCGTAGTTAAACCAACAAAAATGGTTTGTAAATGTTTACTTTCAAGGCCCTATCCGCGAGAAGATGAATCACTTCCCTCGTACCTGTTGCGTCTGATTTCAGCTAACCATTACAGGAATCCTGTAGTATTGCTCCAACATCTGGGTGCTTCCATTTCAAACAACAGATTGCCTGCCAAAAAGATATGGTTTGGTGAGTTTGATACTCAAGCTGTGGAGCGATGCGCTAACCTTACCCACGGTACATTAGGACTGATGGCGGCAAAACACATTGAGTCAAATGCGTTAGAAGTATGTGGCAAGCGATTTCGTGAACATGCGATACGTTACAACCGCCTTAAAGTCTGCCCATTCTGCCTTATTGAGAATCGTCCTATTGATCTATCCAATAGCCTTTGCGCGAAAACCCTCTGCCTAATACATGGGGTAAAGCTGCTTACTCAATCCCCTGAAACAGGCAGAGCCTTAACTTGGGGGACTCACTATCTTCTCAACAAAGTGACGACGTGGGACGTTGCACTATCCAATGTTCCTATCATTGATTGCGAATGGGGGATGAATCAGGCTATTGACGATGCTTTGACGACTGGCTTCTGCACACCCTCAGCATCACTGGGTAAATTAGATCTATCAACATTGCTCGATTTGCTTTACTTCTTCGCTCGCTTCAATACGCGTCGCTGGCTTGCCCAAAATGCATCGATTCGAAATAGCTTCCGAAAAGACGAGAACTACATCAATGCATTCAACATTCTGGAAAACTGGCCTGTATCGTTTCACAACGAACTAAAGTCCTTTGAGCACCATCCATTATCAAAGCGAGGAAAAAGTGGCCTCAGGCATTATTACAGGGACATTTATGATGCTTTGTATGCACCATCAATTGTCTCAGATTGCGTCAAACAACTCATTCGCCCTGTTTTTGAACAGTATTTGACCAATGCTTACCCATATCCCATTATGAGCAGCGCCATTAGGTTGGGCGATGGTGTATTACATAACTCGAACACGGTGAATGAAAAGCAAGCATGCAATATCCTGAAATGTCCTCCAACAAGGCTAAAGCTATATGTTCGAGTTGGCTTACTGCATCCGATAGCGCAATTCCCTAATGACAATTCTTGGTATCACAGAATTGATGTAGATAGACTCGGATTGACGCTAGACAATGCCGTTTCACTAACGGGTTGTGCGCAAGCCTTATGTATATCTAACCATCAAACTAGAAAGTTACTGACAGCAGAGCTACTCCCAGCCCTTATCAAGCCGACCAGAGAGAACAGAGACTGGCTAATTGAGAAAAGTGAAATACAACAGCTTGTAGGGAGTCTTAAGGCACGTAGCACCGTAGCTAGAGATCCAGACCTTCATGGTTTTAAACGCCAGACATTTAGAGGAATGGACATAGTAGCCTCTATCAAAGCAATACTGTCTGGAACACTTAATTGCAAAATGGTTGCTGATCCGAGCCAGCCATTGAGTTTACATCAGTTCGTTCCAATCCCATCGTTAGCAGAGCACGAGAAAGACTTTGTCTCTCCAAAAGAAGCCAGCGAATTGGTAGGGGCAAACATCAACGCGATTTATGATTGGATGAAACGCGGGTTTATCAGTTATCAGAAACGAAAAGTAGAACGAACAGCTAGGCCCGTGAAGCTGATTAGCAAATCATCTTTGGCCCAATTCAAACGGAAGTTTAGGGTTGGTACACCCATTAGTGCGACCAACCGCCAGTCGTACACTCAGGTTTCGGGTCCCAACATTGACGGCGCTTGCGTAAAGCTTTATTCGCGTCGGTGTGCAGGCAAACTACAACCCCCATCTTCTCCCACTAATCTTTCGAATCTGAGATAAATATGGCAAAGTTAGGCATCGAGATAATTGCAGATGAGCAAGACCCTTGGTCTTTATTGGCTAAGTTGGCAAAAGCTAAGTTTGGCGCATCCAAAATCCACAAGTTAGATGGCACCAATACTATCAATATCGATAACGGAGCCAATGATATCAGAGGTTTGATTCGAGACGACGTTATCGAGTTTTACTGTCGTTACGAAGATGACAGCCTGAAGTATGAAAAGGCTATTCTGGAGTTTTGTCGAGAGAGCAACCTGACAATTCGATTTTGCGAAGCCTCAATCAATAACCGTTAATCGAGTCTCTTAGTAAGAGGTCAAAAATGCATACAACAGTAAGAAATTTTCTTATTGTCATGGTTTTGGAAGATGCCACAAACCGAACTTTAGGCACAGTATTACACTGGAAGGTTTAAGGTAGGTTCCAACGTATGTACCTCTCTCATCGAATCAATTGACCCTTTATCGAAGAAGGTTATTACCGATTCAGGTTCAGAATATTTCCTGAGTGAAAACGAAGGCAAGAAATCGGCGGTTTATTTGAGTGAAATTCCGCTACTCCGCAGTGCTATCACCCCATCAGAAGTAATCACATTAAGAAATGAAACCAAATCTTCCCATAGCTAAAGAAAAGAGCCTCATCTCAGCATAATGGCAATAAGCTACGCTGATCCTTTTTTGTGTTCGTGAACAGTAACTTTGTGCCAAACGCTGCCGTTTATACCACAGTACTTAAACGGCAGAAATGTACGTATTGCAGACACTTGCAGTATGATAAATCAATTGGTTTAGTGTGCGATTAACGGAAGTTCAGCACTTGTCTAATAATGATAGAATAATGCTAATTGTTTTAGAGAATCCGCTTATGAAAACCATTGGAACGCTGGCTAAAGAACTAGACATTAGCGTAGAAACAATCCGATTTTATGAACGTAAAGGACTTATCGTACAGCCACTAAAACCTGATAGTGGTTATCGCATGTATGACGACACCCATGTGAGTCAACTTAAATTCATATTAAAAGCTAAAGCCTTGGGCTTTACACTTGATGAAGTCGCTTCGCTCATGACGATGAGTGGAAACTGCGCTGATGTCGAATCGATGGGATTACAAAAACTTAAGTTGATTCGAGAGAAAATTGCTATTTTGCAGCGGCTAGAACATGTGATTCAAGATATGACAAATTCTTGTAAAGCCAACCATGACCCTAATTCCTGCCCAATAATCAATTCGCTCAATTAACTATTGACTCCGTACCTATGTACGGAGTTTAGACTACCTCAAAAGTAGAGGTAATTATGATGAATAAAATTCTAGATAAAGTAGGCTCTGGTGGCGTTTGGCTAGCCGCACTTAGCTGCACAGCATGTTTCCCCGCACTTGGTTCACTAGCATCAGCTTTAGGGCTTGGTTTTCTATCACATTTTGAAGGAATAGCGGTTAATACTTTATTACCATTGTTTGCTGCGCTCGCTTTATTGGTCAACTCGTACAACTGGTATCAACATAAGCATGTGGTAAGGGGCATATTAAGTGTAATTGGCCCAATTGCAGTATTGCTGACTCTTTATCCACTGTGGCAATACGACTGGAGCACTTACTTATTTTACTTTGGGATCACATGGATGGTATTTATGTCAGTATTGGATGTCGTTAAGCCAGTTAAGGAACCCGTATGCGAGGTATAGAATTGGAATCTAAGATTACTTGTCCCGAGTGCGCCTTTAGTAAGGTCGAGACCATGCCAACAAACGCTTGCCAGTGGTATTACGAATGTGAGGGATGCAAAGCGCTACTCAAGCCTTTAATAGGTGATTGTTGCGTTTATTGCTCTTTTGGGACTGTTAAGTGCCCACCTATTCAAGAAGGAAGTAGTTGCTGCAATAAATCTTAACGTCTGCTAATGGCACAAATAGTAAGTCCGATATCAACCTTCTGAAGGTCTGCAATTTGTCTGTATCTGCCGCTTGATATTGGATAGTCGAACTTCTGCTTTGGTGTGTGAGCTGCGAGTCACGACGTGTCGTGTTCACCCGCACATATCTGAATCAGCGCCCAATAATCCTAGTGAGGGCACCAATATGTTGAGCTAAAACCAAAAATGGGCTTTGATTCAGGTCTAGGAAACTTTATCTGTACTAGCTCAGACCTGACTGTCACCCTAAACGCAAATGCGCATGCGCCACATATGCTAACGGTTTGTTCTCCACTCTACGACGAGGTTCTTGAATTTGATATAACGCATTATATGCACTAGCTAAAAAGCTAGTTCCAGCAGCCAAATTTCCTAATGCAGAAGCCGGAGCCACAGCGCTCCATGCTAGTCCCGATGCAGCAACAGGTAATAATGAACCGAAGGTGATTTTTTTCCAAGTAGGCTTCATCGCTTCTTCGATTTCTTGAATTGTATTATTACAATCATTTAGGAACTGCAAAGAAAAATCAGCTCTATCATGCGGATCATCAATTCTTGAAACTTCAGCGCAGTGATTTTCTACCATCAACCTTAGCGGAGGTAACAGGTGACCATGATCACTTTTAAATCTGAGAAGGTCATCTAACTGTACTTTTTCTTTCGGTACGGGTAACAAGGCTTTTAGAACGACGTCTCTTGCTTTTTGACGATGGCGATTGATATATCGCCTATGAATACCAGCATTACCAAAAGGAATAGTGTTTTGAATACTGTTAGTAACAGGAACTGCATTGACTCGTTCTAATGAGCCTAAACAAGTCGCCAAGTAACACATAAATAAATTGGCAACATTTCGCTCTACCCGATACCAACCGTATTGATCACATTTCTGAGCCAAATTTTGCTCTATCAGAAAATGTGGAATATAGCCCATTTTTTCGGCATGTATTTTCACTAGATTACTGTCCGACTTTGCAGATTGAATCCACCCCCTATCGGATTTGAAGCGTTGTTGTTGATTTAGCTTTTCTTGAATGAGGTTGATAAACGATTTTTCAAACTCATCTATTTCATACAGATATGAGCCGGGAAAAAGCTGTTCAACCAAGTCAGACCGCACCAGTTCTCGCATAAAGGGAGTTAACCGCTCAGGCTCGTGCATATGATCCATAGGAACAATCGAAGCCAATTTATCCCAATACAAGAGAGTCTTGATGGTCCATGATTCGTTGGGGACAGAGATATAAGGGAAATATAAGGCGTTATCTTGCATCATTCATCCTTGAGTACTTTGGCTGTATTCTGACCAATCAACGTTCAGGATATCACCTTGATTTCAAATAGCCATCAATCACGTGGCCAGCATCAAGAAGTCTAATAACACCTTTCCTCGTTTGAAGCGCCTCGTGGTTTAACACGACAAATTTAAACAGGCTGTCATCATCAATACCATAGAGGTCACTTAACCAACGCAGCCCAACGGTTATTCCGTTGTCGTCATCAAAATTTTCAACGTAGGTTTTTATTGCCTTTATCAGCATCTGCGGAAATTGGTTTTTAATGGCTTTCCGGGAATACCTGAACAACTTTGCAATATCAGTCTCACCATCACTTATTACTTCACCTGCATATTGAGCCACCGCATCATTCGTAGCGGATTGGCTAGATAGAGCCTGACTTACTGCGATTTGATGTTGATATCGCTGAGCCAAACTATAGGCTCGCTTTTTCCGCCACTTTGCTTGGTCACCTTCGTAAACATAGTTTGATAATGCCTCAATAGTGTTGAACTGCGCTGTTAGTAAGTTAATAAGAGCAGTTCGATTTCTTTCATCGGATATCAATTTGGTACTATCAAGTTCATGTATTTGCCCACTAAAAGAATCAGGTTCGGCTATGGTGCTTTCACTCGTAATCAATGGTGTGCCGCACTCTGTACATTTATGACTATGGACTGCTTGCTCATTTATTGCGGTGCCACAACAAGAGCATGTATCCACCAGCAGGCAACCATGAACGGGGCAAGTTAGATTGAACCTGAATGACCACTTAGGGTGAAGCTTGCCCTTCGATTCCTTGAAGCAATGGGGGCAAATTTTAATTCTGGCAAAATCGAACCCCAGTTTGAGATCTGTATAAAATGCCCACTGATCGAAGAGTTCAGAAGTTTCATTTCTACCCAGAATGCCATCGATATATTCGACAAGTTTTTTTCGAGATTCTTGGTTTCGGGTCCGATAAGGTATGCCTTGATCAGCGAGGTGCCTTGACCACGCTTCAAAGGTGTAGTGATTGGCTCTGGCTAAACGAATGAGGAAGCTTTGTAACGTCTCATCTGTCGAACTGAATGGTCTGGTTAACAACATGCAGGTCTAACGCGGACGAAATACATCAGCTAATGAGTCATCCTTGCCCACTTCTACGTATTTTCGACTTTCTTTTTTATCTTTGAAACGTCTTTGCTCTTCATACGTTAAGAAGTGCTTTACCTCAATATTGTCTATATCAATTTTACTGGATAGCGGGTTGTAATCTTCTGGGACAGACATATGCTTTCTTGCCGCCGCCAAAAGCCTATGTACGCCAATACAGTCCTCCCCACTCATTAATGCCTTCCGAGCAGCAGGCTTGATTAGCTTCTTCATGAGACGTGATATATTTCCTCCGGTTAACGCAAGAATACGTAGAGCGAGTTCTGGATTAGAAAGATTGGATGGCTTATCAAAAGGAAGTTGTTTTTCAACCTGTTCAAGTAATTCAAGCCAGTCTGCAAACATTTCATCTTCTTGGTCGTACTCTTCTAAATAGTGAATATTGTCAAATCGGTTTCGTAACTCGCTGCTTTGAGCGAGTAACTCAATACACCAAGGCAACCCAAACAAAACAACGGGCCTCTTAGTTTGATTAATTAACGTTTTAATCCAATTTGCAGCACTACCTTTTCTGCTTTCGCTTGCACCTTCGAATGCGTGTTGGAACTCATCTATAAAAATAGCTTGAGTCTGAGCGTCATTTATCTGCGCCGTAAATCGGTCCCCTAACTCTGAGCGTGTTCCTTTTGCTCCTTGTAACAAATCCCCTAAGTCGCGAAGCATTTTGCCCGGAGCAGCCTTAGGATTTTTATCGTCAGTAAGAGTCGTTGACAAAATCGGAACGATTACCTGCTCTTTGTCTTCGTCCACAATGGTTTTTCGTGGATATTTTTTTTCGAAGTGTTCTTTGAGAGAAGTTTTACCAACGCCGCTTAAGCCCATGACAAGAGTGCATATCGGCTGGCTTGCATAGTTAGATGCTTTTCCAACTAAAATGGCTTCGTCAATATCTTCCATTATTTCTTTTATTTTTCGCGTCTCAATGTAAATATTCTCAATCTGAGCAATTTTTTCTTCTAGTGTCATAGTCATTATTTGTTCTGGAATCGCTTTAAGAAATCTGAGTTAGACTCTTTTGGCTTAACGTCGCCAGTTGGAATACTTGGCATACTAGGCTTCTGAGTCGAATTCTGAGTTGACATGTTCGTATTGTTGCCGACTTGATGTTGACCCAAATCGTTAAACCGAGAGGCTGATTTAGCATGTGCTATCTTCACCCTCTTAGTATTAGCAAATGCGTCATCAATGATCTCTTTTATTCTGCGTCGAGCATATGCAAGAGATACGTCATCCGTTGACTCCTTTGCAAGCTTGGCTTTGTAGCGCTTGCAAACCATATGCTGATAGTAGGTTAAACCTTGTGTGTATTCTTGGTCTGTAGAATCGACAGCGAAGAACTTTTTGTCTATTGGGTGAAGTACTTGAATTTGGGATAAGTCTTCTCTATCGACTTTAATTTGGACATCCTCGTTTCCAAACTGCATTCGTAATTGTTTTAATTCGAAGCTGTCGTACTTAATATGTTCGTATACAACACCATCATCGTTATTTCTCCGAGTAAGGTTTTGAGAAAACGCTAAGTCGAGCTTTTTGGGTGATATCGGCTCAACATCTACAAACGGTTCATCTTGTTTCCAAACCACATAAGGAATTGTTTTATCCCTACCATGCGGTGATCGCATATACACGTCTACTAACCAGACATAAAATGACTCTAAGAACTCAGACAGCGAAATAACTGCATTTTTCTCAGGATCATATTCGTTTGAGTCTAATATTTCGGAGAATACTTTTCCGGGAGTGTCGTTTAAGAATCGTTCATTGATGGTTTTAAAAAAGGTCTCCACGCCACCTTTATACCAAGGCATACCAGCAGGGTTACCTCGACCCGCAATTTGAAGATCATCCAAAGCGTCTTCTAGCAAAGTACTTTCAAACTCTGCTCCCCTATCATAAGCAAGCTCACAGAACGCACCTCTGCAAGGCCAGTCTCCCTCGACTTTAGGAAACTGCTTTAGAAACTCAGTTTTGTCAGAAATTGCGTGCTTTACAGCTCTTCCGACACTAACAAAACTGGGAGCTTCAAAACCAATATTCATCCCTAATGGCGAACCAGATCTTTTGTCTAGCACAGCAGTAGCATTAGGCCGTCCGAGTGGAAGACGGGAGCTATCGTCAACAACAATACAGTCTCCACCTGTATGATCAATTTCTGCTCTATCAAGAATCAAATATGCTTTGTCTGGCTTGCTGGATACTCTGTACTTTGTTTGGACTTTAGCCTTGCCAATGTACGCCGCAAGCAAATCTGCTGGAGCTATATTTTTGGCTCTATTTATAAACCCTTGATAAGAAATACTATCAAGGTATTCAGAAGCGTCTGGCGGCGTGTCTTGTAGTTTGAGTTCATGATTATGTATGACGATGCGATCTTTTAAACCCTCATACGCCTTTGCAAACGTCGGCCTCTTACTATCTTTGAACTGCTCTAAAGCATCTGAAATAAACGCCTCTAGTTTTTCACTTTTACGTGACTTTCGATTTCCTTTCTTTTTAGTACTCGGAACGAGTCCCCTTACTCCGTACTCACCATAAGCATCTATATAGCGCTTTAACGTTCGCCAGCTAATTGGCTCGATGTCGTTTTGACTGGCAACAGTCTCAATCAACTCTCTGATTGGCTTCTTATTAGAACAGCCTTTTATTCCTGATACTTCAAACGCCTTTACATACAAGTGACGCTCGCGAGCCACGGCCTTAAGTTCTTCAGGGTAGCTGTGGAAGTCCATAGCGTCATCGGAATGTAATTTGTTGAACTTGCTGTCGGTAGATATTACCTGCGCTTGACCTAGGAATATGAGATCGCTGATTTCTTTGAACGAATATTTGAGCTTGGCTGAAGTGATCGAGTCCTTTAAATAAATTTCCTTTTTCGGGCCGATTTCAGTGATTTCATACTGACGTTCATCTTTGACTATAAAGTTGCCAGTAACAATTGATGAGCGCACTTTATCCTCTCCAAAGGGTCATGTCTGGCCCAAAAAGTTGTTCAAAGTCAGAAACAAGTATTTTGAAGTTTATCAACTGATAAATCTCGCCAATAGATAGCTGTAAGCTTTCCATTAACTCTATTGCACTTATGCTATCAACTGACGCAAAAGCACTAGTAACAGCCCTTATCAATGCGGGGCTTGGCTTGCCGCGTCTTCTAGCGGTATACACTCTCTTAAAATTGATGAGTTTGGGCTGCTTCATAATAAACTGATCGTCAACTAGAATGAGATCACTACCAGCATTCTTTGCAGGCCACCTTTTTGCTTCAAGCTCTCTCTCAAATTCTTTATCAACGAACTTGCGTTGTTTGACTTCGTAGTAAATTACTATCTGCCCGTCATCGCTTTGATATACAACTTTGAAATCTGGTGTGTAACGCAGCTTTTGGCCCTCGTAAAAATAATAATACCCAAGAGGCTGGCATTGATATTCAACAACTGATGAATCCATTTCGAGGTGATAGCAGAAATTCTCCTCAAGCACCCCTTCCGTATAAACCATTGAGACATCCCCTTTCTCGGAAGGGAACTTACAAATGGTCTTTCGTTTTATTTTTTTGAGGTCTCTGCGCTTAGAAAGGAATTCCACAATCGAATAGGCATAAAATTGAAAGAGGATAGATATATAGTGAAAGGAACCATCGCTGTCAAGTTATGCTTAATTTTGACAGCGATTATTTTATTTTTGACAACTTATGCTTTACCCTACAAAAGCCACTTCGGCCATATTACCTTTACTTTCAAGCCATATTTTACGGTCGCCAGAACGCTTCTTGGCAAGCAGCATGTCCATCAGTTCCATCATTTCTTCAGCGTCTTCAATGGTCAGCTGAACAAGGCGACGGGTATTCGGATCCATGGTGGTTTCGCGAAGCTGTAGCGGGTTCATTTCACCCAAGCCTTTAAAGCGCTGCACGTTAACTTTGCCGCGTTTCTTTTCCGCTTCAATGCGGTCAAGAATGCCCTGCTTCTCGCCTTCATCTAGCGCGTAATACACCTCTTTGCCTACATCTATTCTAAATAGCGGCGGCATAGCGACATACACGTGGCCTTGCTCTACCAAGGTTCTGAAGTGACGTACAAAGAGCGCACATAGTAGCGTTGCAATGTGTAGCCCATCGGAGTCAGCATCAGCAAGAATACAAATTTTACCGTAGCGCAAACCCGACAGGTCCGTTGAATCAGGGTCGATACCCAGCGCAACTGAAATATCATGAATTTCCTGTGAGGCCAACACCTGAGAAGAGTCAACTTCCCAGCTATTTAGGATTTTACCGCGCAGGGGCATAATGGCCTGAAACTCTCGGTCACGCGCTTGCTTGGCCGAGCCCCCCGCCGAGTCACCCTCTACTAAAAAGAGTTCAGAGTAAGAAATATCTTGTGATGAACAGTCGGTCAGTTTGCCTGGTAGTGCAGGCCCTTGCGTGACCTTTTTACGCGCAACTTTTTTGGTTTGACGCAGGCGGCGCTGTGCATTGTTGATACACATTTCAGCAAGCGCTTCAGCAATTTCGGTGTGCTGGTTTAGCCACAGGCTGAATGCGTCTTTCACTACACCTGATACAAACGCGCTGGCCTGACGTGAAGACAGCCGCTCTTTGGTCTGCCCGGCAAACTGCGGGTCCTGCATCTTAGTCGACAGAATATAGGCACAGCGGTCCCAAATATCATCGGGCGATAACTTAACACCACGGGGCATTAAGTTTCTAAATTCGCAGAATTCGCGCATTGACTCCAATAAGCCTTGGCGAAGCCCATTAACGTGTGTACCGCCTTGTGCTGTAGGAATAAGATTAACGTAGCTTTCCGTTACTAAATCACCACCTTCAGGTAACCACATTACGGCCCAATCGGCGGCTTCTGTATTACCACTGAATGTACCTACAAATGGCGTATCTGACGGTAAGGTTTCAAATTCTTCCACCGCTTGGTAGAGGTAGTCTTTAAGGCCATCTTCGTAATACCATTCTTGGCTTTCTTTGGTGATCTTGTTGTCGAAGCGAATACGCAAACCTGGGCTCAGTACCGCCTTAGCGCGCAAGTTGTGCACAAGTCGACTGGCTGAGAATTTTGCAGAGTCGAAGTATTGCGGGTCGGGCCAGAAGTGAACGCGGGTTCCTGTATTGCGCTTACCGCAGGTATCGATAACCTGTAAGTCTTCTACTTTATCGCCGTTTTCAAAGGCAATTTGGTATACGTTACTGTCTCGTCGAATGGTCACCTCTACGCGAGTTGAAAGCGCGTTAACTACCGAGATCCCCACGCCGTGAAGGCCACCAGAGAAGGCGTAGTTTTTATTTGAAAACTTACCACCCGCGTGAAGCTTACATAGAATAAGCTCTACGCCTGATATCCCCTCTTCAGGGTGAATATCTACCGGCATACCACGACCATCGTCAATAACTTCTAACGATTGGTCTTCATGTAAAATTACTTTGATGTTAGAGGCATGCCCTGCAAGCGCTTCATCCACACTGTTATCAATGACTTCCTGACCCAAGTGATTAGGGCGGGTAGTGTCGGTATACATACCAGGGCGGCGTTTTACGGGGTCAAGGCCGTTTAAAACCTCGATAGCATCTGAATTGTATTGATTTGACATAGTTATGGTTATTATTTAAGCCAGCGACAAAGAAAGAGGTACGCAGCACTAAGACTAGTATAGTAAGCATAGCGCCGCACAGCATAAGTTTGATGTTAGCAGGGCGAGTAAAGACTGGCAATGCGCTTATTTCAGCAAAAACTCGGCAATAGCAGGCAAGTGATTCTCATAACCTACAAAGCTGTGGTCGCCGCCTTCTTCAATAACCAGATGACTTTGTGCGTACTTTTCAGCCGCTAAGCGGTAATCCAGTGTTTCATCCTCGGTCTGAAGCAGCACTTTGTAGTTGCCTGGCGTTTTAATTGACGTTGCCTCTAATGCTTGGATTACCCCCATATCACTTTCTACTATTTCAAACATTTCTTTGCTGTAAGGGTTTTTATGAGTACCGATAAAGCTTTGCAGTAGCTCGTAAGGGCGAACAGCAGGATTGATTAACACCGCTTTGCCACCAAACTTTTCAAGCAAAAATGTAGAGAGATAACCACCCATTGAACTACCAATAAGTTTCAGCCCATTTTCAAGCAGTGCTGGCGTGTTCTCAATAAGTGAAATTAATTGGTCTTCCACTTTGCTAGGAAAATTAGACAGTTCAGGAATGTGTAAGGTAACGTTTGAGTGATGCTGCTCAAAATACGCTTTAGTGGCTTGCGCCTTAATGGATTTCGGCGAACTTAGAAAGCCGTGAAGATATAAAATGTGCTGCATACTGTTCTCTATTTTGTTGTTTTTTTTCGTGCTTTGTACTAGTTCGTTTGAGTTTTAACGGTTACATTTACCATGCCGTCATCCATTAAGTTCATCACCTGATACCCCGACGCTTCATTGCTAACACCAAACTCGGGCCGCATTTCCCACTGCCAACACGTAGAAGGGCTGCCGTAAGAAGGCGTATTGTTCGTTCCTATCTGTTGGCGTAACGGCGAATGTACGTGTCCGTGGACGAAGGCTTTTATTTGCGGATATTCATCTGTAAGCGATACTAACCGTTGCGCATCAACCAAAGAGTGCTTATCCATCCAGCTATTTGAAGGCAATATGTGATGATGAAGCGCAATAAGGTGATTGGCCTGCGGCGACGTTGTTAACGACTGCTCTAGCGCCTGTATATCGCTTTCTTTCACTTCCCCCGCTGCCGTGTACCTATTACTTGTAGCGCGGGTATCCATGCCATGTATTTGCCAATTGGGAAAGCTTATCGGGTCATTGCTCTTTAAATGACGGCTGCCAAGATATTTTTCGAAGTACGGATTATTGTCATGGTTTCCCGCCAGCACAAACCACTCTATACATGCTGGCTCAATATGTTGCTCCATCAATGCAATAAAATGCTGATAGCTCTCAGGTGAATTATCGCCGCTAATATCCCCAGTAACCAGCACAATAACTTGGTGCTTTGCCCTCTGTTCTGGCTCGCTGGCAACTTCTTGAACAATGCAATTTTGGATATCAGTAAGCACGCGTGCTAGTGAATCATAAGGCGCTATGCCCGTATAACCCGTCTTATCTTTGTCTTTTAGTAAGTGGCAATCACTTAGCTGAATGAGTGTTATCACGCTTCAGACGTAATATTTGAGGAGTGTTGCAAACAAAAGTTTAGCCATTCAGCTAAAAAGATATTCACCATGTGCTTTTCGTTACGCTGGCGCATTTTTAAGTTCGGGTACTCGTACGAAGGTTCAAGCGCTCCCGTATTTTGGCTATTGATAACCTCGGCCATACGCGCATCGTGATATAAGCGCACCGTCATGCTGGGCGTTAAATATGAAGGCATATCTTTAGTGGTTTGTTTAATGCTTAACGTACTGGTGTAGCGAGCAGACTCCACAATACGGATTTCATAAGACAGGCCCACGCCAACCGAAAATTCATAGCTCAAATCTTCCGTATCGCAATCAGGCAAAATTCTCAGAACGTGGGAGTAGTTCAGTTCGCAAAGCGCCTGCATGGAAGGAAGATGGGGTACGTATTTTCGTTGATTGCGTTGTGTCACGATGTCTGCCACTGCTCCAGAAGTTGTGTTTTGTGCATAAAGAACCATTGTAGCGCAATTACCGCTGCGGCGTTGTCTATATGGCCATTTTCCAACCATTCAAGTGCGGTATTTTCTTTTATTCGGTGTACTTTAATGTCTTCAGATTCGCTTTCTAGGCCGTGAATGCCTTGCGCTTGGCTAGCATCAGTCTTTGCTATAAAAATGTGTAATCTTTCGGTCGTGCCGCCCGGGCTCGATAAATAACTCAGCGCTTTGGTTAATTTCTCTAGGGTAATACCTGCCTCTTCCATCGATTCTCTATGGCATACCGACTCTGGCGTTTCGCCTTTATCGATCATACCGGCGATAATTTCTATTAACCAAGGGCTTGAAGACGTGGCTAATGCCCCAATTCTTACTTGCTCTATAAGCACAAACTCTTGGAGTTCAGGATCGTAGGGTAAGACACCCACCGCGTGACCGCGTTCAAATATTTCTCGCGTAACCGTGTCGCTCCATTCTCCATTAAAACACTTGTGCTTAAATTGATACTGATTCATGGTAAAAAAACCACGAAACACTGGCTTAATGTCGGTGATTTCGACATCATTTGAGGTAAATGAAAGGAATTCCTTGCTCATTTGCTGACACTTATGGTTCAAATAGATTTATCATACATAGTACATTTACACACCAACCATGTATACGCATGAAAAATGCGATATGGCGTGTGAGCGAATAACAGAAAACTCATATTACAAGTCGTCTATTACTATAAAAATTGCGTGGGTAGATCACATATTCTGTTACAGTTAATCGAATACTGTTACGAGTTTGGACTTTCGGTTTGTGGTTGAATTTTCATACACTTGGTTTTAATAAGTCGTCTCAACGAATAAACGACGACGCAACTTGAACACAACAGGAAGACGTAAGCATGAAACGAACACTTCTGTCGCTAGTTATCGGTGTTTCGATGACAACTGGTGCGCTAGCCGATGACCTAATGCAGGTATATCAACAAGCACTGGCGAACGATCCATTGGTAAACCAGGCGAAAGCGCAACGTGATGCTGCGTTCGAAGGAATCAGTCTTAGCCGCGCAAGTCTATTACCCCAACTTTCAGGCTCTGTCGGCTACACCATGTCAGAATCGGAGCGCTTTCAACAAGCGGCCGGTGACAACGGCCTTCAGGTATTTACTACAGATACAGAAGTAGACACTATCGACTACGGATTATCACTTTCTATGTCTTTATACGACCACGCTAACTGGCTGGGTCTAGACCGCGCTGAAAAAGTTGCTGAACAAAGTGATGCACAGCTTGCTGCTAGCATGCAAGACGTTATCGTGCGTACGGTTACAGCTTACTTTGACGTATTGCGCGCTCGTGACAACGTAGAGTTTGTAGGTGCTGAAAAACGTGCCATTGAGCGACAGCTTGAGCAAACACGGCAGCGCTTCGAGGTGGGTCTAACTGCTATTACTGACGTGCATGAAGCGCAAGCAAACTACGACAGTACAGTAGCTCAAGAAATCCAAGCGAAAAACCAGCTTGAGTTTGCTCTTGAAGCACTTCGTGTTATTACCGGCAAGTACCACGACCGTCTATTCGGTCTAAATACAGAAAATTTCTCTGCAACTATGCCGGTACCTGAAACCGTTGACAGCTGGCTAGAAACTGCTCAGGACAAAAACCTTGCATTACTCGTCGACCGTTTAGCTATGGATGTGGCTAAAGAAGATATCGCTATTGCACGCTCTGGTCACCTTCCAACGTTATCACTTTCTGGCAGCTACGGTCGTTCAAAAGATGATGTAGATGCCGAAATACTCAACGACGATGGCTCTACAACGCCATTTGGATATGAGACCCCCTATCTGGATAGCCAGTCTATTGGCATTACGCTGAACGTTCCTATCTATCAAGGCGGTCGTGTAAACGCGCAAACGTCGCAAGCAAAATACAACTATGTTGCAGCTAGCCAAGCAGCAGAACAAACATACCGTCAAACGGTACAGTCGGTGCGTAGCTCGTTTAATAACGTAAAAGCGTCTATCTCAACCATTCGCGCTCTGGAGCAATCAGTTGTATCGGCAGATAGCGCGCTTAAAGCAACCGAAGCAGGCTTTGATGTAGGTACGCGTACTATTGTTGATGTACTAGACAGCACCCGTAACTTATTTGACGCACGTCGTAACCTTGCGGGCGCACGCTACGACTTTATTCAGTCAGTAATTACGCTTAAGCAAGCGGCAGGTACATTGACAGGTGAAGATGTGGCTATGATCAACCGTGGTCTTAAGCCAGCAGAAACCAAAACCAATGGCTAACACTAAGTAGTTGATTGCGCCAAGCGCTTTCAAGAGTAAGAAAGGGTAGCCTATGCTGCCCTTTTTTATGCCTACTTGTTTTAATTAGTTGATAGCAAAAGCAGGTTCTATTCAAACGGTGATGAGAAAGGAATGCTACGCCGCGGGCGTAAACCTTTTTAGTGCACTGAGCAGTTGGCGATATTCTGCGCGCAAGGCTTCAGCATTTTGTTTTGTAGGTGCGAAGTTAGATAGGCGTTCAGACACTATGTGCAGTTTCTGTTGCAACAACTGTAATTCATCATCCATGATTATGCCCTTTAATTTTAAGCCTGTGTATTTGGCTTGATAAACGTTTAGGTCACATGTGGCGATACAGGTTTTAAAACGCCCTTTGTGCCCCTACATTTGTAAGCAATAAGTGCCCAAATTCAGCACTATTGTTTACTAAGTATACCGCCAATCGCGCTTACCACAAGCCCTTTGGTTATTTGGTTTTTCTTTGAGTGATAAATTGAAATGCAAGCCTCTGAACTTCAAAATAAATTTGAGCGTATTCGAGCCAATAAATGGTTCGAAGCTTTTGTCATTAGCGTTATCGTTATTTCAGCGCTGCTGGTAGGTGCCAAAACCTATGAACTGCCAACAGGCATGTCATCCATTACGTTATTTTTAGACTGGTTTATTAGCGCGTTCTTTTTAACAGAGATCACCATACGATTTTTGGCCGAGAAACGTAAACGATACTTTTTCAAGAGCTTTTGGAACTGGTTTGACACACTGATTGTGGTTATTAGCCTCATTCCGGCAGACGATACCGAACTGGCACTTATCGCCCGTTTGGTGCGTGTGTTCCGCGTATTGCGTATGATTTCTATCATCCCCGAGCTTAGGATTTTATTAGTATCTTTGGTTAAAGCATTACCTCAATTAGCCTATGTCATGCTGTTGATGTTTATTATTTTCTACATATACGCCGCCGTAGGAAGCACCCTATTTGAAACCATCAACCCTGTGCTGTGGGGTGATATCACTATCTCGATGCTAACACTCTTTAGAATTATGACATTCGAAGATTGGACTGATGTAATGTACGAGACTCAGGAGGTTTACTCGCTAAGCTGGATTTTCTACCTTACCTTCATTTTCTTTACCGCGTTCGCATTCCTTAACATGGTGATCGGTATTGTGGTGAATGTGATGGAAAGAGAAAACGAGAAAGCGCGAGAAGAAAAAGAAGCCGCTTTGCTTGAAGAGCAAATTGCACAGGGAAACGTAGAGCCTACCTTGCATGATGTGATGAAAGAGTTGCGAGAGCTAAAAGCACAGATCGCCGCTAGTAGCGAAAATAAAACGCTAAATAAGACAAACTAAGCACTTAGCGCTCAACCAGCACGATAGAAAAAGGCCACGTCAATGTGGCCTTTTTCGTTGCTGTCAGAGTATGCTGCGTAGACAAAAAATGGGGAAACCCAACGTAGCTAAAGTCCGTACTGCTGTTTAAGTGACTCAGCCCTTTGTTTCGCCGCTTCAGATTTAAACTCTCGACTTGCCAGCTTGCGCGAGGCTAGCGCCTTTTTATCAAGTTCAAGCAATAAACGCATATAGTTTAAATACACGTTGTCGTTTGCAATGGGGCGAGCGGAGACTTCCTCGTAAAGTTTGAGTGCTGCGGCTTTATCGCCTTTTGCGATATAAACTTGCGCTAGAGTATCTGCTGCATCGGCACTCTCACGTTGAAGCGATACCGCTTTTTTGGCGAGTGTTTCGGCTCGCGTAAGATTTTCATCTTCAAATGCCAGATACGCTAAGTTATTTAGTACAACAAAGTTATTTGGTGTTTTAGATAACACCTGCTCATAGGTTTTAATGGCTGCCGCTCTGTCACTGCCGATTTGACGCTCGGCTAGCAGCATTGCGCTCGGGATATCGTCGCTATTTGACTGAACGTGTTTTTCGAGGAACTCGTACGCCTGCTCTTTTTTACCCGACATTTCCAGCGCCGCAATGACCAATAAGGCATTGTCTGAGTTAGATGTAGCTTCGTAGGCCGCTTTGGCATGCGCTACAGCTTGTTCAGGTGCTTTATCAATAAGGTGCAAGCGCGCCATCACACCTCTAACGAAAGGCAGAGCCTTAACATCTTCGGACGCATTACTGATGATATCCCACGCGGGCTTGGCCTGACCAAGTCGGCTGTGAAAGTAAGCTTTTAATAACGTTAACTGCGGGTCGGGGCGTTTAGCCAACACCTTATCTGCAAGTGTCAACCCCTGTTCAAATTGCTTTTGAGAGTCGACAATTAACAACTTACCCAGTACCGCATTTTTATCTTGCGGATAAAAAGATAGCCAACGATCGAAGAACGCTGTTGCGTCTTTCACATTGTTGGTGGCGATGAGCGCTTGCCCCTTCAAGTTCCAAAACGCTTGTGGTGACGCTTCATTTCCTTGTACATCAGACAAAAGCGAAACCGTTTTATCGACCTGACGATTCAGCGAATACATTCTTGCCAGTAAAAGGCGTAGGTTTAAATTATCCTTGTTCGCATTAAACTGTGCCTGTGTATGGTTAATAACTTGCTCTGCGTTCCCCGTTTCAGTGGAAAGGGCAAACCACAATGCTAGCGCCTGAAGATCGGTAGGATTTTTATCAATGAACGCGCGAATAAAAGAAATCGCGTTGTCTTTTTTGCCTTCTGCTACCAGCAATTTAGCACGAGAATAAAACACCTCTTTCTCTGCACCTTTTAACTCACTGGCTTTATCAAGGTATTGAGCTGCCTCTTGGTAAGCGCCCTCTGCCGTCGCAATATTACCTAAGTAAATGAGCGGTGCAGCCGTTTCCGGAGACTGTTCGAGCCATTCTTTCGCCGCACCTTTTGCTTTTTCAAGTTGATTAGTAGCAACGTAGGCGCGAAGTAACGTTGCTTGTGATGTTACTGACTCTGGTGACTTTTCAACGGCTTGTTCAAGGTTGACTAAGCCGTCGATATCATTCAGTGATAGCTGCAAAACGCCTAAACGAGATAAGTCTTCGGCCGTGGTACTTACCGCTTCAGACTTCTCTACCATCTGCTGAGCACCGACCACGTTGCCGTCTTTCAATAATTGATAACTGGCTTTCGAGAATAACGCGGCATCTGTACCCTGATCGCCTTTTACTCTAGCCAAGACTTCAAGCGCCTCATCATTCTCGCCAAGCTGCAACATGCTGTCTGCCAGCATACGAAGGCCAGGGTGATTGTCGGGAAGGTTAGAAGCAACCATCGTCAGATGGCGCTGTGCCGCTTCAAAATCCTGTATTTGATATGCACTGAAACCGGCAACCAGTCGCACAACCTGATCACTTCTTCCGTTTTGAACCGCAATTTCTAAGTGTTCTAGCGCTTTTGCGTAATTTTCATTGGCCGACTCAATAATGCCTTTAAAGGTATTAAGCAATGGGTGCTTTTCGTTTAAGGTCAACAAATCATCTACAATAGGTTCCGCTTTTTCGAGCTCTCTTACCTCAATAAGTAGCGCGGCATAAGCAAACTTACTGGTTATGTCGTTAGGGAACTGACTAACATAGACGCCGTAAACCTCTGCGGCTTTTTCTGGTTCGCCTTTTTGGAGGTATATTTTCGCTAGTTGTTGTAATACGTCCTTGTTGGTGGGCGCTTGTTCTCGCAATTTCTCTGTGGCAGCTAGCGCTCCATCGATATCATTATCTAAAACGAAGGCGTAACTGTCTATGAGGCCTTTATAGACAGATCGAGTATCCAGAGTGGACAAATCTGCCAATAGGGTTTGCGCTTCTTCGTTTTTGCCTAACTGCATTAGTGCCTGAAGCTTATAAAACCCCACTTCAGCTGACTCGACGGCCGTCATGCCTTCTGCGCGATATTCTACCTCGGCAAGCGCATTTTCTGCCCCTGACTGCTGGTAAGCTACCGACAAAAGAGGAATAACTTCACTAGCAGGGTGCCCCAGCTCCATAGCTCTATTGAGTTCTTTTTCGGCAGCTGAAAAATTGCTTTGCTGCAAGTATATCTTGCCAAGTTCAAAGCGCGGTGCTGCAGCATCGGGCGCTTTTTGAATAGCATTCTTGTATTCAACAATGGCAGTATCAAATTGTTGAGAAGAGGCGTAGCTCCTTGCATCCGCCAAATGGCTTTCCATTGATTTTTCACTACATCCAGATAAAAGCGCACTGGTCAGCATTACCGCTAACGTTGTGCGTTTAAGTAATGTGTTGGGATTCTTCTTTGTCATTCTAATTCCTTGCCCTATCTCAACTTTTTATTGGCACATCGCTACATATTGAAAATAGCGCCTAGTGCATTGTCTATTATTTCATCGAAATTGTGCAATTTCGTGGCAACCTTGCCATTATTCGAATATAATACGGTTTTTTGCAACACTGCTGGCAAGCATATCGCGAAATACGCTACGAATACGCTTCATAAACTCGCCTGAAAGGCCAGTTCATCGCTGTATAGCGTCTTGCGATACTAAACCGAAAAAGTACGGTTTAATCGTATGCCGCACCCTCCTTACTTAATGCACCAGGATCCTTAATGACCACAACTGTCGACATGACATTTAAAGACCTCAATTTACCAGAACCTATCTTACAAGCCCTTGAAAAAGTTGGCTACGAGAAACCGTCTCCTATTCAAGCTGAGAGTATTCCTCTTTTACTTGAAGGGCACGATTTACTCGGTCAGGCACAGACAGGGACAGGAAAAACCGCTGCGTTTGCCCTGCCCATGTTGGCAAATATCGATCCTGAGCAACGTAAGCCGCAATTACTGGTATTGGCCCCAACCCGTGAACTAGCTATTCAGGTTGCCGAGGCGTTTCAGGTTTATGCGAGCTTTAGTCAAAAAATTAAAGTACTTCCCGTATACGGCGGTCAATCGTATGACAACCAAATTCGCCAGCTTAAGCGCGGCGTTCAGGTTGTTGTAGGCACACCTGGCCGTATCATCGACCATATCAAGCGCAAGACATTAGACCTAAGTGAACTTAAGTTCTTAGTGCTAGACGAAGCTGACGAAATGCTTCGTATGGGCTTTATCGATGACGTTGAACTTATTCTTAGCCATGCACCAGAAGAGCGCCAAACCGCGCTGTTCTCGGCAACGATGCCAGGCCCAATCAAGAAGATTACGCAGCGTTACTTGAAAGACCCTAAGCACGTTAAAATTGCGTCTAAGGTCAGTACGGCTAGCACTATCCGCCAGCGTTATTGTCAAATAGCACCCCATCATAAGCTTGAAGCGTTAACCCGTATCATGGAAGTGGAAGTGTTCGACGGTATGATCATTTTCGTACGTACGAAAACTGCTACGGTTGAACTAGCAGATAAACTTTCTGCTCGTGGTTACGATGTAGAACCGCTAAACGGTGATATTCCTCAGGCAGCGCGTGAGCGTACTGTTGAAAAACTTAAACAGGGTAAAATTGATATCCTTGTTGCTACCGACGTTGTAGCCCGTGGTCTTGATGTTGAGCGTGTAAGTCACGTTATCAACTACGATATCCCGTACGACAGCGAATCCTACGTTCACCGTATTGGTCGTACTGGTCGTGCAGGACGCCAAGGTGACGCAATCCTGTTTATTTCTCACCGTGAAAAGCGCTTGTTGTTCTCTATCGAGAAAACCACTAAGCAGCCTATTGAAGCAATGCCAATTCCTTCAATTAGCGAAATTAATGAAACCCGTTTAAGCCGCTTCAAACAGTCAGTTGCTGAAGCAACCCAAGACGATAGCATTGAATCATTAATGCCTATTGTTGAGATGATTAAAGAAGAAAACGAAGCGTCTCCTGAAGTATTGATGGCAGCACTGCTTAAAATTGCGCAAGGTGACGAGCCGTTAATTCTTAAAGAATCAGATCGTCCAGATATTAATAGCAAGCCTCAGCGCGACAATCGTGAGAGAAACTCTCGTGATCGTGATGGCCGTGAGAGAAAGCCGAGAGTACCTCGTGGAAACCGCAAGCCTGAAGAAGGTATGCAGCGCTTCCGCATTGAGGTAGGTCACGTTCATGGTGCGAAGCCTGGCAACATCGTTGGCGCAATTGCTAATGAAGCAAACATAAACTCGAAGCACATTGGCGCTATCGAAATTTATGACAATTTCAGTACGGTTGACCTTCCAGAAGGCATGCCTAAGGAAACGCGCGATACGCTACAGGGCACCCGTGTTGCTGGCCAGCGTTTAAATATCCGCGAATGGTCAGATACGCCACCTGCTAAAGGTCGTGGCGATCGCGGTAACCGTGGTGACAAAGCGCCTCGCGGCAATCGTGAAGACCGCCCAAATCGCGGAGACCGTAAGCGTAAGAACTAAATAGCAATATATTCAGCCTTTATATAACTAATAGAAATATAAAGGCTGTTTTCGTTGTTTTCTAATTAAAAAGAATTGGCGCAAAATAGTGTCAGTTCTTTTTTTGTATATGAAGCTAAGAAAACCTTTATGGATTACTTTCCGTTATTCCTAGATGCCAGAAAGCTCGATGTCCTAATTGTTGGGGCTGGTGAAGTGGCAGCCCGTAAGCTAGAGCTTATTATGAAGACACCTGCGACCATTACCATAGTGGCGCCTTGGGTTTGCGATACGGTAAAGCAGTTGGCACTAAGTGATAAAGTGACTCTCGTAGAGCGGGCGTTTGAAAATAGTGATCTCACCCATAAAGATATGGTTTTCATTGCCACCGACAAAGGCGATGTTAATCAACATATTCACGACTTAGCGCGCGCTAACAAGGTGTTGGTCAACGTGGTGGATAATACGCCGCTTTGCCAATTCATCACCCCCTCTATCGTTGACCGCTCTCCCATTGTTATTGCTATGAGTAGTGGTGGTGTAGCGCCTGTTTTGCTTCGTTATTTACGTCAAAAGTTAGAAACGGTGCTGCCCGCAAACTTAAGCCGCCTTGGGGCATTTTCTGAAAAATTCCGCGAAAAAGTTAAGCGAACGCTTAACGGTGTAACCGCCAGACGCTACTTCTGGGAAGACGTACTTGACGGCGACATTGCAGAAATGGTTGAAAAGGGTCAAGACCAAAAAGCTGATGAAGCGTTTAACTTAGCATTACACGCTGCTGCTCAAAACAAAAAAGTGGAAGGCCAAGTGTATTTGGTGGGTGCTGGCCCAGGCGACCCTGATCTACTTACTTTCAGGGCGTTGCGCCTAATGCAAAAGGCCGATGTGGTAGTGTACGACCGTTTGGTATCGCCACAAATTCTTGAGCTTGTACGCCGTGACGCTGAGAAAATCTACGTGGGTAAGGCCAAAAGCAATCACACGCTTCCTCAAGACGACATCAACCAATTAATGGTTGATGAAGCTAAAAAAGGCAATCGCGTGGTGCGTTTAAAAGGCGGTGATCCGTTCATCTTCGGCCGTGGTGGAGAAGAAATTCAAACCCTTATTCAGCACGGCATTGAGTTTCAAGTGGTTCCAGGTATTACCGCAGCAAGCGGAGCGTCAAGCTATGCAGGCATTCCGCTTACTCATCGCGACCACGCACAATCAGTGGTGTTTGCCACCGGTCACTTAAAAAATGGCACTATCGACCTTAACTGGCCAGCCCTTGCACAGAAGAATCAAACCGCTGTGTTTTATATGGGTTTAACAGGCTTGCCTATTATCTGCGAAAAGCTCATTGAACACGGTCTTGATGCCAATACCCCTATCGCTTTAGTTCAATCGGCGACGACCGAAGAGCAGGCGGTACTAACAGGCACACTGAGTGATATTGTGGCTAAGCAAGAAGAGGCGCAATTACAGCCTCCTACACTTATTATCGTCGGTTCAGTTGTTAGTTTACGTGACGAACTAAACTGGTACCAATAATCCCTTCCTGCCCCTTTGTGTAAATAAAGGGGCTCTGTACCAGCTTTCCGCTTTAGAACATCGGCTTTTACTTACCAATTCAATATTGCTCTGCCGCCAATTTCCAAACCTGCTACCAACTTCTGCCCCAGTAATTTTGCTCTGTATTATTGGCAGTAACCAACGCTGCCTGCACTCGTAGTTAATTGCGTTATTTCCTGAATACCGACTAATTATGTAAACGTTTCCCCTTACATTTAAGCTTCATTTAATATACATTTAAAAAAACAAAATAATTAACATTCTGTTTTCATAAAGTAGGTTTTGGGAAAATATGCATCAAGCGAACAGCCCCATTCGTCGTATCGTTGTTGTTGGTGGTGGTGCCGCTGGCTGGTTAACCGCGTCAGTAATCGCAGCTACGCACAAGCACGATGACAATATCAGTGTCATATTGGTTGAATCGCCAGATGTCAACATATTGGGTGTAGGCGAAGGAACGTGGCCTACCATGCGCAGTACACTTCTTAAAATTGGTATCAGTGAAGAAACCTTTTTAGCCCAATGTAATGCGTCCTTTAAGCAAGGTACCAGTTTTCACAATTGGCGCTCAGACACCGTTGAGCATCAGTACTACCACCCTTTTAGTTTACCTTTTAGGTATTTTGAAAGCGATGTCGCGGCGTGGTGGCAAGGCTTTGCAGCAGAACAAGATTTTGCGCACGCTGTGTGCTCCCAGCCCGCACTATGTGACCACCACTTAGCGCCTAAACAGCGTCAAACACCTGCGTATGCAGGCATAGCTAACTACGGTTATCACCTTGACGCAAACAAGTTTGCAACCCTACTTCAAAAACATGCTAAATCGGTTTTAGGTGTTCAACATATTGTCGATCATATTGATGATGTGGTTGGCTCACCAGAAACCCCCATGACAGCAATTGTAGGTCGTGAACACGGCCATATTGCTGGTGATCTCTTCATAGATTGTACAGGCTTTGCGGCAAGGTTAATTGGTCAACATTACGGTATCCCTTTGATGTCTTGCTCCAACGTACTGGCTAACGATAGTGCTATCGCAATCCAAGCTCCCTACGTTGACAGCGCCGTTGATATTGCCTCTACTACGCATTCTACAGCCCAAGATAATGGCTGGATTTGGGACATTGGTTTGTCTTCACGAAAAGGCGTCGGATATGTGTATAGCTCAGCGCATTGCGGTGAAGATGAAGCAAGAGCAACACTGGAGACCTACTTAAAGCACGACCAAAAAACCGCTGATGTGGATGTTAGCAAAGCGAGAAAGATTACATTCTCACCGAGTTACCGCAAAACGCTGTGGGTAGAGAATTGTGTCGCCATTGGCACATCCGCAGGTTTTCTGGAACCTTTGGAAGCGTCGGCGCTTGTCATGATTGAATTATCAGCCACACATATAGCGAAACAGTTGCCTAGAACATACCAAGAGTGTAAAGCGGTGGGTCGACAGTTTAATCAGGCCTTCGGCAAAAAATGGGAAAGAATAGTCGACTTCTTAAAGCTTCATTATGTGTTGAGTGAGCGTGAAGCTTCTGCTTACTGGCGTGACATGCGAAGCCTGGATAGCTGTTCTACCCAGCTAAAAGATTGGTTAACCCTGTGGAAAAGCAGAAGCCCTATCTCATCTGATTTTGAACTTCGTGAAGAGCTATTTCCCGCGGCAAGCTATTCGTTTGTTTTATACGGAATGGGCTTTAAGTCGCAGTACAATGATATCTATCAAGCGAACTTACATACGCCTAAACAGCGCCAGGCCTACGCAAAACATGTACAAGATATTCAGCAACAACTCAGTGGCTTACCCACTAATCGACAGTTTTTGAATCAAATAGCGCACTCCCAAGGTACTTAAATGCGTCGTTGACTCTCTCTTACCTCTGTTAATGTTATGTGCTGACAACTTTGTTTGGCAGGGCCTTCAAATTAGACTTTACCTTGTTTTTTTCATTATGACGCGCATACTCACGACATGAGTAACTAATTGTTGCAATAATCTGACAATCTCAATGAACCTTTACACCAACTCGAAGAAAAAGGACATTTGGCGCTTTCTTAGTAAGGTGACACGATACCTTGGTTTTGCCACGTTTTTTATGGTTGGTAACGTTCATTACGCAATGTCTGAACAAGTCGCGTTCAAAAGAACAAAAACAGACACTGGTATGCAGTTCTATTATGAATGGATAGATGGTGAACAACAGCGCCATGACCTCACGTTTGAAATTCCGTTCGAATCGATTAAAAACCTGCCGCTCAGGCAGGCAAATTACAAGCCCCAAATAGCACAACGACACGTGACAGTTGCGTTGACTAAAGCAGCAAAGGCTATCGATCCCAAGGACGCAAAAGTAACAATCAAGCCCATGAGAGAAGCCATTAATATTAACGTGTCTGGGACTAACGAGGAGAAAATAGAAGACGTTCAAGCGCATCTACGTGAAGTACAGCAAAACGCTTACGATAGCTACTTGCATGAACATTACTTCACTCGCTTTACGACCATATTTAACCAAAGTGCCATAAAGCCAGATCACCTGCGTTACATCTCTGAGTCAGTAAAAC
The DNA here is from genome assembly GCF_036864485.1 of Alteromonas sp. S015. Taxonomy (NCBI): domain Bacteria; kingdom Pseudomonadati; phylum Pseudomonadota; class Gammaproteobacteria; order Alteromonadales; family Alteromonadaceae; genus Alteromonas; species Alteromonas sp. S015. The sequence continues at coordinate 67,239 of NZ_JAZETO010000002.1, read as the reverse complement.
CTTTGGTGTCCGTTTCTCAAGCGTTTTACGAGAAAGTCGCGTCTGAGTCAGATTCAAGAGCCTATTTTTCTTTAATTCTCAGTTGGCTGCAAAGCATCCCTTACGACACGTTAGAAGATAGAGTAGTGAGTAATGGCTCTGGTTATGCGCCGCCCATAAGTGTGCTTATGCAGAACCTAGGGGACTGTGACAGTAAAGCAGTGTTAGCGTCTTCAATGGTAAGAGCTTTTTTACCCAATACGAAGATGATAGTGCTTTACCTGCCCAACCACGCCTTGCTTGGAATTGCATTAACTCCAAAGGCTGATGACAGAACCGTAGAGTACGACAGTAGCACTTACGTACTCTACGATCCAACCGGCCCCGCACTCATTCCTTTCGGAGAGGTCTCTGAAAGTACCGAGCGCTATATTGTTACCGGGCGCTATCAAATAGAAGTAGTAGAGTAAATGTCATCTACATTTGTTTTGCTTCCCCTGAATAAAACATCACTTCACTGCCAATAACATTGTCAGTAGATTTATCGGCAATAACAAAGCGAACAGACTGCATGACATGATACATTGGCGATTGTGCTTCAACTGAAAACGGCACGTTTCGCTTTTCGCCCGGTGCTACATCTATAGTTGGCACGTTGATCAGCTGCATATCTGAAGGCGAATCAATAGTAATTTCATAGGTTTTTGCGATACGAGATTTATTTAAAATTGTGAGCGTGTAGGTGTTTTCAATGTGACCCGCGTTGTTCTCTCTATAAAGCGCGCTACGGTCACGGCTAATTGATGCCTCGAAGTCCTGCCTGTTTATAGCCCATTCGCCCATTGCAAGCAGTATGGCTATGATTGCAGTGCCATATAGGTAATTGGTGAATTTACGGCCAGAGTTTCTGCCGGCTCGTGCAAAATTAATCAGTTTGAGTGGATAGCCAAATTTGGCCATGACCTTGTCGCACGCATCAATACATAAACCACAGTTAATGCACTCGTACTGAATTCCTTCACGTATATCAATGCCCGCTGGGCACACTTGAATGCATAGACTACAGTCAACACAATCACCTAAGTATTTGTGCTGTGAAAAACGCTTCCTTGGCCCGCGACTTTCTCCTCTCGTTTCGTTGTAAGTGACCAATGATGTACTGTTATCAAACATTGCCGCTTGAAAGCGAGAATAGGGGCACATATGCGTGCACATTTTCTCTCGAAGCCAACCGGCATTGGCATAAGTACAAACAGCAAAGAACATTGTCCAGCCTGAAATTAACGCCGGCGCAGAGAGAGTAAAAAACTCTTTATATAAACGCGTTGCAGGATAAAAATAGGACATAAAAACTAGCGCAGTAATAATACTTAATACCAGCCACGCGAAGTGTTTCAACGACTTCACTGCGGCTTTATGTAGCGAGCCAGGCTGTTTATCTAATGCCTTACTTTGATTATGCGTACCTTCAATACGGCGCTCTACCCAATTGAAAGCGAGAGTCCACACGGTTTGAGGACATGTAAAACCACACCATACTCGCCCGTAATGACGGGTTACTAAAAATAGAGCAAAAGCCGCAAGAATAAACAGAAAAGCAAAAATCATGAGGTCTTGTGGATACAACACCCATGCAAAAAGCGTGAGGGTTTGACGACCCACGTCAAACAAAATCGCCTGCTGCTCTTGGTATTGCATGAAAGGTAATGCAACAAACAGCGTCACTAATACTACATTCAAGTATCGGCGTATTTTTTGAAAGTGCCCGGTTTCCTCACGGATATAGATCTTTTTGCTTTCTACGGGTGTACAAGCAATGATGTCTTCTTGCCGAATTTTAACTGCCGTCATTAGCTTTCTCCGAAAATTTTGCGCTAATGGTAGGGATTTAAGGGCGTTAAAATAGAAACAGATTAGGGGTTTCTTTATAGATCAGTTGCTACAACTTTTAAGGCGTAGATATTTAAGATGTATGTTTTTTTATTTCAAACCTACGTCCTATACAGCATGTGGAAAAACATCGTTTGCGTTACTCATAACTATAACGCGTTATTTATGAAAGACTTTTTATAAATAAAGAAAGCTTAAGCAGTTGATTGCGCTTCGCTTCATTCAGAGTAAACGACGCGTTTAAACGAAAACAATGGTTAAACTCATTGGTTAAGCTAAACAGCTTTCCAGGCGCAATGGTGATGTGTAAACGCAACGCTTCTTTATAAATAGCCATTGCATCAACATGCCCCCTGCATTCCACCCACAAAAAATAGCCACCGCTATGTGTGTGAATAGTCGCAACGTCTGATAGAAGGTCGGTAAGCAGCGCCGTTATCGTCTTCTTACGAGCGATGAGTTTTTTTCGCAGCTGCTTTAAATGAGACTCGTAATTTTTTGTTGATAGATAATCTACAAGTGCAAGCTGTATCGGTGCGCTGGTTGCCAATGTACTCATAAGCTGCTGTTTTTGTATTTCAAGGGCACGCTTACCTGCGGCGATCCACCCTATTCTGTACCCTGCCACTAAAGATTTGGAAAAAGATGAACACAACATGCTATCTCCCTCTTTCATAAAATGCTTAATTGGCAGAGGTGGACGCTTATCAGCATAAAGCTCGGCATACACATCATCTTCAATTAGGGCAACATTGTACTTTTCGAGTAACGCGGCCACCTGCTGCTTTTCGCCGTCGCTCAATGAGTATCCAACAGGATTTTGAAAGTTGCTCATAAGCCAGCAGGCTTTCACATTATGATTTTTAAATGCGCGCTCAAGTGCAGCTACATCCAGGCCAGTGTTGGGTGATACCGTTACAGTAATCGCTTTTAGACCTAAACGTTGAAGCGCCTGCAGTGTTCCGTAAAACACCGGCGACTCTACCACCACCCAATCTCCAGGTGTGGTGCACGCCTGCAAACTTAAATTCAACGCTTCCAATGCACCCGCGGTAATAATGATTTCATCAGGCGAGATATTCATGCCTTTGGCTGCGTAGCGCTTAGCGATGATTTTTCTGAGGTTAAGGTTACCTGGAGGCAAGTTATCCATGGCGCTGGTCAACGAAATTTGCTGGGCGGCGGCTGCAATGGACTTATTTAAATGTTGCCTTGGATAAAGGCTTGGGTCGGGGTAAGCAAACCCTAAACTGAACATGTGAGGGTCGCGAGAGGCCTGTAGTACTTCATACACAAAGTCGTTGACGCTGACGGCTTCTGTGGCCTGTACACGTTCCTTTGAGGCATTGCTCGCTTTAGCTGTTACCAGAAAGCCCGAACGTTCTTGGGAACTGACGATGCCTTGGCTTTCTAACATCTGATAGGCGTGCAGCACTGTCATTAGGCTGAAGCCTGTTTGCGCTGCCTGTTTGCGAAGCGAAGGGAGCTTTTCATTTTCTACCCACACGCCGCGCTCAATCTGCTCTTTAAGCTGGTGAGCTAAAACTTCGTATTTAGCCACGTTATACTCCGATAGTTCCCACTAGCGGAGTATAACAGTGAGGAAAGTATTCTGTTATAAAAACAATACTGCCAATTTACGCGTTATCTTCGGTTAAAGGTTCTCTTCTGCAAAACTCGCTAGCCGGCTTCTTACCACACCGTCTAAGTTGATAGTGGCACTGCCTGAGAAGTCTTTAAATTTCTCAACCAAATAAGTAAGCCCAGAGGTGACTGCACTCAGATAGTTACTGTCAATCTGCGCTAAGTTTCCGCCCACTATTAGCTTAGTTCCTTCACCACAGCGTGTGATGATCGTTTTAAGCTGTGATGCTGTTAAGTTCTGCGACTCATCCAAAATCACAATGGCATTTTGAATGCTTCTACCCCGCATAAAGTTAACTGATTTATACTGAATGTTGGCTTTTTCCATGATGTAATTCATCGAGCCTTTCGTGTTCTCGTCATGCTTGTGAAGCACTTCAAGCGAGTCGGTAATGGCCGCCAACCACGGCAGCATTTTTTCTTCTTCCGTTCCCGGTAAAAAACCAATCGACTCAGCAATTTCCGGCGTGCTTCGCGTAACAATGATCTTATCGTACATATTGCGCTCTACCACCATTTCAAGCGCAGCGGCGAGCGCTAGTAGCGTTTTACCACTACCGGCAGGACCTGTGAGAATAACCATATCAATGTGTGGGTCTAGCAGCGCATGGAGCGCCATGGCCTGCCCTATATTTTTGGGTGTAATGCCCCAGGCGTGACGACCCATTAAGCGTTCGTAACCTAAATCCAACACCTCTAGATGGTCGTCGGTGATCTCTTCTACTAAACCTGCAAACTGTTTAGTTTCGTCGAGCAAAAACTCGTTTACATACGCTTCTGGCAACATAGACTTGGGGATAGTGTGAATAGTGTCGCGCCCTTCGCTGCGGCTATCCACGCTTTTTACGCTGTCCCAAAAATTACCTTCAAAGATATGAAAACCGCGAGATAGATACTTGATATCAGTAATTAACTGGTCGGTGCGGTAGTCTTCAACATGCGCGAGGCCTGCCCCTTTCGCCTTAAGGCGCATGTTTAAATCTTTAGTAACCAACACCACTTTTTGCGGCGCGAACGTCTTTTGCAAGTGCAGCGCTACGTTAATAATACGGTTGTCGTTTTCATTGCTGGTAAAGACTTGCTGGGCTTCGACCATATTAAGGTCGGCAAATATAGATAGACTACCTGTAGGTGCCGTTTGACCCGCGCCTAACCCTTCCATCGATACACCGGCAAGCATATCTTCTGGCGTTGCGTCGTGGAGTAAATCCTCCATAGCCCGAATGGATACCCGTGCATCACGCGCCACGTCTTTTTTGCTGTCTTTGATGTAGTCGAGCTCTTCCAATACTGTCATTGGAATAACCACGTCGTGTTCTTTAAAGGAGAGAAAAGCGTGAGGTTCGTGCAGCAGAATATTGGTATCGAGGACGTAAATCTTAGTATCGGTAGAATTTTTTCTTGGCATCCTTCACTCCGGTAAATAAAGCCAGGTTAGACGTATTGTTCATTTATGAACGCATGCGCTAACAAGCTACAGTTACGGTTGTAGGAGAATGCCGCTCGAAACAGGACTTCTTCCCCTACTCGCGTCGACTGAGAAGCAGTACTACTCTTTCTGCCTCACAGGTTCGTCTGTTAAATTAGCGAACCCTTAATTCCACCATAATCCAGTTTTTGAGATTTAGCACTGTTTTTTCTTTTTTATTTTTCGTTAGAGCAAGTGAGAAGCGACGAACAGTCCCTTCACGTTATATGAGATAGCACAGCGCTCCCATTCTGCATTAAACAAGAAACTGGCATACTTGGTCGTAACAAATGCTCACACTTTAACTACAGTTAGCGCAGTTTTAACTGCGTTTTTAATACCCAAATAGGCTAAGGTGTATTTGTTAAAGCGGTGAATTAAACACGGGTGCTAACCCAATGCCACAACACCTCAATAAAGTGGATGCGTTTAAATTAATAACACTCAGGGAAAGCTCATCTATGAATTGGCTTAACATCACAAAAATAAAAACGACCATAAGCATGACGTTAGCGCTACTAGCGTGCTTTAACGTTGAAATTGCATGGGCGAATAGCCAAGCGCACAATGATTCTTCCCCTTCTACCATTCTAATCAACGTTGAGAAAAGCACGGCTGACACGTCTGGAAAATGGGTAGTCACTTACACATTAACTACGCCAGCAAAAAAGCTGGCTTTTGTTAGAAACCCAGATACATCAAGAACAACACGTTGGTTCGCGCAAGACAACGACATAGAAATCATCTTTGATAACTCCAAACACCAAGAACTTGTGCGCTCGAAGTCAGGCAAGTCCCTCTCTACCGTGTCATTTTTACTGACGCCCACCTATAAACATTTGGGTAAAGATTATGCGCCATTTTCTCCTTTTTCTGATGGTGGAAATGCCTTTCACTCTGGGCGACTGTTTGCTTGTGCTAATGCCTGTACTGAAGAAGATAATAAATGGCACCTGACACTCAATGTTCCCAGTGATGAACACATTGTGTTGAATGGCAAAGTAATGAAAAGCAGCGTGTCGTGGACAGATAACAATGATGGAAGAGTCGTGTATGTGGGTAAGCAACAGCCAATTATTACCGATGATGTGGTTGCTCTAATTGATCTCGGGCTTCCTGAAAGCATTAAAGCTTCGTTAGAAGAAGATATACCCAACATGATGGCGTTTTTCTCCCATTCTCTTAATCCGCTTAAGGGCGAAAAGCCCATGTTACTTGCCTCTTACGCAAACGTAGACGATCACTCTACACAAGGCGGAACACTACCTAACCAGATATTTATGCATTGGAACAGACAAGACTTAAATGAGCAGGCCGATAACAGCAGCTTTGTTAACCAAACACTTTGGTTCTTTGCTCACGAAGTCACCCATTTATATCAGCCCGGCAGTACCGAAGGTGTATCAGAAAACGAGGAGCAGTCTTGGCTGCACGAGGGCAACGCCGACTACTTTGCGGCAATCGCCATGAACTTCCTCTACGAAGACGCCAATAGCTATGTTGAAAGCCGAATGACCCGCGCTTTCGAGAGCTGTACTGAAGGGCTGACACAGACTACGCTGGCTCGTGCTTATAAAAACGGGCACTTCAATCTTTATTATTCATGCGGGATGATAATGCACCGCGCCATCGATAGCGTGGTGCAACAAAAAACGTTAAGTGAGGAGTCGCTGTTCACCGTATGGAAGCGACTTCAAAAAGCAGTGAATAGTGGCATGCCGCCTGGCACGGCGACGTTCTTAACCTTGTTAGAACCCTACAATGCACCTGAACTTATAAAAGCCATCAACAATGCAACGAGCGATGATGCTTTCAAAGCCATTCAAGGAATTGAAACTTTGTACCAGTTACCTGAGTAGGCTACTTAATGAAGTAGCCTATTGCTTTATATTCGCCATCAACTTCCACCATAGAAAGGGTCTCTACTTTCATTGTGGTCTGGGAATCAAAGTCAGTGGTGAACGACAAAATCAGGTAGTTTCCTTTAGGCAATCCCGGCAGTGAAGTTGGCGCTTGTGCTAACGCAATTTCTCTCGACTTGGCTACCCCCAATGGCTCCCTGACTAGCTGCATCGCCTCGGTCCATTTAGCTATTGAAATACCGCTTCTAAAAATAGCCCCACTCTCTTTCCAGCTTTGTTCATATTCACCGCTGTCGATAAGTTCCAGCCAACTTGTTGCATCTTCAAGGACTTCGCTACTGACATTAACTGGCTTGCCTTCTTCAATTACTTGGTTGCTACCATTGTTCGCATTGACCGTTTGCGCATAATAAATAGCTACAAATAAACTGATGGCGAGCGCTAGCGTGATCCAAAGAACATGTTGGGGATTCAACGACGTTGGCTGGTCAAGCTGCTGTTTAATTGCATGATGAGCTGTGGCATTCTCGCCCGCAGTAGAAGTTTGCGAAGTTGGCTGCTTTTGGGCATGACTTGTGGTGGCGTAGGATTCCTCCAATAAAAGTCCATCGGGCGTCGTTTCGAAAACCGAAGCAAGTGCGCCTATTGAATCGTGTGATGCAGATTGTGTTTTCTCAATTCGCTGAATAGTACGCAAACTCAATCCAGACACATCTGCCAGATGCTGCTGACTCCATGCCTTAGCATTGCGAAGTTGTATAAGCTTTTGACTGTCTACTTTCATATCCATCTCGCGCTTCCTCCTGTTAGCTGCGCTTCACATACGTTAAAAACGTAACGCGGTTAACAGTAAGAAATATCCATGGTCAGTGATACGACAGTTTTACGCCAACCCTGTGACAAAGCAAGCCTGATAGGCACGTTAACGTTCTAATTCTTTTGCTACCAGCATTCTCGTTGTGAAGCAAAGAAGGCCTACTAGTGCTAATCGTATTGTTAACGCAGAGGCATAGGTACTCAATCACGCCCCCACCTGCAACCGTAAATCAAATGAGCTAGTATTAATGACTTATCACAACGCAATGCGTACAATACCGCCCCCCGAAAAATAGGTTGGTGATTTATGAGTTCAGATAGTCAATTTTCAGTTGGTCAGCGTTGGTTAAGCAACACAGAAATAGAGCTGGGGTTAGGCGTCGTTATTGGTAGCGACTTCCGTTCAGTTGAAGTGTTGTATCCGGCAACAGGCGAAGCGCGAAAGTACACTAAACAAGACGCCCCGCTTACGCGACTAATTTTTGAAATTGGCGAAACGGTCAAAAGCCAAGACGGCTGGGAAATGACCATTACAGAAAAAGAAGAAAGCCAAGATCTTTTCATCTATCACGGGCTTCGCGAAGACACCAAAGCGCAAGCGCGATTACCTGAAACCATGCTAGACAGCCATATTCGCTTGAACCAACCTGAAAAGCGTCTGTTTAGCCAGCAATTAGACAACCCTAAATGGTTCGACTTACGCGAACGTGCTCTAGATCATCAATACGATTACCTGCGTTCAAGCACTATCGGCCTTGCAGGTGCGCGCATATCGCTTATTCCGCACCAGCTCCACATTGCGTCAGAGGTAGGCGGCAGACATGCACCTCGCGTATTGCTTGCCGATGAAGTAGGTCTGGGTAAAACCATTGAAGCCGCGTTGATTATCCACCAGCAGCTTAAAACAGGCCGTGCAGAACGCGTGCTTATTTTGGTTCCAGACTCGCTCATGCACCAATGGTTAGTTGAAATGCTTCGCCGCGTTAACCTTCCTTTTGCCATTTACGATGAGAGTCGTTGCGAAGCAATTGAGAAAAGCGAAGGCTTAGAAGATGACGAAACGTCTGACGCGAGCGCTGTGAATCCATTTGAAAACGACCAGCTGGTACTTTGTAGTATCGACTTCCTAAGCAAGAGCGAAAAACGCCAGCAGCAAATTCAAGCTGCAGGATGGGATTTAATGGTTGTCGATGAAGCCCATCACCTTGCGTGGTCAAGTGAGGCTCCCTCTGCCGAATACCTGTGTGTAGAAGCGCTAGCCAACCAAACACCTGGCGTACTGCTTCTAACCGCAACGCCTGACCAACTTGGTCACGAAAGCCACTTTGCCCGCTTACGCCTGCTCGACCCGGCCCGCTTCCATAGCTACGATGCATTCTTAGATGAAGAATCGAAATACAGCCAGCTGGCCGATGCGGTAGCGCCATTACTTTCAGACGCCGAGCCTAACGACAAACAGCGTAGCAAACTTGCTGAATTCGCGCCTGACGTAATGGAACATGCGGGTGATTTAAGCTCGCCGGAACATCGCCATGCATTGCTGCACCAGCTTATCGATTGTCACGGTACAGGTCGTATGTTGTTTAGAAACCGCCGCGCCAATATCGAAGGCTTTCCGGAGCGTAAATTAAGCGCTTATGAACTGGCTTTGCCTGAGGTTTATTCAGATGCAGTGAGCGGCGGCGACTTAACCTATTCACTGTACCCTGAACGTATGGCAAGCGTGGTTAACAGCTGGACCAAGCAAGACCCGCGCGTTGAATGGCTGCTTGATTTCATGCAAAGCGTTAAGCCAGAAAAGATTCTGCTTATTTGCGCAAGCGCCCGTACAGCGCAAGAGTTAGGTGAGGTTATTCGCACGCAAACCGGAATTCGCCACAGTGTATTCCACGAAGGCATGAGCATTGTGGAGCGCGACAAGGCGGCCCATTATTTTGCCGATGAGGAAGACGGCGCACAAATTCTACTGTGTAGTGAAATTGGTAGCGAAGGCCGTAACTTCCAGTTCGCTCACCATTTGGTGCTGTTCGATTTGCCTATTACGCCAGATCTGCTTGAACAACGTATTGGTCGTCTTGACCGTATTGGTCAAACCCAAACCGTACAAATTCACGTGCCGTATTTGGCGAAAACCGCGCAGCACGTATTACTAGATTGGTATCACGAAGGGCTGAATGCCTTCGAAAAGACCTGTCCCACGGGCTCTGGCGTATTCGATGACGTTAAGCCTTTGCTTATTGGTGCCTGCTTACACCCTAACGATATGAGCGCGCGTGACGAGCTAGTTAACATGAGTGTTACGCTTAATAGCCAGCTAGTGGCGCAGCTTGAAGCCGGTCGCGATCGTCTTCTAGAGCTTAATGCCTCGGGTGAAGGCCGCGTAGAACAACTGCTTGAAGACATTATTACCCTTGATAGCGAACAAGATTTGTCGCGCTTTATGGGTCGTGTATTCGATGCTATTGGTGTTCAGCAGGATGAAAAAGGCAATGACTGCTTTATTCTCATGCCAACCGAGTCGATGGTGAGCCAGCTTCCAGGTCTTGACCCAGAAGGCATGACAGTCACTTACAAGCGCCGTGTTGCCACCACGCTAGAAAACGTGCAGTTTTTAAGTTGGGATCATCCACTTGTGCATACCGCTATTGACGTAGTACTTACTGACGTACACGGGAAAAGCAGCATGGGCTTTATTGCCGAGCCTTCTTTGCCAAAAGGCGCTTATTGGATAGAAACGCTGTTTGTGCTGCAGGCGCAAGCGCCTAAAGCGCTTCAGTTAGGTCGCTTCTTACCGCAAACGCCTGTGCGAGTTTGTTTAGACGCACAAGGGAATCCGTCTGAGTTAAGCTTCGACGTTAAGCGTAAGATTGGACGAAAGATCTCGGCTCAGTTGTTAAAAGCCTTACAGCAACCGCTTGAGCTTGCTATTGAAAAAGCGCGTAAGCTTGCCCACCAGGAAGCTAACCAAAAACAGCACGATGCACTTAGCAGCATGCATAGCACGCTCAATGAAGAAATACAGCGTTTACGAGACCTTCAAAAGCGTAATCCAGCTGTTCGCGACAGCGAAATTGAGTTTATCGAAACACAAATGAATGCACTAGATAAAGTCATTCAAGAAGCTGACGTTCAGCTAGACGCCATTCGCATTGTGGTAAATAACCCGTAACCTTAAAAGGTTAAACATTCAAAAGCGTCTGTGAAGTAACGAGTACATAATGGCGAACCCAAGTTTTGTCTATAACCCACCGATGACACCTTATCTTGATATTTTGTATCAAGATGAGGATATGGTGGTTGCGCATAAACCTAGCGGGCTATTGAGCGTTCCGGGGAAAGCACTAGCGCACCGCGATTCGCTGATTAGCCGAGTGAATCGCGTCTATCCCACCGCCACGGTAGTGCATCGCTTAGACATGGCGACATCGGGTATTTTAGTGCTGGCACTTAATAAAGATAGCCACCGTCATATATCAAAACAATTTGAGCTCCGTCAAACTAAAAAGCGCTACTTCGCCCGTGTACATGGGCATGTAGAACAAGACAGCGGAGAGGTTAACCTTCCACTCATTTGCGACTGGCCAAACAGGCCAAAGCAAATGGTAGACTTCGAGCGCGGTAAAAAAGCAGTGACGCACTTCGATGTTGTCGAACGCACGCAAGATGACAAAGGGCTGCCCTACTCTTTAGTTGCCCTTTATCCCATCACCGGGCGCTCTCACCAACTGCGTGTTCATATGCTAGCCTTGGGTCATCCTATTTTGGGGGATAGACTCTATGCCCACGAAGAAGCGTTATCCATGGCATCTCGCTTACAGCTTCATGCGGAAAGCTTAAGTTTTTCACATCCAACACATGGGCACTGGCAGCACTTCCAAATTCCAATCCCTTTTAGCCAATATCGTCCCAACGCACTTGCTTTAAATGTTGAATAGCGTTTTAGCGCTAATCAACATTTTCATGAGACTTCATTTTAGTTTGGAAACAACCTGCCGATAACCTCTAGTGTAAGGCTTGATGTATGAATTGAATTGATGCGATCCAGAACGCACGATTCCAGATTTAGGTAAAGGCAAACCACTTTTTTATGAAAAGGCACGCTCTCCCTTTAATATTTTCAGTTATTGCTTCGCTGCTGCCTATCACAGCGCACTGTGACTTTTTCACAGATGTTAGTCACGCCTATCTACCTGGAGAAGTTAAACCCTTGATGGTTGGGGAAGTAGAAACCCCCATTATTGAAGTTGAAGCTCAAACACCGTTACCTTTGGGCGTTGCTATCATTCTCACTGAAGCATTTCCCTCTAGTCTGACTCTCGCACAGGGAGATAGTTTAGCCAGCATACTTGCCGAAAAGGGCTGGAATGTAGTGATAAGCCCATTCAATCTGCCCGTTAATGCGGTTAAACAACAAAGTCCACCTGAAGAATCGACAGACACCGTGTCTTCAGATCCTGAAACTGCGTCAATGTCAGCTTTCAATATTCACCCCAGAAGCAATCAACTTACGCAGTATCTTAGTTTTGAATCGGCAACGTCGGCGATGAACTTACAGCTCAACGCATTGGATAATTATCTACAAAATAGTTCAGGCTACCGTATGGTTATCGCACAAGGCATGCTTGCCACAACTTACTTGTCTGTGGTTGAGCAACAGCCTCAACTTCACCCAGACACATTCGTCGCAATTTCACCTTTTTGGCCTGAAGCATCAACAAATACATTAGTTATAGATAATATAGCGCGCTCCACTTTTCCGATTTTAGATTTGTCCCTAAGTGGATTTAACGATTGGGCGAATAGCACTACACAAAAACGGAAAGTGAGCGCAAAAAACGCGCTAAAAATTCACTATCGGCAAATAATTATCCCAAAAAACTTATTAGCCTTTAGTATAAAGGAGTTTCAAAATTCCCCTTATATTCAAATGGTTGCAAATAGCACTATCGGTTGGACGCGTCACCTAGGCTGGTAATTCTCTCGTTAACCCATTACGCTTAAATAATATCCAAATCCATTACCTACATTTAATAATGTAAATAGCAAGCCTCTGCCTTAAGCAGTTGAATGGTTATGAACTATAATACTTTCAGTAAACATAAACGGTTGAGTTATTTGTGAGTGTTCAAGATTTCGTAGATAACAAAGCAAAGCAGCTATGTTTCTATTTGAGAGCTTTTTGGCAAGGTGAACTTCCTATCGAGGAAATCGAGCTGTTTTTTTGGGATAGTATGGAAGAATGGGGTCAAATTAATTGCACCTTAACCCAGCCCTATACACAAAAAGAACGGGTTTTTTGGCACCTACTTCACCAAGTTCACTACTGGAATGAAGACAAGCTGATTAACGATCAGTTCCTTGTAGATGAACTAAACAACTGCGTACAATTCCTTGAAGGTTTGGGTCACTGTCCACTTGACTGCGTCGGTATTCGTCCGTAGTAACACTTTCACTTTAACGCGTTATTGCTTATCACTGTGGTTCGTGGCTCAATAAGCTTTTGTATTCTAGCCTAAGGCCGCAGTTTTGCTTAACGCATTAAAAACGTTCAACGACAAACGATATCTCAGCATTTTTCTCTTCGGCATTTCCAGTGGCTTTCCTTGGATCATGATTGGTTCAGTGTTATCCGCTTGGCTTAAAGATGAAGGCTTGTCTCGCTCGGCCATTGGCTTATTCGGCATTATTTTCGCAACTTATTCATTTAATTTTCTCTGGTCTCCCCTTGTTGACAAAATCAAGCCTCCTTTATTAGGGCAACGGCGCGGTTGGATTTTCGCTATGCAAGGCTGTGTAGTTTTACTGTGTTTTGTTATGTCTCAACTCACCGCAGACCAAGATTTGTTTTATGTCGCTTTAATTGGGCTGCTCATAGCCGTTGCGTCAGCCACACAAGATATTGCCATTGATGGTTTTCGCATTGACTGTATTGCCCAAAACGATAAAGACGGTATGTCTGCGGCTTCTTCAGTAGCCACCGCTGGATGGTGGACAGGCTATGGCGGGCTTGGTGCTATTCCATTCTTTCTGGCTGACCTTACTTCTTGGACCTGGCCTAACATTTATCTATTACTCAGTGTTATTATGGCTCTGTTGATGTGCGCTACTTGTTTGGCAAAAGAGCCACACATAGATAGAGACGCACTACTCAAAAAGATAACTGCTGTCGAGGCGGGAACATCACCTGTTCTTCACTGGTTACAAACTACCTTGGTCACGCCATTTGCCGAATTTTTCAATAGAAATGGCGTTAAATTAGCAGCATCATTTTTATTGTTTATTTTTCTTTTTAAAATCGGTGAAGCCTTTCTAGGTAGAATGAGTATCGTTTTCTACAAAGAAATTGGCTTTTCCAATAGTGATATAGCCACTTACTCAAAGCTACTTAACTGGTGGGTAACGATTGTATTTTCACTGTTAGGTGGATTGGTTAATATTCGCTACGGTATTTACCGTGGGTTAATGACTGCGGGTGTCGCCATGGCTGCGTCAAACCTGTTGTTTGCACTAATTGCGCAAACAGGCCCTTCCACGTCGCTTTTAGCCGTGACAGTTATTGTCGATGGCTTTACAGGTGCTTGGAGCACGGTTGCGATGGTCGCTTTCATTTCACTTTTATGCAATCGAGCGTTCAGTGCAACCCAATACGCTCTCATGGCTTCTTTGAGTGTAGCAGGCAGAACGTTGGTTGCCTCTAGCAGCGGCTTTGTAGTAGATAGCCTTGAAGGGAATTGGAGCTTGTTCTTTATTCTCACTGCCGTTATGGTAATTCCAAGCCTTTACTTCTTATATTCTATCAGACACCACATAAAGCGCGTTGAATCTGCGTAATTTTCTCTACTTCCTTGCAAGTTAACGTGAGTTGCCTACATTTAAGGTAAGTGACTCTACCGCAATATACTTGCAAGGATGAACGTTGAGCTCAAACCCGGCTGGCCAGTCGCAGCGCAAATCATCAATCTCGCGTACATTCGCATCTTCGAAAGTGAATGTTACAGCGCTGCTTATCGCGATCACAGTCATCGTGGTTTTAATCGCGCTAATGAGCAAGCAACAGGCACTGATTGAAACCTTGAAGCATCAAAGTTATCTAGAGGATAATATTCTCGCTACGGAGTCCCGTATCAATCAGTTTAAAATTCAAATTGAGAACAGCCCGTTCCCTGAGGCTATTCCTTATACTGGGCTAAAGCTAGAGCTACAGGTTACTTTTCAAGGTATATCCGAATATGTGCGCAACCATGAAAACCTTGATGTCGTGCCCACTGCTTTGTCGCAAGAAGACTTTTTGAGAGCACAGGAAAGTCTCAATAGTGCATCCGCGAAACGTATCACTACAACAACGCTAGACCTACTCTACACGCTTATTGAAGTACCGGTAGCCGACGCCACCCAATATATTCAACTGCACTTCAGTCTTTTCCCTATGTTTAAAGCGATACAGGCAAAAGAAAATGCAATGCTCCTTAGCATACAGAGTTTGCGTCATAAAATGTTGCTCACTACCGTCTCGGGCGCAATTTTTGTTGTAATTTGGTATTTCATTGTATGGCTTTTCAACAAGAGTAATACACAGAAAATATCTAAAAAGTTTGCAAGATCTAAGCTGAGGCTCTCCGTCGTAGATGACGAACGGGATTTGCAAAACAAAAGGTTTCTACAACTTATTAGTCATGAATTCAGAGCCCCAATAAGCGCAATTATTAGTGCCCTAGAACTTATTCCTAACATGGAAGATCAACGTGGCAGGCTAATTCAACAGGCCGAGCAATCAAGCTACCGACTCCTCAATCTAACCAACAACCTTACCGAGGTGTTGTCCAATAACATCGAAGACGACTTACACCTTTCAGATGTTGATTTAATCAGCCTGCTTGACGAATGTATCTCGCCGTTTTCTGTAAGAGTAAAAGATAAGAAGATTGAGTTTAATATGCACTGTAGTCACAGTGTGCCGCAATACGCAGAAACTGACGCTATGGCTCTTTCGAAAGTGGTGACGAACATACTTGACAATGCTGTTAAATTTACGGCCAACGGTCTGATCGATGTCACTGTCACTACGCTGGTAAAAAACCAAGGTATTTTTCTTGT
Organism: Alteromonas sp. S015; assembly: GCF_036864485.1. Lineage (NCBI taxonomy): Bacteria > Pseudomonadati > Pseudomonadota > Gammaproteobacteria > Alteromonadales > Alteromonadaceae > Alteromonas > Alteromonas sp. S015. Next base: position 51,486 of record NZ_JAZETO010000002.1, on the reverse strand, counting down.
CATCATTATCAGTGATACAGGAATAGGTATTGATGAAGCGACGCAAAAACGGATGTTTGAACGCTTCTATCGCGGTGAGCATTCAACTGGACAGCGGTACCCTGGAGCAGGCATTGGCTTATCTGTCGCTAAACGCAGTATCGATAAGCTGGGCGGTTCACTGCAGGTTTCAAGTACCGTGGGCGTTGGCTCAGAATTTAAAGTTTCAGTGCCTCTAAAACCCGTTGAAGACCTTACTGCTACGAATTCAGCACCGTCTAATGCCACTTTCGCTGTGGTAGACGATTTGGAGATATCACGGCTGCACTTACAGTCAATTATTACAAAAGAAGGCTTTGGTGCGCGCACATTTTCATCTGGCGCAAACTTGCTTAACCTGCATGAAGAAACACTCCAGTTTTCAGGTATCATTGCCGATTTATATATGCCGGGCATGAATGGTCTTGAACTGGTGAGGACGCTCAAAGCGATTTTTGGGCAACGGGTACCGCCAGTAATTGTACTATCAGCGACGCCAGATATTGCCAATATTATTGCCAATAGTGAATTACCCATCTATCAGAGCTTTGTTAAACCTATCGATAGAAACAGGTTTGTAGATGCGCTACATCACCTCACCGCAAGTAACGCAAAAGTTATCGAAGCCGAGAAAAAAGCCAACGTATTACTGGTGGAAGATGAGCCCATTAATGCCGAAATGGTTGGGTATATGCTTCAATGTATGGGCCACCAAGTCACCGTGAGTTATACTGGAGACGATGCGATAATTAGAGTAAGTGAGAGTGCGTTTGACTGTGTGTTACTAGATATCAACTTGCCGGACATTAACGGTTTGGAAGTCGCTAAAATAATGAAAGAAGGGCGCCCTGATCTCCCTATCATCGCGCTTACCGCCAATGCTCACAGGAATGATAAAGAAGCGTCTTTGCAGGCAGGCATTCGTTACCATTTGGTAAAGCCCGTTACTTTTCAAGAGCTAAAAAACACCTTACGTCTGGCTCTTTAGCCTACTAGCTGTTGGGAGCCCAAATACAATATTGATTTCGGCCATTTTCTTTTGCTTTATAAAGCGCCTGATCGGCGCATTCAAGCCATGCCATCGCTCCTTTAAAGCCAGGAGAAAACTGTGCTAGCCCTAAACTAACTGTAAAGCTTATCGACTCACCCTCGTGTTCAACAACTAAGCGTTCTGCGAATTGACGGATGCGCTCAGCAACGATCTTTGCATCTTCGACCAAAGAGTCATTAAGAATAATGGCAAACTCCTCGCCGCCATAACGCCCAGCAAGGTCGGTTTCCCTTACACAGCGCTTAATCAGCGCTGCTAACTTCTTAATCACCTTGTCCCCTGCTTGATGGCCGTATGTATCGTTAATTCGCTTAAAATGGTCGATATCAAGCATAAGCGCAGTACTTGGCTTTTCTCTGCGTACGCAAAGTTTGTGCATCTCATCAAAGCGTTCCTGCCAATAACGACGATTAAATAGTCCTGTAAGGCCATCCATACGACTTGCTGTCTTCAGCTCTTCGTTTAATTGCTCCATTCCAAGTTTACCAAGTGCCTGCTCGGTAACGTCGTAAACAAGCATGCAAAACCGCTCTGCATTACCGCGCTTGTCGACAATAGGGAACATAGTTACATTCTGGTACATAAACTCTGCAGCGCCGGTGACAGGACGATTACAGCCAAACTTAAACAAATAAGGACGCTGTTCCCAAATAATAAATACAGGACTATTTAAGTTAAATACGGGATCAACTTTGGTTCTTAGCCATTTTTCTTCTATTTCCGGGAAATGGGAAAAGAGAGTGTCTCCAATGATTGCTTCCGCTTTTTTTGCACCATAGTTTTCAAGAAACTTGTTCCACACTTGAACATTGAAGTTGCGATCTAGCACCGCAATGCCCACCTCAATTGAGTCGAGAAGCTCTGCGGGTACTTGTGATGAATTAACTAAAGCGTCTGTGGAGAGGTCTTCTGTTTGCGTATTCATAGACTATCCTTGTCTTGTGTCGCAGCGTCATCGTCGAGCAACCTAGCGTAAATGTGATTCACGGCGTCACCAGGGAATAGCAGCAATAGGTCGAATGAAATATCTCTGGCTTTAATTGCATAACCTATTTCGATAGCCATTAGTTTACCCCAGCGCTGCACATTATCACTTAAAAGCGTAGATAAACCTTGATGCTGTCCCAGTAGCACGGGATGTGTATGGCTAAAGGCCACATTTAATTGTTCAGATAAACCATTTAAACAGGCACCGATAAGAATATTTGAAACATCCATTAGCGCTTCTAGCGCTAATTTATCAGACGAGGCCGACGGTGGATATTTTAACAATTCAACAATGTTTTGGGAGTTTGTATCGTTAAAGATTACCAGCGCTTCGCCACATATCCCTTCACTAATAAAGCCCTTTGATACTGCTGAGACACTGTCGTTACGATTAATTTCTGCAATCGCCATAGACAGTTCGTTACTTTCGATTAAGTTAACGTTGGGTATGGGTAAATCAATAAATTCACCTAAGAGTTGAGCTAGGTCTTCACCCGCTCTTCCCATGGCAACATTAACCATTTCACGACATGCGTCTAATTGATCTTCTTTGCTCATTTGGCGCTTGACTAAAACTGCATTCGCGCCGCTGTCGTCTTGTGCTTTTTGTAAGCTCGCACCTGAAGAATGACTCTCGCCACTGTAAATCCCGTACGAGGCTAAGATGTGGCTGAGCTTCTCATTATCAATTGGCTTTCGTATGAAGTCCAAAGCGCCAAGAGCAAGCATTCTCTCCCGCGCTTGCGCCTGCACATCACCGGAAACCACTAGCACCAAACAAGGAAGATCCTGTTGGCGAATAGCTTGCATGGTTTGATATCCATCCATCACCGGCATGTTCAAGTCGAGGAACACCACATCACCTTTACCTTCGCGAACGAGCTTCAGAGCTTGCTCACCGTTCTCGGCAAAAGAAATATTTACGTCCCAACCATCAGGTAAACTGCGCGCCATCTGACGCCTAGCGAAACCTGAATCGTCGCATATTAATATCGGAGTACTCATGGTAACGCCCTATATGGCAACAGGGGCTTTAATGTGTGGGTGAGACTGGTAGTTTTTAAGCGTAAAGTCGTCGAAAGAGAACCCAAAAATATCCTTAATCTCTGGATTAAGTTTCATAGTTGGACGCTCAAACGGTTCGCGACTAAGCTGCAACTCTACCTGTTCAAGATGATTTGAGTACAGGTGCGCGTCACCTAAAGTATGGATGAAATCCCCAGGCTCCAGGTCACACACTTGGGCCATCATCATTGTTAGCAGGGCGTAGCTTGCAATGTTGAATGGCACGCCCAAGAAAATGTCGCCGCTACGCTGATAAAGTTGGCAGCTAAGCTTACCGTCAAGTACGTAAAACTGGAAAAGCGTATGACAAGGAGGTAGTGCTTGCTTGCCCATCGCTGCATTTTCTTTAGGAGAATAATTGGTATCAGGGAGTACCGCAGGGTTCCAGCCGCTAACGATAAGTCGGCGAGAGTCTGGATTGTTTTTAATTTGCTCTACTACCTCGGCAATTTGGTCTACCGAGGTGCCATCACCGCGATCCCAGCTACGCCACTGATGTCCATAAACCGGACCAAGCTCGCCTTCTTCGGTAGCCCACTCGTCCCAAATACTCACACCGTGCTCTTTCAAATAAGCGATGTTTGTTTCGCCTTTAAGAAACCAAAGTAATTCGTGAATAATGGATTTAAGGTGACACTTCTTTGTTGTCACCAAGGGGAAACCTTCCTGTAAATTAAAACGCATCTGATAGCCGAATACACTTAACGTACCTGTACCAGTTCGATCTTCCTTTTTCACACCCGTATCACGTACATGGCGCATTAATGCGAGATATTCTTTCATCGTTATTCTTATATTTTTTGCTGTTCAACATGGTCTTTTCCGCGCATGTAAGCACGGACTATTAATCCTATTCCTAAAGCTATCATAGGTAAACAAAGAAGTTGCCCTTGGCTTAGTCCCATTTGATATAAGCCAATATGTGCATCGGGTTCTCTGAAGTACTCTACGACAAATCGGAAGGTTCCGTAACCAAGTAAGAACAAGCCGCTGACTGCCCCTACCGGACGCTTTTTGGCAGAATAAAGCCATAGGATAATAAAGAGTAGTACGCCCTCAAGCGCAAATTCGTATAATTGGGACGGGTGCCGAGGAATATTACCCGCGTTAGGGAAAATGACCGCCCAAGGTACATCAGTGCTGCGCCCCCAAAGTTCAGCGTTTAAGAAGTTACCAATTCTACCAGCACCTAAGCCAATAGGGACTAGCGGGGCAACGAAATCACCTAAACGAAGGAAGGTGGTATTCATACACTTGGCGCGCCAGAATAAGGCTGTTAGCACCCCTAAAAGCCCACCGTGGAAAGACATGCCGCCAGCCCAAATTTTGAATAGATACAAAGGATCGTCGAGGAACATGCCAAACTGATAAAAAAGTACATAGCCTATGCGGCCACCCAGGATTACGCCCACAAAACTCCAAAAAAGCAGGTCGCTTAACTGCTCACGGCTCCAAGTGGTTTGTGAAAGGCGCTTTTGTGCCAACAAATAAGCGGCGATAAAGCCCACCAAATACATAAGGCCGTACCAGCGTACACTTAATGGTCCGACACTGAAGATAACGGGGTCGATACTGGGAAATACCAGATAACTGCTCTGTTCCATTACTTTATTCAATTCCTAAAATCATTCTAATGCTTACCAAAACCAGTAAACACGCCAACATCGCTTTTAACACGCGAACATTTACCCGCTGCCCAAGCTTTGCCCCTATGTTTGCCGTAAACATAGAGGTGGCAACAATACCAGCTGTTGCGGGCAAATACACATAACCTAAACTATGTTCTGGTACATCTGTCGCATTGTAACCAGCAACGACAAAACTCGTGGTACCAAAAACGGCAATAATAAGTCCGCAAAAAGCGGCACAGCCAATTGCCGCGCGTACATTAACACGAAACCATACCAGCGCAGGGACCAACAAGGCGCCGCCTCCAATCCCCATAAGTGCACTAAGTAAACCAGCGCCACCACCAACGGCCGCAAGCGTACTTTTCGATGCTTCATTTTCTGAAGCTTTCTGCTTACCAAATATCATCTGTATCGCTATAAGAATAACCAGCACGGCAAACACATCTTTAAGTAATTCACCCGAAATATGGCTAGCTACCTGCGCACCGGCAAATGCACCAAACGCAATGCCTAAGCCAGTATAAAGCACAATGTGTCTTTGAATATTACCCAGCTTGTAATGGGCGAAGGCTGACGACATTCCCGTAAAGATTATGGTAGACAAAGAGGTGGCGATAGCCACAGGCATTACGGTTTCAGTAGTCATACCCAAAAAATGAATAAGCAGGTATGACAGCACGGGCACGATAATTAATCCGCCACCGATCCCTAACATTCCGGCCAGAATTCCAACCACAGAGCCTAAAATCAGACAACTGACAATAATCACAACGAAAGCATCCATTTTTTAAGCACCTGCTCGGATAAGGCCTCCCAGGCCCTTAGTTTCAAGATATTGATTCAAGTGCACAAACACTTCTTCTTGGCTTACAGAGGTGAGTGCCAATGATAATAACTGTTTACATTCACCCAGCGTGACTTTTCGGATTAGCCAGTTTATTTTTCTTAAGTTAAAGCCGTTCATGCTCAAACGGCGATACCCCATTCCCATGAGCAGCAATGCGCCAGCAGGCTCACCTGCAATTTCACCACAGATAGTCACAGGCACTTGGCTCTGATTGGCTTTTTGAACCACATCGTAAAGTGCGCCTAACACCGCAGGGTGATAGCTGTTATAGAGCCCTGCCACTCGCGTATTATTTCTATCCACGGCTAGCAGGTACTGGGTCAAATCGTTACTGCCTACCGAAAAGAAATCCACATGCTTTGCTAATTGAGGTAGCTGATACAGTACCGACGGTACTTCTAACATAATTCCTAACTTAGGCTTGATTAGCGTTTGTCCTGATTCCGAAATTTCATCACAAATTTCATAAAAAGCCTGATTAATTAGTCGCTTAGATTCCTGCACTTCAGATACAGTTGAGATCATAGGCAGCATGATTTGCAAATTGCTTAAGCCAACACTGGCACGCAACATTGCGCGAACCTGAACCAAGAAAATTTCTGGATGGTCAAGGGTTAGGCGTATACCTCGCCAACCCAAAAAGGGATTTTCTTCATTAATTGGGAAGTACGGTAGTGGCTTATCGCCGCCTACGTCGAGAGTACGCATAGTGATAGGCAAAGAAGGCGCGGCCTCAAGTACTTGGCGGTACAGCTTTACTTGCTCTTGTTCTGAAGGAAAACGCTCGCGCAGCATGAAGGGGATCTCGGTGCGATAAAGCCCTACACCCGCGCCAATTTGTTCAGCGTTTAGCTCGACTTCAGCTGAGAGGCCTGCGTTGATATACAGTGACATTCTGCAGCCATCGACACTTTCACAAGGTTTATCAGCCTCAGCGTCAATTTTCTCTGCGATGGCCGACTCTTCTTCAATAAGCTGTATAAATTCAGACTTGATGTTACGTTCAGGCGATACAATGACCTCACCTGAATACCCATCGAGCAAAATCTCTTTGTCTTCGAGTAGCGCTGGCGTAACGTTTTGACAGCCCATAACTGCAGGCACGCCCATGGCTCTGGCCAAAATTGCCGCGTGAGAGTTATTTGAACCGCGAATAGAAATAATGCCCTTTAGCTTCCCTCGCGGGAATTCAGCAAGCATAGGCGCTGAGACTTCATCGGCAACAAGAATACTGGCTTCTGTGATGGTTTTTTCGTTAGCTTTTTTGCCGTTCGCTTCGTATAAAATGTTAGCAAGAATACGGTCAGACAAGTCGACAATATCAATGGCACGTTCTTGCATGTATGGGTCGTCCATGGCCTGAAAACGCGCAGCATAACCTTCTACAACCATTTTCAATGACGACGCGGCATCCCAACCTTGGCGAATTTTTTCTTCTACTTCCCGCCCTAAACTGTTGGCATCCAGCAGGTGATGATATAGCTGAAAAATGGATTTAACGTCATCGGGAATGCCATCATCTAACCGCTTCGATAGCGCATCGACATGCCCTCGCGTGACTTCAACGCCTTTTCGATACAGTCGAATTTGATCTTGAGGGGATTGCGTGCGCTTTACGATCCAGTTTTTTAGATTAATAGATTTATCAGGTGACACTCCCTTGCCAATAGCAAGGCCCGGAGAACCGGCAATACCACGCACATTTTTTTGCCGCGCAGTATTATCATTCGAATTTGACAGCGTCAAAGCCCCACGAATATCAGCATTGGTTATTTCTAACGCAAGCTGCGCAGCAAGGGTGACTAAGAATGCTTCTTCGTCTTCACTGAAGCGTCGCATTTGCGATTGCTGAAGGGTAATAACACCAAGCACACGCCGCTGGTTGATAATGGGCGTACCTAAAAAGGCGTTATAGTTTTCTTCCTGAACTTCGGGATAATGTTTGAATCGAGGATGGCTATGAGCATTAACAATATTAAGGGGCTCTTCCCGCTGACCTACTAATCCGATAAGCCCTTCTGAGAAGCCAATACGTACCTGCTCGACTGCATCGGGATGTAGTCCATCAGTGGCTTTAAGGATAAATTCTTGGGTATCGTAATCGGCAAGATAAATGGAACATGAGTCGACATCTAAGGTCTGCTTAACTCGAGAAGCCAGTCTAAACAACGCCGTATCGAGAGCAGGAATTTGATTCATTTCCTGCACGATACGTTTTAACGTGGTTAACATTGTTCCTTGCTGGCTCTGAGGGCTCACCGGCTTTTCCTTTTTTACTCGCAGTTTACTCGCTGCTTACTTCGCACACCGCAATATTGCACACCTCTGTTTTGCGTACCTGAACTTCGCATACGCTTATCCTCGCCTGCGTTTTTTACCACGTTTATGTGGCGCTGCATTTTGGCGCTGTTGAGGTCGATGCTGCGCAGACATAACTACAGGCGAGAACTCTTTCATTACTCGTCTGTATACATCACGCTTAAACGATACAACGTTTCTTATGGGATACCAGTAGCTTACCCACCTCCAGTCATCGAATTCAGGATGACCTGTTTTTAATACGTTAACGTCCCTCTCATTGCAATCGAGCTGCAACAAGAACCATTTTTGTTTTTGCCCTATACAAACAGGGTTGCTGCCTTGTCGAATTAATCGCTTCGGCAGCTTATATCTAAGCCAGTTACGGGTCACACTTAAAATAGTGACATCTTTCGGTGTCAGCCCTACTTCTTCGTGAAGCTCGCGGTACATAGCTTGTTCAGCAGATTCCCCTTCATCAATTCCGCCTTGAGGGAACTGCCATGAATGTTGACCATAACGTCTTGCCCAAAATATTTGACCCATTTTGTTGCAAATCACTATGCCCACATTCGCACGGAATCCATCGGCATCTATCACATAGACTCCCGGGCACACTATACTGTTATATGTTTTCATTCTTCCACAAACTATGCTCCAATCATAGTCTTAATATTTACACTTGCTTTTCGAACAGGAAATTTGCCGTATTTATGCAGCCACCAACGTCTCCCCCTTCATCTCCAGATAGCCTTTTAGCTCGGTGTCATGCGATAGCAGGCTTGACGCTAGGCGAACTTGCTGACATGGCGAATGTTGCCATACCGGCTAATTTGCAACGTCACAAGGGATGGCCGGGGATGTTGATTGAAAAATGGTTAGGCGCAAGCGCGGGTTCAAAGCCTCAACAGGACTTTCCTGAACTTGGTATTGAACTTAAAACGATCCCTATAGACGCCCATTTTTCACCTTTAGAGACCACTTACGTATGTTTTGCCCCACTCTTAATAACGCCCGGTATTACGTGGGAAACATCAAATGTGCGAAATAAGCTTCAACAGGTATTGTGGCTACCCATTGAAGGCGACAGGGCAATTCCGCTAGCTCATAGACGCGTAGCAACAGGGTTTTATTGGCAACCTAATGAAAGCGAAGATGCGTTACTAAGACACGACTGGGAAGAGCTGATTGAGCAAATTGTAACTGGGCAGATTGAATCCATTACATCTCGCCAAGGAGAAGCCTTGCATATACGCCCCAAGGCGGCAAACGGAAAAGTACTCACCGATGCGTTAGGTCCTGAGGGTCAACGCATTAAAACTCGCCCTCGTGGCTTCTATTTGCGCAAAACCTTTACTCACCAAATATTGATAAATGCATTTGGCGGCTAACGCTTACTTGACGCTTTGCACATCATCTCTATTTTCTTAACGAAGTAGCGTCTACGTGCTTTACAAAATACTCACTTAAGAACTTTTCTGAATTTATTCCCATGCGTTTAGCCACCGCTTCAAGTCTAGCGTCGCTGCGAAGCAGCACGTTATTAGCGTATTCTAAGCGGTAGTGGAAAATGAAACGCCTAAAGTTCTTCTTTTCAGTAAGTTGCAACGCTAACGCGAGCGAAGTGGGGTCAATATCCGCGCCTTTGCAAAACTCAATTAGGGTAAGGAAGCAGACTTTGTACGCCTTTGACTCTATGGTGTAGCGTTCTGCTTTGGAAATAATACTACTAATTTCATAAGGCGTTGCTTTGCCATCATCTAAGCGTTCATAATCAAGCGGTGACGGAGATGTACGACGTACAAAAGTTAACGAAAATAATACGATTAAAATTGCCGTCCCAATCATCAGATGGTGAAGCTCCTCCCAAAAAGGAACGGAAAAAAAACCGAATGTCGCGGCCGTGACAAGCAGAATGCTCATAAATGCAACGCCTACCAAGCCCCCCATTACCGCAGCCAACCTTGGCATTTTCAGGTTTTTAATATCCACGGCCTGCTCTGGCAAGTGTCTATGGTACATTTGAATATGTTCGGTAATAAGAATACCTATAAGCAACACACTAAACCCTGTTAACAACGGCGCCATATAAGCGGGCCACAATAATAGAGGTTGCCCGTGAGGCGACGATAAAAGCCATTGCTGCTTGTCGTCTACAGGTAAAAAAAGAATGGTGCACTGAAAAGCGCCGGTCACCATTGCAGGCCACCACAACCGCTTTCTTGCTGTAGGATGAAGCAACAGCATAGGCTTTATTGCGCGATAACAACATGTAATAGCAATAACAGCAAAGACTTCTGATAATCCATAGATGCCTGCCAGCTCTGTGGCGTTTGCCATACGAAGCCACTCGTCCAGCATAAATACGGGCCAACACAAGAATGCTGCCGTTAGCCAGCGTCCACTGCTCAAGTTGACTTTTTGCGCAAACAAACGCACAAAGCCAATCGCGTAAAGGCCAAGCAGTGCGTAAAGAAAATAGTTATTTATGGCTGAGGTCATCAGCGTCCTCCATCCTTGAGATTCGAGTTGCCCTCACCGTGAATGTATACAGAAATCATGCGTACATAAAAGCCAACTACCAGTAGATATCACGCTGCATAGCTACCTTGCGTGTTCGTTCCATTATGCGAATCAATGTACTGAGCTTTTCTGATGTCCATTTGCGCACCTCGTCATGAGCATCTACTTCCGCATCATCTATAGACTGTCTTAACATAAGAAGCGCGTTCAGCTCATCTATACCGGTGAGTAAGTCTAACCATGGCGCGCGAAAATTACCTCTCTCTTCAACAAACAAATCGCCTAGCAAAAAACCACTCCAAAGTGTTTGTCTAAGCATAACTTCTACTGCGCTGTAATTCGCAGGCCCCATAGTTTTACTCAACGGCATGCTTTGCTGAACCGTTTGCCAACCTTGCGACAGCCAGCCTTTTGCATGATCAAGCACCGGGTGATCAAACCCCGTTGCGACCTTTTGCCAGGGCTTATTTTGAATAAGGCTTATCGCGTGCAGTTTAATATCTGTCGCGTCGTTATCGAAGAACAGCTTTTCAGGCTCATGGGCCTGCATTAGGCCCGTTTGTCGTCCCTGCAGGTAGCTTACTACCGCAGGGTGTTTGCTGAGTGTTTTATTAAACATGCTCTTTTTAGAGAGCAAGTAACGCAAACTCTGTAAGTCGTCTTGCCAGCCCCACTTTTGCGCATGGGTGACCAGTTTTTTATGTAGAGCCAGTAGCTCAGGGCACTGCAGAACAGGCAAGTAGAGCGACACACTCTGAAGTAACAGGCGTACGCTTTTGGCGACTTCAGCGAGCATTTTTATCGAGCCGCTTTCGCAAAACACATGCTCATGATGCTGCCAATGCGCCAGCGCAGTTTGGACCGCGAGACTGAATGCTTCTTCCGTGGTAGCCGTGTCCTCCAAGGCGAGGAAGTCTGGCAGATGGTGAACTTTCGCGTTAAAGCCGTGCAGTAATTGATATCCCTGCGCCGCCTTTGATACGTCACTAAGGCGTACAGGCATGTTGTTGTTTATTAATACTGCCAAAGAAAACAAACTATTGATATCACCTGACATCAATTCAAGCTCTATTTCGTTTATTGGGGCGTTGGCTTTTTCGGTACTTGCCTCACCACAATCCAATACAATTTCAACCACACTTTCATCTACACTAACCACATAAGCATTTCGAGTAAAGTGAGTACTAAACTGTTTAGATAGACGAGCATTTTTGGCTGCTATATCCCAATCTTGGGGCCAGGCGCTGGCTTCAAATAACGTAAGATCGGGCCTTGAATTATCAAGGCTCACATTGAATTCCATACGTTTGTGCAGGCCACCGTTGACCACGCCGTTTGTTTTAAGCGTTTGTTCGTATTCACCATTGTTACCACGAACACGGAAACCCATTTTATTGGTTTGAAAATCGAGCTTATCCGTATCGTAATAGTCGTTCTCAAGGCGCATTTCACGATGAGAACTAACTTGAATACTGTTTTTTTCGAAAAGTGGAAGTACACGTTGCGTAAACGCTTGATGAGCGTTGTCACCCGTTACAAATTTTAATTCTATTTCTGACATGGTTGCGCTAAGCACAGCTTATGATGCTGACACCTTACCTTTGTCGCTCACTTTTCGCAATGCTGGCGCTGTTAAACGAGCCGCTTAAATAAGGGCCTGCTGGTCTTTTCTGTACATCAAAGGTCAACAGACCCTAAACTAAAGTGGAACAAACTTGCCTTTATCGCGGTCAACCAATACCATCTTCACGTTTTAAATTCTAAAATTGGACTTCATATGATTCGAAAGTGGTTAGCAGCAGCCCTTATTGCATGCTCTTTTCAAGCATTTTCGCTACAAGATACCGCTGATTTAGAAGCATCTTCTTCGCATTACATAAGAGATGACTTGTTTATCTTTCTACATACTGGACCTGGTCGTAACTACCGTATACTAGGCTCAATTGAAGCAGGCACGCCTATTACAGTGCTTGCCCGCGATAACGAAGCTGAATTTACGCAAATTACCGACAACGATGGTCGCGAAGGCTGGGTTGAAAGCCGCTTTGTGTCAAATACCATGTCGCAAGCAGAGCAATTACCTATCATAAGCGAGAAGCTAGCTGAGAGCCAAAACGCTCTTCAAGCAGCGCAATCTGAAAACGCAAAACTTCGCCAGCAGCTAAACGATTCGCGTCAGCAGGTATCGAAGCTCACAACGACCAGCGAGGAACAAGCCTCTGAGATAACCCGTCTCACCGCCAAAGTAGATAGCGCGAATAAAGATGAGCTGGTTACTTGGTTTACACGCGGTGGTATGGTGGCCGGTGTGGGTATCTTACTGGGCGTAATGTTGACCTACCTTCCCAAGCGAAAACGCAGAAGCAGCGAGTGGATGTAGTGTTTATAACTGGACGCTATAAAACGAAAAAACGCCGATGCTAACATCGGCGTTTTTTATTGGACTCGTTTCGGTAAATGGATTAGAAGTGACAAAGTGCAAACACTTTGATGAGGCATATGCGCCTATTATCGTACCGTAAGCACCACTCTATACCCTCTTGTCATAAGAGAAACATCACCTTGTTCATCATGTGAACCTCGGGCTGTTATCCTCTCATGTGCATAACCCCATCTAAGCTTCGAACAAAGCTTATCAATGAGTTTTAACCCGATTCCAAATCCGCCATCTAATTCACTGATAGTCGGCGCAGATAAAGTCGCTTGACCTTTTTCGTTAAGCGCCTCTTCTTCAAGGCCGTCCTCTTCGTTGAGCACGGTGAGCGTTGCATCTGAAAGACTAATTGTGACTTTCCCTTGCTGTGTGTGCTGATAAGCGTTTCGTATCACATTTCCTATCACAATTTCGCTCGCCGTTTTCGCCAGCGTTAACTCACAATCGCTCAATTGCAGCTGCACACTCACGTCTTTTCCCGACAGCAAATACATTAAATCTTGGCTTAGAGACTCAACCATTGCTTTAAGGTTAACCTTTTCTTTGGGTAAAGCAGCTTCTTCATTTCTTCCTAACCAAAGTAAAGTTTCGGTCAAATCTGCCATAGTTTTTGAGGCATGATCCACCCGCGCAAGCGCGTTATTGCCTTTAGTATTTTCACTATCGATCACTCTGTGCAGTAATGCCGCGCTACTTCTAATGACGGCAATCGGCGTTCTAAGCTCGTGACTCGCGTGGTTAACAAATTCCCGTTCTCGATTTAGGGTGTTGCGCACGTTTTGCAAACTGCCATGTATCATCCCTGCTAGCGCGTTAAGTTCCTTATAACGAAACTCCGGGATAGGCTTATCGAGCTCTTGTTCATCCAAAGACGCCGCCCACCTCTGCAATGACTCTATGGGGCGAGACACGCTGCGCATAAGAAAAAGCAAGGCGACAAAAAACGAAACCAGTGCAACTACGCCCACAATGGCGCTGTAAATAACATGGTTAATTCTAAAGTGTTTTTTGCCGTCAGAAGGTGGCGCGACAAACACTTGGGTAACGTATCGCGATTCTCCATTTTCTAACGGAACTAACACGGCAAAGTGAGCCGAAATAGGACGGGAAAACCAATCAGGTTTGTTGATATCTTTCATAAGTGAAAACGGTATAAAGCTCTCTTTGGAAAAGCTCTGCTTCACTTCGTCAGGCAAACTCTCGTAGTTCGCAAAAACATCTAAATCGAGAATTTGAGCATGCTTGTTGTCTTCAAGCTCTGCGCTTTCTGCCGCCCGTATCATGGTATTTCTCAGCATGCCGTCCATACCATCGAAAAAGCTATCGCTGCTTTGTATTGAAAAGAGCACGATAACTACGGCAGCCAAACTTAATAGCGACCATAGGACGTAGCGTCTTAAGCTGATGCGAAGGCCATTTACCACTGATCGTTTCCTTTATTTGTACTTTTTGGTTCCGCGCTTGTACTTTGCACTGAACTGGACTGTTCTGGTTTTAACGTCACACAAAAGCCTGTGCCGGCTACTGCTTTTACCTCAATGCTGGCATTCGCTTGCACCAGTGATTTACGCAAATTATGAAGATGCACTTTAAGCGCATTGCTCTCTGGCGCATCTTCTCCCCAAACCGCATCGAGAAGACGCTCCCGTGGCAGAACTTTTCCTTGTTGCTGTAACAATGCCTTTAGCAGCGTAAATGCTGTGGGGCTTAACTTAATAGGCACGTTCTCAACACTTACTACGTCGCTTCCCATTGCTAAACTTACGTTGCCAAAGCGCAGCTTTTTCACTTGTGATGAACGCCTGTACGCCAGTGCAAAAACCCGGGCAACCAGTTCGGGCATGTCAAACGGCTTCACTAAATAATCATCGGCGCCTTTTTGAAACCCTTCTAGCTTGTTTTCCAACTGGTCACGGGCGGTTAGCATAATAATAGGCGTATCGTTGCCATCTTCCCGCACCCTCTCACATACGCTTAAGCCATCAAGTCGCGGTAAATTAATGTCCAACACCACAACATCAAACGGATGCTTTTGGATAAGAGACAGCGCGGCTACACCGTTTGCAGCGTGGTCACAAACCATGTCTTCAAGCTCTAAATAGTCGATAATATTGCCCGCTAGGCCCATATCATCTTCCACTAGTAACACGCGGATCATTAGCCGTACTCTCCGTTAAAGGTTTAACCAAATGCTTTGCCATTAAACGGCTTACATCGTCATAAATTAACAGTAATGCGGGTATTAATAAAAGTGTGATGACGGTGGCAAACAATATACCGTAACCCAGCGAAGCAGCTGCCGGAATTAAGAACTGCGCTTGTACCGAAGTTTCGCCCAATATGGGATATAAGCCTACAAAGGTGGTAATTGAGGTCAACAACACAGCCCGCAAGCGACTGGTACAAGCTTCGATGACTGCCGTTTCCACCGGCACACCTTCTTCTCGCAAAGCGTTGAATCGTGAAACCAACAACAAGCTGTCGTTAACCACTACACCGCTAAGCGCCAATATGCCGTTCAGCGAGAGCAGACTTATCATTAATCCATTCGACCAGTGGCCGATAATGGCTCCGACTATACCAAAGGGGATGGCGGTCATAATAATAAGCGGCTGTACGTAGGATTTAAGCGGAATCGCCAACAACGCAAAAATAGACAACAAGGCTAATATAAACACGCTCTGAATGGAGCTTTGCGTTTCAGCTTGCTGCTCAGCCTCACCGGCAAAATAAAGCGATAAGTCCTGATACTGACGCGATAGCTGAGGAACAAACTCGTTGTTTAAGTAATTCACCAGTTCGGTAGAGGTAATAACATCGCTATCCACCGACGCGCTAACCGTTAGGGCGCGTAGGCCGTCTATACGTACCACCTGTTTTTCTTGTACATCATGAATAACGTTAGCCACTACAGAAAGCGGTACTACGGTGCCATCGTCCAAACGCACTTGCGTGTTCATTACATCAGACGGATTCATTCTGTCTTGTTCAGGATAACGCACCCGCACTTTTACTTCGTTTTTATCGCGCAAATAGCGCTGAACAATTTCGCCACCAAATGCTTTTAACAGTTGCTGCGATAGGCTTTGCGTATTCAACCCCAACGCTCGTCCTTCGGGGGTAAGTTCAAAGCGCATCATGGCTTCGCCGGGTGTCAGCGAACTCTCAACTGCATATACACCATCGATATTGTTAAGTACTTCAATAAAGGCATCGTTAGCCGCCGTCAGGGTATCGTCGTTAATGCTTTTAATTTCAACGTTAAACCCGTCGACCATCTCTCGGCGTGAGCGTATTTTTAGACTTTTTACGCCTTCTAAATTGCCAGTTAACGCATTCCAGCGTGCCGACAATTCATCAAGAGAATAAGAGGAGTCTTTATCAAGTGAAATGGTGATTGTGCCGCTTTGATCGCCACTCGCCGTTACTTGCAAACTGCTAATGCCACTTTTATCTGCGCCATTTTCTTGGGTTAATTGGCGGTCTGCCTCTAGCGCATTTTTCTCTAGCAGCATTAAGTTGCGTTCGTTCTGTCCATAGCTGGCATCGCTGTAAAGCGACATATTGGCCGAAACCGTGTCGCCCTGCATGCTGGGGAAGAAGCTTACTCTTACCGCACCTGTAAGCGGTAGGCTAACCACCATGACAAATAAGGCGATAAACAACAATACAGCGGCATAACGGTAGGCTACAGTGACTTTCAGCAGGCGCTGATACACGCGGTAGTTAAACCACTGAAGTCCACCATCCGCTTTTTGCTGCACTTTGTTCCATACGCCACCTAAGCCCCTCCGCGCCTTTTGCTTGGTTGGCAGATGGGCTAAATGAGAAGGTAAGATTAGCTTCGATTCCACCACCGACAGCAACAAACACAAGGTAACGATAGTGCCAAACTGAGAATAAAGGGTACCTAAGCCACCCGATACGTTCGATAATGCGAAAAAAGTGGTCACTGTGGTTAGCACACCAAACAGTGTGGGAACCGCCACTTTATGGGTACCTAAAATAGTGTTTTGAAGCGTGTCGCCATGCTGTTTACGCGTGGCGTACACGCTTTCCCCCACCACCACGGCATCGTCCACCACAATGCCAAGGGCCATGATAAAACCGAATGTGGTCATCTCGTTTAACGTCATCCCCGTATAGCTGTCGGTCATGAAGTACAAGGTGCCGAAGAAGATAAAGGGCAACCCAGCCGCCACCCAAAATGCCACGCGTAGATTTAGAAACACGGCAAGAGTAACAAATACCAACACAATGCCCATAAGCGCATTACTGGTAAGTAACGTCAATCGCTCGGTAATAAGCGTGCTTTTGTCATACCAGGTTTCAAGCTCTACGCCTTCAGGTAGCAAGCCTTTTTCGTGCCATGCGTCCACTACTTCGTGAGCTTGCTGTACCATTTTTGTTACGTCACCATATTCATCCATAAGCACCTGGATACCATACCCATTGGTACCGTTGTAACGTGACAAGTGATAGCTGTCGTCGGCAAACATATCGCGCACTGTAGCAACATCGCCAACGGTGAGTATGATGCCATTGGTATCGGTGATGAGGGGAATGTTGGCAAAATCTTTCGCCCAGTAAGACTGTTCAGACGCTTTTAAACGAATCACTTTTTCTTTGTTGCGCAAGCTGGTTGTAAGCGCGGTATTCGACTCCTGGTTAACGGCATCAGCCACGTCTGACAGGCTTAATCCGTAGGCTTGAAGCTTACCTTCGTCTATTTCAATAGACATCATAGGGTCGACAAAGCTGCCTGCACTGACTTCGCGAATGTCGTCTGTTGCCAGTAAATCTCGCTCTAATTGCTCACCCAAGTACTGAAGCGAAGCGTGGTCGACGTCACCATAGAGTTGCACCCAAATAGCGTGTTCTTGTCGGCGTGCTTTGCTTATAACAGGATTTTCAGCATCAGATGGGAAGTTAGAAATACTATCTACTTCGGTTTTGATGTCGTTGAAAAGCGTGTCTAAATCGTATTCGGTTTCTTTTTCTACCTGCACACTTGCGCCGCTGGCGTTCGAGGTAGACGTAATTCGCTTAATCCCCGGGATTGCTTCCAGAGCGGTTTCAATTTTGATAGCTATCCCTTCTTCTGCTTGTTTAGGATCACCGCTATCGTATGTCATTGAAATGGTAACAAAGCGTGGCTCCATACTTGGAAATGCCTCTTTGCGGATATCGTTCATGGAAACCAAGCCAAGCACGATAAGGCTGACCATGAGCAAATTGGCCGCTACTGAGTTCTGCGCAAACCAAGCGATAATTCCCCGGGAGTTATTCCCACCATTCCTATTGCCTTTCGGACTCTCGCCCCCGTCAAACGGCGCGCCGTTTCGATTATTTGTCATCAGCTTGCCCTCCTGTTTGTCCTTCCACTACAGGCAATACTTTGGTATTCACCAGATAGCTGTTTAAAGGGCGCGCAACCACCAGCGCTTGGCGTATTTCGCCAACCTGTTCTGACATGCTGTTGCCGCTAGCGTTACCCGAGGTTTTACCCGCAACATTACTCACAATATCGCCCGTAACTTCACTGGTTTTTGGTGGGGTGATGTAGGCATAACCTTCGCTTTCAAACAAAACCGAAGGCGTGAACTTTGCCAACTGCCCGGTAGATGGCATTACTAACCATACTTCTTGCTTTTGCGAGATAGCAGAAGCCGGCAGTTTCCAGACATTGTCGAGAGCTTTTCCTTCAATGTCTGCCTGCACAAAGCTGCCGAATAAAAGAGGCGTTGCGTATGCTAACGGCTTTTCAATAACCGTAATGGCGTTACGCTGTCGCGTTGTATCGCTTTGATGCCATTCAGCGCGAACGATATTGGCAACCCAGGTATTTCCCGTAGTGGTATCGGTAAGCGTTACCGGCCAGTTAAGGGAGGCATCACCAGACAATTGCCTTTCATCACCAGAAGGTAGTTGAGCCCATTGGCTAGGTGAAAGACCAATAGCCACTTCGGCAATATCTGCAGAATAAAGTGTGGCGACCGCACTGCCAGCTTGAACATAGCTCCCTAGCGCAATGTCACGGCTGACCACCAATGCATTAAAAGGTGCACGTAACGAGGTAAACGCCAAATCTCGCTTGGCTGAATTTACACTTTGCTCAGCTTCATCCAAAGTGGCCTGAGCCGCCTTTAGCTGTGGCTCACGCAGTACTAATGCCGATAAAGGTTCACCATCAAGCCCTGAACGTGTCCATTCATCTTTCGCTTGAATACCCTGTAATCGCTCTTCTTCTAGACTTACCACAGCCGCTTGATAGGTAGCATTTGCACTTGCTAACGCCTGTTGATAGTTGGTGTCATCAATACGTGCCAATACCGTGTTATTTGCCACTAGGGCACCAGTTTTAAAAGACGAAGATATTTCAGTAACTTGACCACTAACCTGTGCGACTAAGCTCAAGCTATCTTGCGGAACAACCTGACCATACCCCCTCACCTTAGCGCGATAGCTGTCGGCGGTTACATCAATAACGCCTACTTGAGCCAGCTGAGCATTGCCGCTTTGTTCTCCCTTTGGACTGCGATTAGTGGCATTCACTGATGACCTGTCGCTTGCCTTGTTAAGCCTGTTCACACCGCTATCGGCAGTAGGTAATGCTGCTGGCCTTTCACCACCTGCAGGTTTCTTTGCCTGAGCGCCATTTTGTGGTTGCTCAGCATCCTCGGAAATTGCTGGAGACGTAGGCTTTGATTCGGTCTGCGGTTTTGCGCCAGGATCAGGATGTTGGGCGCCCATATTCATCATGGTATACATAACCGCTAGCGCAATACTTGCAGCGGCGAGTAAGGTTACAATAATTCGTTTGTTTCTCATTGTGACACTCCAAGGCCAAGGGCTAGGCCTAAGTCAATTCGGTTTTGTAATTTCTGGGCGTGCAGCTCAACTGCCTGAGCTTGTAGGTTAAAGCGCGTGTCATATACGGAAAGTAAATCCAAGATGTCAGCAAGGCCCTGTCGATATTGACCTTCAATGGTAGAGACGCTGCGCTCTGCATTTGCTAACGCCACGTTGGTGTGGCTAATTCGAGCACTCAACGCAGTTTCGCTATCCAGCGCATTTTGGGTTTCCTGTACCGCCGTTAATAACGTTTCGCGATACTGCCACCAGGCATTGGCTGAGGTTAGCTTTGCATCTTCAACTTGCGCCCTTAAAGCGCCCCCCTGAAACAGTGGCGCGGTCATCTGTCCAAGCAAACTCCATAAAGGGTTAGTAAACAAAGCTTGTGAAGGTGTAGAGGCACTATCAGAAAGTGATGCAGACAAGCTAATGCTTGGCAACAGGGCTTTGTACGCCACATCGACTTCAAACTCTGTTGCTTTTAACGCATAAAAGGCCGCCTGAAGATCGGGTCTACGTGCCAGATCCTGTTTCGGCAAAGTTGTTAGCGGCAATAACACGTCGGGAAAACTAACTTGAGTGTTGAGCTCGTTTAGCGATTGGTTTTGTCTGCCTAAGAGTACGGCCAAGGTGCGCTTTGCTGTTAAAAGTGCATTTTCATATTGGGCAATAGTAGCGCGAGTATTTGCACTGCTTGTACGCGCAGTATCTAAATCGTCTAGGCTTCCCAGCCCGGTGCTATAGCGCTTTAAAATAACGGCTTCGTTATTTTCTATTACCGTTAACCGAGACTGCTCAATATTCAGTAATTGCTGCTGAGTGAGTACGTCGATATAGCTTCTTACTACGTTAGCGACCAGAGAATCTCTGGCAGATTGATAGCTGGCTCTGGCACTTGCTGCATCTAAGTTTGCTGCACTAATTCCATCGCTGATTTTTTGCCATAGGTCCAGCTCCCAACTGACGTTCATGCTCGCGCTATAGCTCGGACTGCTCGAATTAGAGCTCGTACTGGAGTTGGTATTTGAGCTGGTAGATGCACTGCTATTGGTGGTTTCACTTTTTGACGCAGAGAAGCTCGCGTCAACATTAAGGTTCCTATCCGCTTTTGCACTATCAATGGCTACTTGTGCTTTTCTAAGCGTTATTAACGACTGCTGCAGACTAGCATTAGAAGACAGGGCTTCATCAATGTAACTGGCTAAGTGGGGTAACTCTTTGATATCAATGACATCGGTTAACGTCGTGTCCGAATTCAGCAGCAAGGTTTGTGTTGATTCTTGTTGCCGTGCTTGAGACTGCCACACAACGTTGTTACCCGTTGACGACGATGCCGATTCGCTCAACGCTCTGTCATCAGTACTTGTGCATGCAGACAGCAAAATGCAAAGGGTAATGCTATTTACCGTCAGTTTTATCTTGCCCATGACTTGTGCCTATTATTTGGCGCACAGCTTACTTTCGAAGGTCTATGCGCAGCATTTTTTAAATTAATTGACACGAGTATTTCAAACGCAGGGTTAAGGTCCGGTTAAGGAAAGGGAAAAAAGAAGAAGGAAGGAAAGAGAAGAGAATAAGAAATAAATGGAAAAGTAACGGGCTGAAATTAGAAAGGCCAGCGTAACGCTGGCCTTTAACTGGAATCTTGTAACACTCGCTACTTTAGCAAGTAGCTATTTTGTCTAGGAACTACTTGCAACAAGTATTACCGCTTATTCATCATCTTCAACTAGGGTCATCAACGATGTGTTACCACCTGACGCCGTAGTATCGATACTGATGGTTTTTTCCGTCATTAAGCGCTGAATAAGATTATCGTTATACTCAGCCGTGATCACTGGCAGGATAGCCCCTTCACGTGACGACAGCATTGCCGTAATACGCGCTGTGCGCTCAGTACCAGAGTCAACCACCACGCCAGATAAATCTTCGTCCATCAACAACGTGTCTAAGTGCGCAAGACGCGCAACTTGGAATAATCCCTTTGGTGCGCCAGTCGACTCAAACTTGTTCTGAATTTCTACCGCTTCTTCATAGAAGATTTCAGACACAACTGAAACGACTGGGTTACCCGTTGACAGTGCCGTTACAACAGACAACAACCAGTACTCGAACGTGACTTCTTTATCAGCAAAACACACCAAGATACCGCGAGGCTCTAAGTAGAGCTTGTTCGACTCTCCTGTTGGGCCTGGCAAGGTTTGTGGCTTGGCAAGCTTGCGCTCAACGCTGGTTAGCTGCTGACGCGCCGTCGCAAGCGTGCGGTTCAAGTCATCAGCTAGCTCGTCAACAATGTCTACTTTCGCAATTTTGGCCAGAAGTTGACGCACCATAGAAATACGGTCGTTCAATGGCGTGTGACGCCACTGCACCTCTACCGCTTTCGCTTTATCCATCATAACATGCGCACGCTCAGCAATCTTTTCATCGCCTACAAGCGCTGCATCTGTGCCGTCTACATCATCAATGTGCGAAGGTTTAGGTGTGGCACGTTCCATCATTAAACGAGGCAAATAATTAGGACCTCCCGCTTTTGGACCTGTGCCAGACAATCCACGACCACCAAACGGCTGAACACCTACAATGGCACCAATCATGTTGCGGTTGATATAAACGTTACCCGCGCGGCTTTTCGCTGCGAGTTCGTTAGCACGCTCTTCAATGCGCGAGTGAATGCCCATCGTTAGGCCGTAACCTGTGCCATTGATTTGCTCTAGCACACTATCAAGGTCTTTCGACTTAAAGCGAACAATATGCACCACTGGACCAAACACTTCTTTTTCAAGCACGTCGATATTCTTGATTTCATACAAGGTCGGCGCAAAGAAAGTACCGTTCTCAAAGCCTGCAGGCATCTCATTGCGATAAAGCAGCTTAGCTTTATCTTCCATGTATTTTTGATGATCGGTTAGGCTCTTTAGCGCCTTCTCGTCAATCACCGGGCCTACATCGGTAGCAAGCTGTGTTGGGTCACCAACGGTAAGCTCTTTCATTGCGCCCGTTAGCATTTCAATAAGGTCGTCAGCTATTTCTTCTTGCACAAACAGTACGCGAAGCGCGGAACAGCGCTGACCTGCACTTTGAAAACCAGAGTGGATGACGTCATCAACTACTTGCTCTGGCAGTGCAGTTGAATCAACAATCATACAGTTTTGACCACCCGTCTCTGCAATCAATGGCACCTGTTCGCCACCACGTTCTGCGAGCACTTGAGAGATCAACGTTCCGGTTTGCGTTGAACCTGTGAACATCACCGCTTTAATACGCTCGTCTGGTAGAAGGGTTTCGCCCACTTCTTTACCTGGCGACACGATAAGCTTCAATGCATCTTCTGGTAAACCTACCGAGTGCATAATATCCACTGCACGCTGTGCAATAATACTGGTTTGCTCAGCAGGCTTAGCAACAACAGTGTTACCTGTCACTAATGCCGCAGCCACTTGACCTAAGAAGATGGCTAGTGGAAAGTTCCACGGGCTGATACACAAGACAACACCGCGAGGAAGTAAACGCTGATCTTCAGCAAGCTCTTCTGCGCGCGCAGCGTAGTAACGACAGAAATCAACGGCTTCACGTACTTCATCAATACTGTCTTGAGCCACTTTACCGGCTTCACGCATACAGATAGCGATAAGCTCAGCCATATGGCGCTCAAGCGCATC
The DNA here is from genome assembly GCF_036864485.1 of Alteromonas sp. S015. Classification (NCBI taxonomy): domain Bacteria; kingdom Pseudomonadati; phylum Pseudomonadota; class Gammaproteobacteria; order Alteromonadales; family Alteromonadaceae; genus Alteromonas; species Alteromonas sp. S015. Next base: position 28,115 of record NZ_JAZETO010000002.1, on the reverse strand, counting down.
TGCCGTGCGGTTAAGTATTTCGGCGCGCTCGCTAACATCGCGTTTAGACCAAGCCTCAAATCCAGCGTCAGCCTCATCCAACGCTTTACGCATATCATCTGGCGTAGCGTAATGATGATAACCCACCACATCGCTGTGATTAGTTGGGCTAAGTACCGCTGTCGCACCTTCTGGCACTTCGCCGGTTACTTTGTAGTAATCCTGCCAGCGTTCAAGTTCGTGTTTGAGTGCTGTTACCGCATTGGTGTCGGTAAGGTCTAACCCGCGCGAATTGTCGCGCTCTGGCGCATACAGTCCACGTGGGGTTTTAATTAACTTGTTATAACGCACTTTTAGGCGTTGCGTTTTTTCTACCGGATCTTCAAGCAAAGACTCAACCGGTTTTTCGTCGTCAACAATGGCGTTTACAAACGACGAGTTCGCGCCGTTTTCAAGAAGACGACGCACCAGATAGGCCAATAAGTCTTCGTGTTCACCTACAGGTGCATAAACACGGCACTGAATCTTATCCTGTGTTACCACCTGATCGTAAAGGGTATCCCCCATACCGTGTAGACATTGGAATTCAAAGCCTTCTTTGTCGTCACCAGCAAGTTCAACAATAACAGATGCCGTGTAGGCATTGTGGGTAGCAAACTGCGGATAAATGGTGTCGCGATACTCAAGTAAGCGGTTCGCACACGCGTGGTATGACACGTCTGTTGATGACTTACGGGTAAATACAGGGAACTCTTCAAGACCTGCTTGTTGGGTAAGCTTAATTTCAGTGTCCCAATATGCGCCCTTAACTAAACGCACCATCAGCGGGCGACCAACCTCTAAGGTAAGTTCACGCAAATGTTCTATAACGTGGATTGCGCGTTTTTGGTAGGCCTGAACAGCCAAGCCAAAGCCTGTCCAGCCGTTTAGGTCTTCATCGCGAAATACGGCCTCGATAATATCTAAAGAAAGCTCCAGGCGGTCAGCTTCTTCGGCATCTACCGTTAAACCGATATCGTATTCTTTCGCCATCATACACAGCGCTTTTAAGCGCGGCGGTATGTCTGCCATGGCACGTTCGCGGTGAGAGAATTCAAAGCGCGGATGAATTGCAGAAAGCTTTACCGAGATCCCCGGTGAACGCTTAGGCCCACGTCCGTTAGCCGCTTTACCAATTACCTTTATCGCTTTCACGTACGCATCGTAGTAACGCTCAGCGTCGCGCATAGTACGTGCGCCTTCACCTAACATGTCGTAAGAATAGACATACCCTTTGGTTTCTTTCTCTTTGGCGCGATCTACCGCATCTTCAATGGTTTCGCCCATAACGAACTGACGACCCATAACGCGCATCGCAATGTTCATAGCACGGCGGATAACAGGTTCACCTAAGCGGCCAAGGGTTTGTTTTAACAAACCAAACTGTTCTTTCTTGCGCTTATCGGCATAGTTCACCATGTTACCCGTGAACAACAAGCCCCACGCCGACGCGTTAACAAATAACGACTCTGAGTTCCCCAAGTGGGGTGTCCACTGTCCTTGAGACAGTTTGTCGCGAATAAGCTCATCTTGAGTAGCTTTGTCTGGAACACGCAGCAAGGCTTCAGCTAGGCACATCAATACCACACCTTCTGCTGTAGATAGCGAGTATTCGTTTAACAGTGCGTCAACACCACCGTGCCCTTCTTGTTCGCGGCGAATTTGAAGTACCATCTTACGAGCGCGTTCCCATGCACGACTTCGCGCACGCGGGTTTACCTCGGCGATAGGAAGGATTTGATCCACAGCCACCGACTCACTAATGCGATAGTAGTCTCTTATACGCTGGCGTAGGGGCGAAGTTGTATGAAGTGTGTCGTTAATGAGCATTGCAACCCTTTCATAGAAATAGCTGTAACAAAAAGCGTTCCCGCCGTGTCATACTGCCCACGGTTACATGGAAGCGGCTAAATAACAAGCAAAGTCGAAACCCTGCATTGACCTGTCGTTCTTCTTTTAACTTTATACTTTTGTATGAAGATCACGACAGCGACAAATTTGCGCGGATGGTAGCACACAAAAATGCCCTGCCAAGCCCTCATCCACAAAGTTTTTTAATTTCTCTGTCAAGCTACGGATTCAGTGCGTTAGATGACATTTTCCAGCCCTTTGATACCGCATTATTTTTTATTACAAGGACGGTGAATCTATTGCTTCTAAAGTCGTAGAAAAACACGTGCACAAATAGTGTATTTTAAGTCGTAATAAAAAGCGGTTGATGAAAAACCGTCTACACTTAAAAAAAACAAAAATACAAATAGATAGGTATTTGCCGATGTGGTTAAGAAAATTCAGTTTGATTCAACGCTTGGGCATAATAGTTGCTCTTATTACGCTGTTATTTGTACTTCTTACTGCCGTTGTTCTCGATAGGCACTACGCAGCACTGAAGCAAAAGTCTTATGACGAAAACCAGCACTTGGTTGAAGTTGTTCATACCATGCTCAGCAGCTTCGCAGCGCGCACTGATATAGATGAAGCAACAGCCAAGCAACAAGCGTTAAATGCAGTTAAAGCACTGCGTTATGACGGCAATAATTATTTTTGGATACAAGACCAAACGCCGTCTATGATCATGCACCCTATTAAACCTGCACTTGATGGCCAGGACCTGAGAACGTTTAAAGACGGAAATGGCAAAACTTTCTTTATTGAGATGGCGCAAAAAGTAAAGTCCAAAGGCGATGGGTTTGTCGACTATGTGTGGCCGCTGCCCGGAGAAGAGACTCCTACCGACAAAATTTCCTATGTTAAAGAATTCAAGCCGTGGAGCTGGACCGTGGGTTCTGGTATCTATCTCACCAATTTAGAAGAAGAATTTGCTCATCTGCGAAACTTGATCGTCGTGTTCTGTGTGATAAGTGTCATCTTAGTAATACTGCTTATTTACGTGATTGGAGGAAGCATCGTCAAACCAGTGCAGGAAGTCAGTGAAAGAATGAAGGACATCTCACAAGGTGAAGGTGACCTTACTCGCTCTTTACCTGAAACAGGTCAAGACGAGGTTACGCGGCTGGCTCGCTACTTCAATGAGTACACTGAAAAAATGCGACAATCGCTTTTGGGTATTCGCGAGAATATAAATTCGCTGACTCAACAAGCTGAACTTGTGGAAACGTCGAGTAAAAATAGTAACGCCCAAGCTCAGACCCAAAATGAAAATATGCTTCAGGTTGCCGCAGCAATGGAAGAAATGACCACGCAGATAAATGAGGTTAGCAACAACGCGGATTCCGCGGAAAAAAGCACTAGCAGCGCAAGAAGCAACGTACAGAATGGCGCCTCGGTAGTTGACAGTACGGTGAAAGATATCCGCTCACTCACCTCCGATATTGAGAGTGTAAGTAGCGCTGTTACTGAACTTGCTGCGCAAACCGATAGCATTGGTGCAGTGCTCGATGTTATTCGCGGTATTGCCGAACAAACCAACTTACTGGCGCTTAATGCTGCTATAGAAGCCGCGCGAGCGGGTGAGCAAGGAAGAGGGTTCGCTGTGGTAGCCGATGAAGTACGCACACTAGCAAGCAGAACCGGACAAAGTACTGATGAAATTCAGGCGATGATTGAAAAGCTGCAAAGTAATGCCAAAAGCGCAGTAGATGCGGTAAAAGTAAGCCAATCAGCGTCTACCAAAACGGTGGATACCGCTATACAGGCAAACCAAAATCTACAAGAAGCAGACCGCTTGATGACCGATATTGCAGGTATGAGTAGCGAAATTGCGCGGGCTACCGAGCAGCAAGCGGAAGCCGCTACAGAAGCGAACATGCGTATAAATGCATTGTCTGGTGCTGCTGATAGTAGCTTGCGAACGGCAGATGAGTTAGCGGCTGCAAGCCAAGCGTTACGTGCAAGCTGTATAGCGATAATGGACATTGCCAACCGCTTCAAACTATAGCAATGAATAGGGCCTGCTGCGCTTTGCAAAGCAGGCTCTCTTTTTTGTAAAGCCTAACCCGTCGCCCCTGTGATTTTCCACTAGAAAAATAAAACTTTGCCACGGTTGCTTCTTTTACCATCGAGGTAGGTAAACGTGTTCCATATATAAACAAGACACTGCCCCTCTATGTATGGAAGAAAAAGCCTGAGTGCATTACACTCAGAATCATTGAAAGTGGCTGTTAATTTATTACCGTTCTGTAAAAGATATAGCAACCACAAAAGGCAGTAACTTATACGCAAAAAATCAAGGAGTTGAATATGAGCAGTGGTTCAAAGGGGAAGCCTATTTTATTATGGGTTGTCGGTTTTTTCGTGTTGCTATTTTTGGTGTATTTCCTGTTCGCCAATACCATCATTAAATCTATTCTTGAGTCCAAACTGGGTGAAAGCTATGGCTCTGAAGTGAATATCGACGAGTTCGACCACTCTCTGTTCCCAACAACGGTAACGCTTAAAGGTATTGCACTCACCAACCCCACAAAGCCTACTCACAACCAAGTTTTTGTAGGCGAAGCTCACGCAGGCGTTGAGCTAAAACCCCTGTTAGATGATCAAGTTATCGTTAACAATCTTGATTTACTGAAAGTACAGTTCGATACACAGCGTGAGTCTGAAGGTGAAGTATATCGCGTTCCAGAACGTTCGTTGTCGTTCGACGAAATTAAAGCAAAAGCCAAAGATGCCGTGCCTACAGTTGATGAACTTCTTGCCCGCAATCCACTAAAAACCACTGCTGCCATCGAAAATGCAAAGTCTGCCTACGAAACCTATGGAAAAGGTTTGAAAGACGACTTTGAATCTTTACCTGATAAGTCGCGCATTGAGTACTACAAAGCGCAGGTAGCCAAGCTAAAAGAAACGAACTACAAAGACCCGCAAGCGCTGGTACAGGCAAAGTCTTCATTTGATAGATTAAAAGAAGAAATGCAGGCAGACCGTGCGCTTATTAGCAGTTTCACCGAAAAGGCAAGCGATGCCAAACAAGCCCTAAGCGAAAGTATTGAAGCACTCAAAAAAGCGCCACAAGAAGATTACACGTTGCTTAAGGGAGTGATCGCAGGTGACCAAGCCGCCCTTTCCCAAGTAACTTACTTTGTATTTGGTGACAAAGCGGCAGAATACACTGAATATCTTATGGCAGCGATGCAAATTGTTATGCCCCTCATTCAAGGTGAAGAAAAAAGTGAAGCGCCTACTGAAGTGCCGTCTATTTTGGTGAAAGAAGCCAATGTATCAGTGCTTTGGCAAAATGAATCTATCACTAGTAAATGGAACAATATTACAAACGTTCACGAAGTATTCGGTAACCCCACAACCTTTACTATTGAAGCCGCGGGCGAGTTATTAAAGTCGTTTTCTTCCAGCGGTGAATTCTGGATTGACGGCGACGGTGTTGATGCCAGCCAAGTATGGCAGCTAGCCGGTGTAAATATGTCTAACATTTCGTTTAGCGGCAATGAAACGCTAAATGCGGTGCTTAAGTCAGCACTGATGAAGACCAATGGGTCGATGAAAGTCACCGATAACATTCTAAGTGGTACTGGCGAAGTTGACCTTCAGAAGCTTGTGATGGAAGCCACTGGTACCAGCGATATTACCAGTGCTATTGCGCAGGTATTACAAACGCTAACCAGCTTGAATATGACCATGCTGCTAGACGGAACGCTTTCTGATCCTGGCTTTAACATTGAGTCTGACCTTGATAACAAGTTAGCCAGTGCGGCGCTTTCACAGCTTACCGAGAGCCAAAAAGACAAGCTGGATGAATTAAACAATAAACTCAACAGTATGATTAGCAACGAGCAATCTCTTCTATCAGGTGAGCTCGTTAACGTAAATAGTATGCTTAGCGCAGCCCAAGGAGATAGCGCAGCCCTTCAGGAACTGCTTCAAGCTCAGCTTAACAATGTGATTGAGCAGCAAAAAAGTAAGCTATTTGATAAATTAAAGGAAAAATTGGGACAGGGTGAATAATGCACCTTTGACTCGACGCTGCTTCGCGGCATAATAAGATACAGCAAAGGCGCAGTGCCTTTGCTTTTTTCCGCTTAACCACATTGTCAGGTGAATCTGTGTTGCAAGGTAAATGGCTTCCCATTGTGTTAATAGTACTGCTAGGTCTATTGCAATACAGGCTATGGTTTGGAAAAAATAGTATTCCCGATTATTTCAACCGAAAACAAGAAGTTCACTCTCAAGCTCTCCAAAACGCCAATTTAGCTCAACGCAATGCACTACTTAAAGCAGATATTAACGATTTGAAAATTGGTCTAGAAGCCATTGAAGAGAGAGCGCGAAACGAACTCGGTCTGATCAAAAAGGGAGAAACCTTTTACCGTATTTTACCCGCAGATTCTAAGTGAAGAAAATAATATCCCCCCGCGTTGTTGCGGTTATTCCCGCAGCCGGAGTTGGCAGCCGAATGCAGGCTGACCGCCCAAAGCAATATCTCACCTTAAATGGAAAAACCATTCTTGAACACACGATTGACGCGCTGCTGCATCATCCGTCAATCGACGAGGTGATTGTCGCAATAAGCCCAGACGACGGGTATTTTGATCAATTTGGGTTGCGTGATAAACCCATTCAAGTGGTTAACGGTGGCAAAGAGAGAGCAGATAGCGTTTTAAACGGTATTGTCAATCTTGGTGACAATGATTGGGCACTGGTTCACGATGCGGCAAGGCCTTGTGTTGAGGAGGGCGACATTTCAACACTACTCAGAGTGATGAGCAATGATGACGTTGCTGGCGGCATTCTAGCTACGCCTGTTCGTGACACCATGAAACGAGTAAAACCTTCGACAAATGTTATTTCTCATACCGAAGACCGAAACGGTCTTTGGCACGCTTTAACGCCTCAACTTTTTCCAGCAGTATTATTAAAAAGGGCGCTTCAAAATGGTTTATCGCAAGGTGCCAACATTACAGACGAAGCGTCTGCCATGGAGCTTGAAGGCTACAAGGTGGCCATGGTGAGCGGAAGTCCGGCAAATATAAAAATAACCCATCCGGCCGATCTTCCTTTAGCAGAATTTTATCTTAAGCAAAAATTTAACGCGCGAGGCTATGACGCAAAAAGCCTTAGCCCCAAAAATTAAAAGGCACAATTATAATGCGAATTGGACACGGATTTGATGTACACAAGTTTGGCGGTGAAGGCCCTATCACAATAGGTGGCGTCAGTATCGACTATGAAAAAGGACTTTTAGCTCATTCAGATGGCGATGTGTTGCTCCACGCATTGTGCGATGCAATGCTAGGTGCGGCAGCGTTAGGAGACATTGGGAAACACTTTCCAGATACAGACGACGCATACGCGGGTGCAGATAGTCGCGTGCTACTTCGTCACGTAGTCAATGTAGTAAAAGAAAAGGGGTACGGCCTGAGCAATGCAGACATGACCATTGTGGCGCAAGCCCCAAAAATGGCGCCACATATTTCAGCTATGCGCGACATTATTGCTAAAGACTGCGACGTATCCTTGGACGACATCAACGTAAAAGCAACGACCACTGAAAAGCTAGGTTATACTGGCCGCAAAGAAGGCATTGCCTGTCATGCCGTTGTACTACTGGAAAAGTTATGAAGCCTTTACACACTGATCACTGGCAGTACTATTTCGCAAAGCCTGTCTCGACCGGTATTTTTAAATTCCAAGCCGACGATTTTAAAGTGGTTGAAGATTTGGGTTATATACCTTGTGGAGAAGGTGAGCACCAATTTGTATTTATTGAAAAAACTAACACAAATACCGCCTTTGTCGCTGAACAGTTGGCCCGTTTCGTTAATCTTCCCCTGCGCCAGATTACCTATGCAGGTCGCAAAGACAAGTATGCGGTAACTCAGCAGTGGTTTGGTATTCACGCGCCCGGTAAACCTGACCTCGACTTCAGCAATTTCGAACTTGAAGGCGTTAAAGTGCTTAAGCAAATGCGTCACAATAAAAAACTGCGTACAGGGCAGCTTAAAGGCAACCACTTTACTATTACCTTGCGCCAAGTACTGCACCCAGAGGCTATTGAAGAGCGTCTGAAAGAAATTGAAAAGCACGGCGTGCCAAACTATTACGGCGAACAACGCTTTGGCGTTATGCGTTTAAATGACATGGGAGAAGTGCAGCGTGGCGGAAATCTGGTCATGGCCGAGCGCATGGTCAATGGTGAAACCATTAGACATCGCAACAAACGCTCGATGGCTCTTTCAGCGCTACGCAGTTGGCTATTCAACGAAATGCTTTCAGCACGATTAGAAAAAGGGGTGTTCGACAAAGTCACTCATGGCGACGCGCTGGTGCTCACAGGTTCTAATAGTTTTTTCATTAACGAAGGTACTGGCGGCTCGGAACAGCAGCAAGACGCGCAGCGTCGTTTCGATGCAAAAGACGTATGCCCTTCTGCTCCACTTTGGGGGAAAGGAACGCTTGTTACGCAAGCTGATGCACTCGCCCTAGAGCAATCTGTTGCAGAAAAAAATAGCGAAATCGTCGGCTTTTTAAGCCAGTGCGGGTTCGAACAAGAACGTCGCGCGATAAAAATTTGGCCTTCACAGCTTGAATGGCAGAGTAAGGGTGATACATTTACTATCTCGTTTGCGCTTCCAAGTGGCTGCTTTGCTACCTCAGTCCTTAGAGAGTGCGTGGAAACCTTGTCCCCAATTAACAGGGTGTAAAAGAGTATTGAGAAAGCGTGGCGCGCAACAGACTATACCTCGCGTGGCTGTGGATAAGAATAAAGGAAAGTACGCAACATCATGAGAGCTTCTAGAAAAGGAGACGCGTTAGCACAACTGCTCTATAACGAAGGAATACTTTCGCAAGCAGTATTGAACGCCATTGCTGGTACGCCGCGGGAAAGCTTTTTACCCGATGCGCTGAAACATAAGGCCTATCAAAATACGGCATTGCCGATAGGTCAGGGCCAAACCATTTCGCAGCCCTATATTGTAGCGAAAATGACAGAGTTGTTGCTGGATAGCCCTAATAAACCCGAAAAAGTACTAGAAATAGGCACGGGCTCTGGTTATCAGACCGCTATTCTTGCGCAGCTTTTTGCCAAAGTATTCAGTGTTGAACGTATCAAATCATTGCAGTTCCAAGCGAAACGTCGGATGAATCAGCTCGACCTTCACAATATTGCAATGAAACACGGTGATGGTTGGAAAGGTTGGGCGTCCAAAGGACCTTATGATGCTATTATCGTCACTGCTGCTGCCGCTAGCCTTCCACAGGATTTGTGCGATCAACTTAAAGAAGGCGGGCGGTTGATTATTCCCGTAGGTAACGAGCAACAATCGTTACTGTGTATTGATAGGATTGAGGGTGAGCTAAAAACATCGACTATTGAATCGGTCCGATTTGTTCCCCTTGTAGCAGGAGAGCTAATGTGAAGCTTTTTGAGCCGTGTTATGACATGGCGTTGCGCTGGGCGAGACACCGCCACGCAACAAAATACTTGGGCGGGCTAAGCTTCTCAGAGTCAGTGTTCTTCCCTATACCTCCTGATGTTATGCTGGCACCAATGGCACTGTCGCAGCCTGCTAAGGCATGGCAATTTGCCTTCATTACTACCATCGCGTCGATTTTGGGCGGCATCGCAGGTTATTGGCTTGGTTATTTTGCTTTCGATGCTTGGCTGGCTCCGCTTGTCGAGAGTTGGGGTTATACCCACAAAATAGAAACGGCAATGCAGTGGTTTAAAGACTACGGCGTATGGGTAGTTTTTCTTGCTGGTTTCTCTCCTATTCCTTATAAAATTTTCACCGTGAGTGCAGGCTTCTTGCAAATGGCCTTCTTGCCGTTTGTACTGGCATCCGCCGTTGGTCGAGGCGCGCGCTTCTTTTTGGTCGCGGCACTCATGCGCTGGGGTGGCGCTGCCATGGAGAAAAAGCTAAGACAGTATGTAGAAGTACTTGGATGGGGAGTAGTTACCCTCGCAATATTCGTTTATTTATTATTGCGATGACATGCGTAACCCCCTGCTTCAAATAGGATTTTTGTTATTTATTTTTATACTCATCGGGGGATGCGCAGGAAGAAGCGCTCCCGCTCCCGTTGTTTTATTGAATAGCCAAGTTTCAGATGGAAGTGAAGAATACACAAAAAAAACCTATAAAGTACAGCGGGGAGATACCCTTTATGCCGTTGCATGGTACACCGGAAATGACTATCGCGATTTAGTAAAATACAACAATTTATCAGCCCCTTACACCATTTTCCCAGGCCAAATTTTAAACGTTGCGCCCCCATCAAACGTGGCTACATCTCCTATTAGACCTAAGGTTAAGACTAAACAGTCAACAGCTCCGACCACCTCAAATGTAGACAAAAGTTTGGTTGACCGCCCACAACCACAGGCGTATCGTGAAAGTGAAAAAGTTGTTAAGCCACAAATTGTTACAACGGTCAAGAAGTCGTCGCAACGCGTCACAAAGCAGACGCCGACAAGCTTTCCTGACAGAGTACAAGAGTGGGTATGGCCTGCAGAAGGTATAATAGTCGACACCTTTAGTAAGTCAGAGTCAGGCAATAAAGGTATTGATATTGCTGGTGCTAGAGGCAGTAAAGTTGTAGCGGCAGCAGATGGTAAAGTGGTTTATTCAGGAAGCGCTTTAAGAGGTTACGGTAATCTGGTCATTATCAAACATACAGATACCTTCCTAAGTGCATATGCCTATAACGACACCATTTTGGTCAAAGAACGAGAATGGGTATCGGCAGGGCAGCAAGTCGCGACCATGGGTGACAGTGGAACGAATTCGGTAAAACTTCACTTTGAAGTTAGGTATAGAGGGAAATCATTAGACCCTATGAAATACCTGCCACCATTAAAATAATAAAAATAAATAACAATAAAAAAAGACAAAGGAGAAACGTCATAAGGTAAACCTTGTAGCAGGAGATTCACGATGGGTAAGTCAAATAAAGCCTTAGAATCAAGACCGCAAGATGACTTAGAAGTCATCGATATGCCAGCTGATATGAAAGCTGACGAAACCTTAGTTAACGACGCTGACCTAGAAAATGATGATGCCATTTTCAGTCAGGATGACCAACCTAAAAACCTAGATGCCACACAGCTCTATCTAGGCGAGATTGGTTTTTCACCATTGCTAACCGCAGAAGAAGAAGTTTATTTTGCGCGCCGCTCACTGAAAGGCTGCGAAGCCTCTCGCAAACGTATGATTGTAAGCAACCTTCGCCTTGTTGTTAAGATTGCTCGCCGCTACAACAACCGTGGATTAGCTCTTCTAGATTTAATTGAAGAAGGTAATTTAGGACTCATCCGCGCCGTTGAAAAGTTTGATCCTGAACGCGGATTCCGCTTCTCAACCTACGCTACGTGGTGGATTCGCCAGACCATAGAGCGCGCTATTATGAATCAAACGCGCACCATTCGTTTGCCTATTCATGTGGTGAAAGAGCTAAACGTTTATTTACGTGCTTCTCGTGAGCTTTCGCAAAAGCTTGATCATGAGCCAACTGCAGAAGAAATTGCGCTAGCGCTTGATAAGCCCGTGGAAGATGTCACTAAGATGTTGCGTTTAAACGAGCGCATCACCTCTGTTGATACGCCAATTGGTGGAGAAAACGATAAAGCACTCCTCGACATTATTGCTGACGAGAAAGAGTTTAGCCCTGAAGAGAGCTTACAAGACTCAGATATCAAAAGTAATATTGTAACCTGGCTTGAGGAACTAAACCCTAAGCAGCGCGAAGTACTTGCTCGCCGATTCGGTCTTATGGGGTATGAGCCTTCAACACTTGAGGATGTGGGTGCAGAAATTGGCTTAACACGCGAGCGTGTTCGTCAAATTCAAGTAGAAGCACTTCGCCGTCTGCGCGATATGTTGGGTCATCAGGGTCTTTCACTAGAAAACCTGTTCGACCAAATGAAGTAGTATCTGCGCATAGCGCAAAAAACAAAAATGCCAGTGTTGCTAAGCTTTCAAATTTTAAGCTTCGTAACACTGGCATTTTTTTATTTTAAGTTGAAAGCTCGCCGTAGCGATCGTAACTTCCAAGCCCTTGGTTAGTTTCTAACGAGGGTAACAAATGTGTAAGGGTGAGGGTTTTTCTCATCGGCGTCATGTTCGTCACGCGATACTTCCGTCCAACTTGCTGTTGCCTCATAGTCTGGGAACTGTGTATCTCCGTCAACAGCCAAGTCAATATGTGTGAGATACAAGGTGTCAGCGCTATCCAAGAACGTCTGATAAATAGTACCGCCACCTATAATCATTATCTCGTCGTCATCGCTATACTCTGTGCTTAACGCTTTTGCTACTTCAAACGCTGACTCTGGTGAATCTACCACCGTCGCGTCAGATAAGCTGTAGTCAGCATTACTCGTTATAACAATGTTTGGCCTGCCTGGTAATGCCCTTCCGATTGACTCATAGGTTTTGCGGCCCATTATGACGGCTTTGCCTAAGGTGATCGCTTTAAAGTGTTTTAAATCAGCGGGCAAATGCCATGGCATATCATTGTCTGCACCTATAATTCTATTTTTCGCCATAGCAGCAATCATTGCTATTTTCATTTCATTACCTTTAAAGCCATTTTTATTGTCGAACCGCGGCAGTATAGCAATATCAGCGACTAAATGTGTATTGCCTCTAATAGCATGGTTTTAACACCCATCAAATAGTAACAGTTATCATTTGCATTATTGTTTTACCTGTTCTAGTGTGTATACAGGAGGTCGCTACAATGCAAATAAACTATCTATGCCCTAAACACGCAGACTGGGTTTACAACAACCCAGAACAGGCTCTACACGTAATGGCGCGCGATGAAATGCAAGGCACTATGCTTATGCAAAGCGGTCAGTTCAGTGAAGCAATTCCATACCTTGGCTGTGCGTTTGATATCGCCGTTATTCTGCTTGAGGTAGATGGTGGAGAAAACAGCGCAATGACAGCTAAGATTATGGGCTTAACAAGCTTGCTTGAAGAGATCTACTTCCACTTAAGACTGCCGCACCACCGAAACGCCATTGTCGACAGAGCTCATGCTGTCATCAGCGCCTCGAACAACATCGTAAACAGTAATGTACCACTGCGCTTCGCCGTGTAGGTGCACTGATACTTATGCGCCTAACTACTTCACCCTACTCTGACTAAAGCCTTAGGAGAATTCATGAAAGTTAACCTTAAACGCTCAGCTCTAATGCTTTGCGCCGCTGTATTTAGTTCAAGCGCATTCGCTCATGCAGGACACGACCATGAACACTGGACCAGCGGTGTCATGCATGCTCTGTTTTACGCATCTCTTGTGGGTTGTACAGCTGCCTGTGGGTTTGCAGCTTACAAATACTTCAGCGCTAAAAAACGCTCAGCAAAGTAAAGGGTTGCGAATTATGATCCATCAGTTACTCTCAAAGGTTAATGCAATTAATCCCTTTCCTACGGCTAGCGCACATTGCGATATTCCTTGCAAAATTTACGATCCATTTTCGGCACAGCTGGCTGCGTTAAGCGTTATTCGCTTCGTAGACCTACTCAATGAACTTGCCGAAAAAGAGACACTTACATTCGCAGATCAAGTGCAAATGAGCCGCTTAGTCACAGAAAAAGAAACCCATGCAGAGAAAGTAAAGCAAGAAGTTAGGGTAATATGGGGCGATTACTTTAAATCCCCTCAGTTCAAAAAATTTCCAGACACTAACGAACTCGTGCATAAAATTATGCTGGCCGGCTCTGGATGTAAGCAACACGTAAGCAGAGAAAAAGCTGAACAGCTACTTTCGTTAGTGAATGAATTTGCGGAGCGTTTCTGGGCAACCAAGGATGTGGCAACCAAAAAAGCAACGTGCCCGTATCCACCTTCTGAAGAAGTGGTTTATCCCGACCTGTAAATGGTTAAAATTCTGCGGGTTACAGGGCACAGCATGTTGCCTACGCTAAACGACGGTGACTTCGTTTGTGTAGTAAGATGGCCGTTCAGATGGTTGCGTTGCGGCCAAATTGTGGTTGTAGAGAGCAATACCTACGGCATAATTGTCAAAAGAGTAGCCGATGTTCATCAAGACGGTACATTTACATTAATAGGCGATAACAAGGCACACCCTGTAAGCCAAGAGGCCATGGGCAAATTTACTCGCGCTCAATTACATGGAAAGGTTGTCTGTCATAGCAGCGAGTAGACCACTAGGATTAATTTACCGCGATATTGACAAAAAAGCTCGCACGTTGTCTATGCAACTATGCGAGCATTCTGTTGTTCTAAGAATAATTTATTGGTGATAAGTTACATTTACGTCTAAATGTATTGCGCAGCACTATGCGACACTTCACCTATTGACAACCGATTTTTTAAGCTGCTTTATAGCACTGGTTATCAGTAATTGTTTCGCGACAACTGTTTTTAGGCAACGGCCTCTCCGCGATTGTTTCTCAACACTGTATCTCAGCGCCGATACTCAACTTCCACGTCGTAATCGTCTTCGTCCCAGTCGTCGTCATCGAGATCGTCACCTAAGCCGTCTTCGAACTCATCATGCGCTTCAAGCGTATTTTTATGGTATGTATCCCATTTAAATTCCACTTCTTTCTTCTCTTCTTCCTCTTCCAATTCTGCTGGAAGAGTTTCAATGAAGTCCATGATGTCGTTACACAACGGATCTAGGTTCATCTTTTGGAACGCAGAAATTTGGTAAACCGGGCCTTCCCACTCTAATGCGTCAATAACATGCTGGCAGCGCTCTTCGGCTTCTTCTTCAAGCAGTAAATCGACTTTATTAAATACTAACCAACGGGGCTTTTCTGCCAATTTAGGGCTGTATTTTTCAAGCTCTTCAATGATCGCTTTAGCATGTTCGGCAGGATCTGTTTCATCAACAGGGAAAATATCTACCACGTGAAGCAAGATACGGCAGCGCTCTAAGTGCTTTAAGAAGCGAATACCTAAGCCAGCGCCATCGGCAGCGCCTTCAATTAGCCCTGGTATATCTGCAACAACGAAGCTGCGCTGTGAGTCTTGACGAACCACACCTAAGTTAGGCACCAAAGTGGTAAATGGATAATCAGCCACTTTAGGCTTAGCCGCCGATACAGAGCGGATAAAGGTTGATTTACCTGCGTTAGGCATGCCCAGTAAACCCACATCGGCTAGAAGCATAAGCTCTAGCTTAAGGTTGCGAATTTCACCTGGCGTACCATTGGTCTTTTGACGTGGCGCACGGTTTGTACTGCTTTTAAAACGGGCATTACCTAAACCGTGGAAACCACCTTGTGCGACTTTAAGCTTTTGACCATGACGGGTTAAGTCACCTAACACTTCGCCAGTGTCGCTGTCAGTAGCACGTGTTCCCACTGGTACCATTACGGTAAGGTCTTTACCTTTTTTACCTATACAGTTGCCGCCTTGACCATTTTGGCCTCGCTCTGCACGGTGAAAGCGCTCGAAGCGATAATCGATCAATGTATTTAGGTTTTCATCGGCTTGTAGAAATACACTGCCGCCGTCACCACCGTCGCCACCGTCTGGGCCACCTTTAGGTACGTATTTTTCCCTTCTAAAGCCAATGGTACCGTTGCCGCCGTCACCGGCTTCAACGCGAATTTCAGCTTCATCTACAAATTTCATTTATCACTCCGGGCTGTAATGCCGTGGGTTATTAACTTATTAATGCGAATACTAAGTTTACACCAAATTGCGCGTCGGCGCTTTTGAGTCTACTCAGCATTCTAAAAAATTGAGAAGTAAAACCTTGCTCAGCGCTAATTCATTTTCAGAATGTAAACGCTAATAATTAAGAACAGAAAAAGAAAGAAAGGTTTCACAAAACAAAAAACCCCGCAAGCGCGGGGTTTTTCTAAGCCTGTTCGGCGAGAAGCTTTCGCGCTTACTCAGCTACGATGCTTACAAATTTACGGTTCTTCGGTCCTTTAACGTCGAACTGAACTTTACCGTCTTTTAGTGCAAACAACGTGTGGTCTTTACCGATACCCATGTTGTCACCAGCGTGGAAACGAGTACCACGTTGACGAACAATGATGTTACCAGCAAGAACAGATTCACCACCAAAGCGCTTAACACCTAGGCGTTTACTTTCTGAATCACGACCGTTTTTGGTACTACCACCAGCTTTTTTGTGTGCCATGTGTTCGTGCTCCTATTATGCGTTGATACCAGTGATTTTCACTTCTGTGAACCACTGACGGTGACCCGCTTGCTTACGAGAATGCTTACGACGACGGAACTTAACGATTTTTACTTTATCGCCACGACCGTGTGTAACAACCTCAGCAGTCACCTTACCACCAGCAACGATTGGTGTGCCGATTTTTACATCGTCACCGTTGCTTACCATTAAAACTTTGTCAAATTCAACCGTTTCGCCTGGGGCTACTTCGATTTTTTCAAGACGAACGGTTTGGCCTTCGGCCACACGGTGTTGTTTACCGCCACTTTGGAAAACCGCGTACATAGTTAACTCCGCTCTGCGTCCACTGACGCTTCAATTCAAAAAACAGGGCGCGAATTGTACGTGAAACATCCGTAAATCACAACCCCGATTCGTAGAAAAATAGATTATTTTTCCAACATGGGGCGAATTATGCCCCAATTGCCTATTTGATGCAGCTTCAAATACCTGAAAACGGGAAAAAAACACAATTTTTTTCGAAAAAACATCAAATTTACCATGACTGCTACCAACAAAAATGGGGGGACTTTCGTGTTCAATTTGTAACGATTGCGAAAAAAAACACCACGGTTCGTGCTTACTGATCTCATTGGGATCGCATAAACACACGATCGTGATCTGCGTTCGATCCGGCTCACAACTCGCTTGGCTTTGATCAATATGTTTAATTTGACGGGCTCAGATCTGAGCCATTCGTTATTTACTTTGCAGCCTCACCGTAATCCTTGCCGTGTGACGTTCATTGATAGTGAGCTCATTTTAAAATGCTGAACCGGCAGTTTTACTTCGTTTTTATAAACGGCTCAACACAATTGAATTAGTGACAACTAGTAACTGGAAAAAAGGAAGTTACCAAAAAACTCGCCAGCAAAACGCAATTTTGAAAGGTATAACTTTAAAAAATAACGTCTTTGCAGGAAAAGTTAGTAAGAGTGCCTATAATTACATGTAATAACATGACACGGGTCGAGTGCTCGGCATGCATGGAAGACAGGCCAAAACGAACTGGATTTCACGGAAGAACGTTACCCTTCTAATCTTTCATCTGGGTTAAGCGTATTTCAGGAAATACACGTAAATGCGTTAAGCCGTCATTTTTTAAGACAATTTGGTGGATAGTACAAGTGATTAAGGTACAATCGCCACCAATAATTGCCCAGACGTAAGAGTAAGTATTTATTGCCATGCCTATGGATATAGATCAAATCCGCGCCCTGTCTAATGATGATATGCAGGCGGTCAACCAGCTGATTCAACAACAAGTCGACTCTGATGTTGCCCTAATTAATCAGCTTGGTTTTTACATTGTAAACAGTGGCGGCAAGCGATTGCGCCCACTTCTTACCGTGTTAAGTGCGCGGGCCATGGGGATAGATAACAACGATCACCATACCCTTGCGGCGATTGTTGAATTTATTCATACCGCGACACTGTTGCACGACGATGTGGTTGACGAATCGACCATGCGCAGAGGTCGAGAGACTGCTAATGCTATCTTTGGTAACCAGGCGTCGGTATTAGTAGGTGACTTTCTTTACACCCGCTCTTTTCAAATGATGGTGAGTCTAAAACGCATGCGCGTTATGGAAATACTGTCAGAAGCCACAAACCAAATTGCTGAAGGCGAAGTGCTGCAGCTGATGAACTGTAACGACCCCAGCACTACAGAAGCTCGTTACTTTGATGTTATCTACGGTAAAACGGCTCGCTTGTTTGAAGCTGCTACACAGTTAGCGGCTGTGCTAACAGACCAAAGTGAACACATTGAACACGCTATGCAAGAATACGGCAAGCATCTAGGCACTGCTTTTCAGCTTGCTGACGATATACTTGATTACATGGCTGACAGCGAAGAAATGGGCAAGAATGCAGGTGACGATTTAGCTGAAGGTAAACCTACCCTGCCATTACTTTACGCTATGTGGCACGCTAAAAATGACGACGACAAAGCGCTTATTCAAGAGGCAATTGAACAAAGCAATGGCCTACCACACTTAACGCGAATCCAAAGCATTATGGACGAAACCGGTGCTTTGGATTACACGCGTGAATGTGCGCAAAAAGAAGTACAAATGGCCATTGATAGCTTAAACGCTATTGAAGATTCTGAGTACAAAGAGGCGTTAATTGCGCTTGCATATATTTCAATTGAACGTACGAGCTAACTAGCGATAAATAACTAATTGTCGATAAGTGATATGAAAAGGCGTGTCGTAAGCAACACGCCTTTTTTGTTAGTACAGCCAGAATATTATACGCCTCGTAGGCTTTTGAACTTGTTGATGGGCTGAGCACTTCCCCAACTCTTGCAGACAGGTAAAGAAATATACGTTTTCTGCATTAACCAAGCATTTGTGCTGCGTTTGGGCCTAGCGCATTTTTACAAGCTAGCCTTCTAGCATAAAACCTATCAAGCCGACTAAAAAACCAAGTATGCCTCCAAGGGGTGGCAACCAATGGTTTTCCATACGAATTTGCGGTGCGATATCCTGGAATACCGAATAGAGAATACCACCGGCAGCGAACAACATGATACCGCTCATTACAACGGGAAACTGCGCTAGATAATAAAAGCCTAACAAACTAAACAAAGGGCCAAGTAACGCCATTAGTACAAAGATAACAATGAGTTTGGTGCTGCGCTGTTTGTTCTTGGGCAACATTTCTCTGTAGGCATTAAACCCTTCTGGTAAGTTTTGAACCGCAATCAATAGGCCTAATAGCATGGTACCTCCGCCTAATGCAGCCGTCGAACCAAGGGCAATAGACTCCGGCACAAAATCACTTAGCATTGCGGCTAACTGGCTGCCTGCGGTTTTCTTTTTCGCTAAGTAAATATCAAGAGCCATAAAAGCAAAGGCACCACCGACAAAACACATTACGGCGGCGACTACCGATACGTCTTTTATGCCCTCGGGAACAAGTACAAGACCTACCGCTGAAATTAGTGCACCAGCCCCTAACGCTAAAATGCCATGGCGTAATTCCTTCCCTAACCATTTAGGCTGAATGCCTTTGTAAGTTGCCAAGATAGCCCCTGTGGGCATGGCAAGGCCAGCCACTGTTGCCATTATCAATAAACCTACAATATCACTTTGTGGCATAACGACTCCTTTCTAGCAAGTGCTTGTGCACGTTTCTTATTCAGTACTAAGTACTGCACACAGCGCTATTGGTTTACAAGCAAATAGTACATTCATTCATTTTTACTCAACGCGCAATAAAAAAGAGCAGCCTAACGCTGCTCTTTGCTCTAATGGAAATGGGTTGTGCTAGCGACTAGCGATCCCAAACAGCCTGATTAAGTTAAATCTAAATCTCGGGTCATATTCTCGTTTTTGTCACGATGCACAATAATGTTGTCTTCAATGCGAATGCCGCCAAACGGTTTGTATGCATCAATGGTATCCCAGTTGATGTACTTAGACGCTGGTGTCGCTTTGAGGTCGCGCAGCAGACTATCGATGAAGTACAAGCCAGGCTCAATAGTGAACACCTGACGTGCCTCTACCATGCGCGTGCAGCGCAAGAACGGATGATCATCAGGAGCAGGCTTGGGCGTGCCTCTGTCATCATTGACCAATCCGCCCACATCGTGAACTTGAAGACCCAAGAAGTGACCAATACCATGAGGAAAGAAAGTACGGGTAATACCCATTTCTACGATTTCAGGTGGTGTTAAATTCACCATGCCGGTGTCGTGAAGAATTTGTGCAATGCCGTCGTGGGCTAACAAATGTATGTCGGTATAAGCTACGCCAGGCTTCAACGAATCGACCAACGTCAGCGTAACCTTGTCTACCGCCTGAATGAGGTCGCGGAACATTGCTGAATTCTGAACACCGTCTTGAGCGTAAGTACGCGTAATATCTGCCGCATAGCCATGATAATTCGCACCCGCATCAATCAGAAACGAACGTGATTCTTTTGGCGCTACGGTATCGCACTGCATGTAATGCAAAATTGAAGCATGCTCGTTAAGCGCCACAATACTGGTATAAGGTACATCGTTATCGCCCTGTCGACTTGCGGCGGCATAGGCGAGATTGATATCAAATTCGCTTTTACCTTCACGGAATGCCTGCTCAGCCGCCTTGTGGCCTGCTACCGCCAGCTTGTTAGCTTCACGCATGCAGTCAAGTTCGTAGTCTGTTTTGTAGGCACGTTGATAATGCAAATAATGTAACACGCGGTCAGGGTTAACATTTTCAAAACCCAGTGCTTTTGCTACTTCAATATATTCGCCTACATAGGCAAAACGGCTTTTATCGTAAGGCAGGGATTTCTCTACCGCATCGGCCTGTTGAAGTAGTTTAATGTCGAAGCTATCAGTCCAAAAGTCATTTGGCTCTGGCGGCACTTTGTGCCAGAAATCTTCAGGGCGATAGAAAATAATCGTAGGCTTGTCTACACCGTTTACCACCAGCCAACAGTTAGGGTTATCAATCACAGGCACCCATGCTTTGAACTGCGGGTTTACCTTGAATGGGTAGTGATTATCGTCCAAGAATAGGCGTTTGCCCTGCCCTGAGTGAATAACTAGTCCGTCTAGCCCTTCTCGCTGTAGCGCTTCGCGAGTTCTAGCTTGAAGCTCTTCGATATGCTGCTGGTAGGTTGCTTGATGTTGCGACATAGCCCCTCTTATCTTTTTAGTCATTAGTTAGCTACTAGTGTATCACGAGGCCAGCATGACATGCATGCTGGCTCAGACCGTTGCGCTGTTATTTACGTTACGTTTCCGATACTGGAAAAAAAACAATTTAGTTAAAGGCGCCCCCGTACGCGCCTAACCTTAGATAGCTATCGCGGCGCTAGTTGCAGTGTACCTGTTACCGGATGTGTACTCACTGCATCTGCGGATGGGATCATATCGCGGGTAAGCTGGGGGAAGATATTTTCGTTCCCACCTAGCTGCTGGTCATAAATATGCTGATATGCCATCACCGCTTTCACATAGGCCCGAGTTTCCTTGTAGGGAATATTTTCAATCCAGATATCTACAGGCAGCGCTTCATTTGCAGGCAACCATTCCAACACTTTACGCCACCCTGCATTATAAGATGCGGACACTAGCACCGGGTTATTGTTTAACTTGTCCATTAAATAACGAAGGTACTGGACGCCGTATTCAACGTTATTGTCTACCTGAAAAAGTGTGTTTCGACTTACTTTTTCCTTCGCTACATAACGCGCCGTTCCCGGCATAAGCTGCATTAATCCTGCCGCTCCCACGGAAGATATAGCATCGCTTCTAAACGAGCTTTCGCGACGTGCTATAGCCATAGCCAAAGACTTTGAAATACTGTAAGCCTGCGATTTTTCGCTAAACACATCATTAAAGGCCAGCGGGAAGCGGCGCTCAACGTCATCCCAATAGCCACTTCGCGCAAAGCTGGTAATTGCCTGGTCGTACAGCCCCCACTCATAAGCGAGTATACCTGCATCAGTAACTTTCGACTCGGGCAAATGGGAAAGCAAGTAGTACCACTCTCTGCGCGCTTCTGTGGTTCGGTCTAGCCTGAAAAACTCAACGGCGCGCATGGTGGCAGGCGTTTTTGCCACACTGGCAATAGCTGCCATTTCTCTAGGTGCTGGCGTGTGAGCAAGCGACGGAATTTCACCTATATGCGCGCTTGCCATAAAGCCATAATAATGGCGTTCTTGCGCAAGCTCTTTATAAAGCACAGTAGCCTGCATAGTTTGACCAAGTGCTTCTAAAGCACGGGCTTTCCAGTAGCGATAGTTTTCCTCTTTTTGCAAGTTAGCAGAAGCGCTATCAATAACATTAACGACTTCCTGCCACTTTTTCGTGCGTAGCAAATGAGAAATGTGCCAAAGCTTTACGTCTTCATTGGCGCCCTGTACATCGGCAAGTTCAAGCCAATGGTGCGCTTGAGGAAGGCGGTCTAGCGTGTAGCTTAGCGCGATTGATCTTCGCATAACGTGCTGCTGTGCTTTAGAGAACACTTTCTTGTCGTTGTAGCGCTTAAAGACTGTACCCGCTAGATCAGGATTTCGCCACGCAAGTTTTTCTACCGCCCACACAATCACTTCAGCTTCATGCGATATATTTTTAAGTGGAAAGAGCGCTGTTCTATTCACTCGGCTTGTGTCTCGCGTTACCGATAGCCACGCGTCAGCAAGGTATTGCTTATCACTAGGTAGTTGGCGCTTAAGATAAGAAATAATACTTCGGTTATTTTCTCTCGCGGCAATTTCAATGCGCTTTATCACCATTTCGGGTGTCATCATGCCCGCTTTTTTCCACTTAGCAAAAAGCGGATCGCATTCATCCGGTTGCGACTGCCCGTGAAGCCAAAGGGCATCAACCTCAGACAAAATAGCGTGTTCGCTTTCACCTTCTTTTAAGCGGTAATTAAGCGCAATACAGGTTAGCTTTGCGCCCATGCCGGGGCGATAATTGTCTAAAAAAGTGCTGCGATAATCGTTCTTAGCAAGGTAGTTAAGCCACTTATAACGCACTCCGTAGCTTACCGGTTGACCATTAAAATCTTCCAGAAACTGCTTAACCTCGCGCTTTGTTCTTATTGACATAGTGCGCTCTAGCTTGAGTCTAAGTAGATAAGAATAAAGTGGATAATGCGCTAGCTCATAAATGTCGTTATCAAGGCGCTGAACGCTTCGCTTCGAGTACGTTAACAGCTTTTTTTCAACTTCCAGATAACGAGCGCGATCCTTTTCGAAAATATCTTCGGGTAGTGTTAAAGGCTGTGTAGCCCATGCGCCGATAGAGAAAAATGAAGAGAGCGAGAAAACAAATGCCCCCACAACGGTGGTGAACAATTTATTGTTGTTTGCCAGCAAGCGCTGACCCAACCACGAACTAAAATAAAAACCAGACACAATAGAACTCCTACCCTGCTCTACACTCGAACGCTTATTAGCGCTGGCAACTTTGCCGAATCGAGCTGATTGTAAAATGTTGCTGAAAAAGCAGCATTGCGACTGTTCCACTGCGTTTGTTTGAACAACGAAGGGAAAATTTCAGCCTGGCTCCTTGCCAAAGAAGATGTTGTGCCAGCTGTCGTTAGCTATGCTTTACACACATAGTTGACATGATTGTAGATTATTCTTTTGCTGGATTGGCGCTTTGCGCCAATAACGCTCATTATACAACCACCAATGCCGAAATGAAGCTTGAATTCGATATTTACACTTGAATTTAAGTCATCGGACCACTACCTTAGACAAATTGAAACGCTTGTTTGATTTTTTGTTGAAATTTTGTGTGGCTATGTAAAGAATCTAGCCACCCTAACGCGTTAGTGAATGCATACGACCCTACAAATTAGTTGGATTACTTCACTAACATCCTGGCCAATGCCGAAGGAGATGATAATGATATACACAGGCAAAAGTCTTTCCGTCAGCCTGTTAGATGACGGCTTTGCTGAGCTGGTATTCGACGCCGAAGGTTCAGTTAACAAGTTTGACCGCCAAACGGTGAGTGAACTTGACGAAGCAACTCAAGCTCTACTTGCTAAAGGCGATGTTAAAGGCTTAGTAGTACGCAGTGCAAAACCTGCATTTATTGTAGGTGCAGATATTACCGAGTTCACTGGCCTATTCGCCATGGACGATGCAGAAGTATTACAGTGGGTTGCCAATACGTCGCAAGTATTCGACCGCTTCGAAGACCTACCTTTCCCTACCATCGCTGCAGTCAACGGCTTTGCACTAGGCGGCGGCTGTGAAATGGCATTGGCGTGTGACATGCGTATTGCAGACACTACCGCTTCAATTGGTTTGCCAGAAGTTAAGCTAGGTCTTATGCCTGGTTTTGGTGGTACAGTTCGCCTACCTCGCCTCATTGGTGCAGACAATGCCCTTGAGTGGATGACCACTGGTCGCGACAGAAAAGGTGCGAAAGCCCTTGCTGAAGGCGCAGTTGATGCAGTTGTAGCACCAGAGGCGCTAGTTGAAGGTGCGCTTTCAATGGTGAAAGACGCTGCACAAGGCAAATTTGATTGGCAAGCGCGTCGTGCGGTTAAAAAAGCCCCGCTACAGCTAAACAAAAACGAAGCCATGATGAGCTTCTCTACAGCCCAAGCCATGGTATTTGCACAAGCTGGCAAACACTACCCAGCTCCTCACAAAATGGTTGAAACAGTGCAAAAAGCTTCTGTACTAGACCGTGAAGGTGCACTTAAGCTTGAAAACGAAGGCTTTGTAGCCCTTGCGAAAACCGACGCCGCGAAAGCGCAAATTGGTATTTTCCTTGCCGACCAGCTTGTAAAAAGCAAAGGTAAGAAGCAAGCAAAAGCCGCCACTAAGCAGTCTAAGCTTAACGCTGTACTAGGTGCTGGCATCATGGGCGGCGGTATTGCATACCAGAGCGCTGTGAAAGGCACGCCGGTAATCATGAAAGACATTAACCAAGGTGCACTAGATCTTGGCCTTTCTGAAGCAGCGAAGATCCTTGGTAAAGGCATGCAGCGCGGTAAAGTTGATGCGACTAAAATGGCGCAAACACTTAACGCAATCACGCCTACCCTTGAGTACAGCACGCTTAAAGATGCAGACCTTGTTATTGAAGCGGTTGTAGAAAACCCGAAAGTAAAAGGTATTGTGCTTAAAGAAGTAGAAGACAATGTAGCTGACGACGCTATCATATGTTCAAACACTTCGACTATCTCTATCAACCAGCTAGCTGAAAGCCTAGATAAGCCTGAGCGCTTCTGTGGTATGCACTTCTTTAACCCAGTGCACCGCATGCCGCTTGTTGAAATTATTCGTGGCGAAAAAACCTCTGAAGAAACCATCAATGCAGTAGTAGCCGCTACCCTTAAAATGGGCAAAACCCCTATTGTGGTTAACGACTGCCCAGGGTTCTTGGTAAACCGCGTATTGTTCCCATACTTTGCGGGCTTCAGTAAGCTACTTATCGACGGCGCTGACTTTGTAGCGGTTGATAAGGTAATGGAAAAAATCTTCGGCTGGCCAATGGGCCCTGCTTACCTAATGGACGTTGTAGGCATCGACACTGGCGATCACGCAGCAGACGTAATGGCTGCAGGTATTCCAGAGCGTATGGCTCGCCTAGACAACGACCCAGTAACTCTTTTCTACAAAGAAGAGCGTTTAGGTCAGAAGAACGGTAAAGGTTTCTACAACTACGGTGTTGATAAGCGCGGTAAGCCGTCTAAAACACCAGCTGAAGAAGCCTATGCACTAATGGCACCACACGTAGCTGACAAGAAAGACTTTGAAGCTGACGACATTATTGCACGCCTTATGATCCCTATGGCAAACGAAGCAATTCGCTGCCTGGAAGAAGGCATTGTAGATAGCGCAGCTGAAGCAGATATGGCGCTACTTTACGGCTTAGGTTTCCCTCCATTCCGCGGTGGTATTTTCCGTTGGATTGAAACCATTGGCTTGGCGAACTTTGTTGCTATGGCAGACAAGTACGCTGAACTTGGTCCTATTTATCAGATCTCAGACGGCGTTCGTGAAATGGCCGCTGCTGGTAAATCCTATTTCGCATAAGACCCGGAGGAAAAACTAATGAAAGAAGTGGTCGTAATCGATTGCGTACGTACCCCTATGGGTCGTTCAAAAAACGGTGTTTTCAGAAATGTGCGTGCAGAAGACTTATCTGCTGCACTAATGACCGCGCTACTAGAGCGTAACCCTGGCGTAAACCCAGCGGAAATTGAAGACATCATTTGGGGCTGTGTTCAGCAAACTAAAGAACAAGGCTTCAACGTTGCACGTAACGCGCAGCTACTCACACAAATTCCACGCACAACAGGCGCGGTAACGGTAAACCGTTTATGTGGTTCATCAATGCAAGCCCTTCACGATGCAACAAGCGGCATCATGAGCGGACGCGGTGACATTTACATGATTGGTGGTGTTGAGCACATGGGTCACGTACCGATGAACTACAACATCGACTTCCACCCTGGACTTGCTAAGTACACGGCGAAAGCGTCGGGCATGATGGGTATGACTGCCGAGCTACTTGGCCGTCAAAACGGTATTACTCGTGAGCAACAAGATGCATTTGGCGCGCGTTCGCACCAGCTAGCGCACAAAGCACACCTTGAAGGCCGCTGGGCTAACGAGATTGTGCCTGTTGAAGGTCACGATGCTGACGGCGTATTAAAGCTAATTGACTACGATGAAGTTGTACGCCCAGAAAGCACTGCTGAGAGCATGGCGGCACTTCGCCCAGTGTTTGACCCAGTAAACGGTACGGTTACTGCGGGTACCTCTTCTGCGCTGTCTGACGGTGCATCGGGCATGCTGCTTATGTCAGCAGACCGTGCGAAAGAGCTTGGCCTAACGCCACGTGCGAAAATTCGCTCAATGGCTGTGGCTGGTTGTGATGCAGCAATTATGGGTTATGGCCCAGTGCCAGCAACACAAAAAGCCCTTAAGCGCGCTGGCCTTACTATGGACGATATTGAACTTGCAGAGTTTAACGAAGCGTTCGCGGCACAGGCACTGTCGTGTATTAAGCAACTAGGTTGGATGGACCACCTAGATACTAAGATTAACCTAAACGGTGGTGCGATTGCACTTGGTCACCCACTAGGTTGTTCTGGTTCACGTATCTCAGGTACGCTTATCAACCTAATGGAATCACAAGACGTAAGCCTAGGCTTAGCGACTATGTGTATTGGTTTAGGTCAAGGTATTGCTACCGTATTTGAGCGTGTATAAGCGTTTACATAAGAGCTTAGATCTCTAAAGTTTTGAAAGGGCCTACGGGCCCTTTTTTGTTGCAGCGCATATTTGAAATCAAAAAGCTAAATTAGAAAGCGGGCTGACTACACCGTTAGCCCCTTGTTGAAGAATGTGTGTATATATTTGAGTAGTTCTAATATCTGCATGACCTAGTTGGTCTTGCACAGTTCTGATGTCTGCTCCTGATTGCAGCAAATGAGTAGCAAAAGAATGTCGAAGCGTATGAGGCGTAACATGCTTAATTATTCCCGCATCACTTGAGGCGCGACTTACCGCTCGCTGTATCTGTTTTTCATCTATATGATGTCGCCGTAGTAGCTTACTTTCTGGGTCAATACTTAACTTTGATGCGGGAAACAAATACTGCCATTCCAGCGTTTTATTACGCTGTTGATACTTTTTCCTCAACCCATGTGGAATCCAGGCACCAGCAAAGTCTGGTACCACCAAATCTCGTTGCAAAAGTTTTTCACTTTCACTGATATGATTTTTTAAAAGTGGAATCAACGATTCTGACAGCGTTACCACTCGATGCTTGCCCCCTTTCCCAAACCAAATCCTTACACATTTGTAGTCGAAGTCTATGTCGCCCGTTCTAAGGCGAACACACTCCATTAACCGAAGCCCACTTCCATAAAGAAGTGCTACCGCTAAGTAATGATGGGTAGGCACTCTACCAAGCAATGCTTTTACTTCTAGCTGGGTTAGCACAACCGGTAGCTTTCTTTCCCTACCGCTCCCCACAAAATTCATGTCGGAAGGTAACGGCTGTTCTAAGTATTTATTGTAAAGAAACACTAAAGCGTTAAGTGCAGTTGCTTGTGTAGACCGCGCATTTCTGCGTTTGGTAGATAAATGAGTAAGATATGCTTCGACGTGCAGAACATCGAGGTCTTTCGGGTGCTGAAATTTGTGAAAACGAATGTAGTCTGAAATCCAATTTATATAGGTTTGTATAGTGCGTTTTGCATAGCGCTTGAGCATCATGTGCTCGTATAGCGATTTAATAAACTGAGACTTCATATTCGACTCCAAAATAAAAGAAGCCTATTTAAAAAATCACAACGAGATAACTGACTTTAGTACCTGTTTCGTTGCAAGAGTATTCACGAAATACCCCAAATTCACCTGCAACCCGATTTGGTGTTTTAAACTTTGAGCAAAATACACCAAAAACGTATTTTACTAAGCCTATCGATAGGTTATGGTTTAACCATATTTAAAACCAAACGGACAAAAACCCCGTTCTGGTTCGTTAAATCGCCCCGTTTAGGGAACGATTAAATTGTTA